>NZ_CP028475.1:1304285-1630356 GCF_003047105.1 Celeribacter baekdonensis
AAGCGTTGGGATCGCCAGAATTATGGCACTAAGTCGGGTGTTCATGATATTCTCCACGCGTTTCTGTAAGGCTACGACACCACGCAGGAAGAGACCGGAACACATTCGCGCAAAGGGATGTTCTTAAGATTGAAAATATCGCGTTAGTTTTTCATTTCAGCCCGAATTAAGTTTTTTTAACTTTTATATTATTTAAAAATCTAAAGTTTTCACTCCTATGGAAATTCTAGGGCTGTTGATGTTCATCTGATTTGAATGATTGATACGGCTAGGGTGTGGACTCAATTGAGCCAACATCTGATTGCAAAGATATGGACCATCGACAGGAAGTTGCGTTTCAACTTTTCGTATCTCGTTGTTAGCCTTCGCATGTCTTTCATGCGGCAGAAGAACCGCTCTACAAGGTTTCGCTGGGCGTAGATGTCGGGGTCATGTGGGATGTGGATGCGGGCGTTTGACTTGGATGGGATCACTGCCAATGCGCCTTCGTCAGCGATGGTTTGGCGGATGGCTTTTGAGCCATAGGCTTTGTCTGCGACGATAGCTGTCGGCTGTTTTTGCCAGCCGACAAATGAACCAAATACCTTGCTATCATGCGTTTGTGCGCCTGTAATCGCGAACCGTAGAGGCAGGCCGCGATGGTCTACGGCGACGTGAACCTTGCTGCCGCGACCGCCGCGTGAGCGTCCAATACCTTGCGCCAACTCCCCCCTTTTGAGCCTGCTGCCGCCCGGTGTGCCTTGACGATTGAACTATCAATGAAGATCAGCGCATCCTCACATTCCGTCGCCAGCACATCAAATATCCCTTGCCAAATCCCGCGCTCACCCCAGCGGACATAGCGGTTGTAAACTGTCGTGCGCGGGCCATACCGTTCCGGCAGATCGCGCCACGGCGCCCCCGTGCGCAGAACATAGAAAATGCCATTCAAGACTGTTCTGTCATCCTTGCGCTGCGGACCGCGCCCTTGTTTGGGTAAATGAGGCCGGATTGCAGCCCATTCTTCGTCGCTCAGATCAAATCTCGCCATCATGCACCTGTTTTCCGCAGATGAATCATGAAGAGCCCATTTCAGCAAGACAAGGAATTGGGGTCACACCCTAGTGAAATGAACGCCTTGAAGCTCTGGTCGGTCTTGCACGAGCGCATGGCGATGCCTCTGTTTTCCTTGAGCTTTCCGAAATGGTTTTCGATCAGATGACGCCATTTGTAGGTTTCCTTGTCGAACTCGGCAGGAAAGCGGCGGTTGGATTTTGGCGGAATGACCGGGGCAATGCTACGTTCGGCCAGCGCGGTTCGGAGCCAATCGGCTTCGAAGGCGCGATCCGCAAACAGGTGATCTGCGGCGAGGGTGTCGATCAACTCCGGCACGCCGCGCAGGTCATGCGCTTGCCCCGGCAACAGGCGGAAATCGACAAGGTTGCCAAGCGCATCGGTCAGGGCAACGATCTTCGTCGTCATGCCGCCGCGCGAGCGCCCTATGGCCTGGCTCTGCGTCCCCCTTTTGCGCCCTGGCCGGAGCGGTGGACCTTGACGATGGAACCGTCCATTGCCCGGCAGATGAATGAAATATTCACCGAGAGGGGATCATCGCGTATTCGAAATCGGCGTCCGCAGCCAAGGTTCTGAACATGCTGTAGAAAGCGTCAGCTTTCACCCACCGCCGGAACCGCTTGAAGACAGAATTCCACTTCCCGAATTCGACGGGCAGTTCCCGCCATTGCGCACCAGTTCGCACAATCCACAACACAGCTTCCATGAACAGGCGTGGATCGCGTCCGGTTTGGCCGGGATCTGTGGCCTTGCCGTGCGACGAATGCGGCCTGACGGCGTTGTACAACCGAACACCAGAACACCCACGTTATCGATCGGCGCGAGGTTCTTTATCGATGGCACCCTTGGTTTGGCCGATCGGTTTATATCCATGAGGTGATCGACAAACCTAGTGTGGCAGTTTTTCGATGTAACCTCACTGGCGGTCGGTCTGACCGGTCTCTGGAAGTTCCTGTCTGGATGTTTGACCGGGCCGCATGTGCCGGCTGTCGCGGTGTCGATACGGCACATGTTGGTCTGGATACCCTGACGGTGCTTGCGGATTTGGTCAGCCATGCCGACCGTAGCTCATTCGATAAATCCGACTCCGCATCATGCGCTGGCGCAGCATTGGACTCTGAACCAACGATTCGGAGGTCGGCCAATGCCGCGCAAAACGATGACGACACAACTCGAGCTGTTTCCGCAGACCCAGTCCACAGCTGCGCCACCAATCCCGCCTTGGCAAAGCCTGCCCGACGACACGCGGCAATCGTTAACGCGGCTGATGGCGCGCCTGATGGTGGAACATGCGGGCACGACGGACGGGGAGAGCTATCATGAAGCATGAGAAGATCGGGCCGCAGCACCTGGAGCGCAAGGCGATCCTCTACGTTCGGCAGTCATCAGCCCATCAGGTCCTGCACAACCGGGAAAGCAGCACTCTGCAATATGCGATGCGGGAGCGGCTGTCCGATCTGGGTTGGAGCCGGATCGAGACCGTGGATGACGATCTTGGCCGGTCTGCCGCCGGCGGCGTCGAGCGGGCAGGCTTTGACCGGATGATTGCAGATGTGTGTCTGGGAAAGGTCGGTGCCGTTGCCGCACGCGAAGTATCCCGCTTCGCGCGCAACAGCAGAGACTGGCAGCATCTCGTAGAGATGTGCCGCGTCGTCGATACGGTGTTGATCGATCAGGAGACGGTATATGCGCCGCGCGATGGCAATGACCGCCTGTTGCTGGGCTTGAAGGGCAGCCTGAACGAATACGAACTCGATCTCCTCAGACAACGTTCCCTTGCGGCACGCTATGAGAAGGCACGGCGCGGCGAACTTGTCGTCGCTGCTCCTGTCGGGTTCGTGAAGGCTGGCGACAGGCTTGAGAAGGATCCGGATCGTCGCGTGCAAGATGCCATAAGTCTGGTATTCGACAAGGTCGCCGAGCTGGGGAGCGCGCGGCAGGCCCTCATGTGGTTTATTGAGCATGGTCTTGAACTGCCCTGCCTTCGCAAGCAGGGTGAGGTGGTCTGGCGGCGGCCAACATACGCCACCATCCATCGCATGATCGTCAACCCGGCTTATGGCGGGGCCTATGCCTACGGCAAGACCCGGACTTCGATAGGGTTTGGGGCATCCGCTACGCGCAGGAAGGATCGCGATGAGTGGCTGGCATTGAAGCCGGGCGCGCACGAAGGATACGTGAGTTGGGAGAAGGCAGAGGCGATCCGCAGAATGGTCAGCGACAATGTCCCTCAGAGCCGACATCACGGCGCGGCCAAGCATGGTTCCGCACTTTTGGCCGGACTTCTGCGCTGCCGGCGCTGCGGACGTAAGTTGACGGTTCGCTACACCGGTAAGAAGCATGATATCCCGCGTTACTCTTGTTGGCGTGGAATCTTGGACAATGGCGAAGCGCGCTGCATCGCTTTTGGCGGATTGCGGGTCGATGATGCCATTGAACATGCGCTCTTGCAGGTGGTCAGCCCCGGCGCGATCGCCGCCGCTGAAGCGGCCGCCCGGCAAGCGGTATGTCAACGGGATCAGGTTCGCGATGCGCTCAGCCGTGATCTGGAGGCCGCGCAATATGCGACTGACCGTGCATTCCGACAGTATGATGCATCGGACCCTGAGAACCGCTTGGTGACTGCAGAACTGGAAGCCCGTTGGAACCGGATGCTTCAACGGGTCCAGGAGATCGAGCAGAAGCTCGCGCACCACGATACGACTACCTCGCATGCGACAACGCTACCGGTGGAAGACCTGGCAGCCTTGGGGAGCAATCTTGAGCGCGTCTGGTTTGCGCCGGGCACGGACGCTAAGCTCAAGAAGCGGATTGTCCGCACGGTAATCCGTGAAGTAGTGGCAAATCTTGACGACAATGCATCCGAGATCGTCCTGTTGGTTCATTGGGCCGGCGGTGCCCATACAGAAATCCGCCTGCCAAAGCGCCCGCGAGGACAGCGCAATGCAACACCACCTGATATTGTTGAAGCCGTCCGCCAGCTTGCGCGGATCGCCAGCGACTGTGTCATCGCCGGTGTCTTGAACCGGAACGGTCTTGCCACCGGAAACGGCAACCGCTGGACCAAGGAACGGATCACAGCACTACGGTCCTACCGCAAGATTCCCGTATTCAAGGTTGAACCCAATGGTCTCGATCCTTGGCTCAACCTCTCCAACGCGGCCAAGCTTCTTGGGGTGGCACCAAAAACGTTGCGGTTGGCAGCAGAAGCAGGTGAAATCAAAGCTGAACACCCGCTCGCTGACGGACCGTGGATATTCGAGCGAACGGAACTGTCAAAACCGGCGGCACAACGTCTCAACAATCGGGCCCGAAAAAACCCAAAACACCCCGCAGTATCACATCCAGATCAACAAAACCTATTTCCTTCAACAGCATAGAAAGATGGGCGTAATGAAGCAAAGTTGTAGTCGTATCGCCAAAGTGAGCTACTCCCCATCCGCTGGACACCTATCCATCTTCCCTGCCGTGCCGTATCCTGTGCTCTTGAGTTCGGCCGAACATGGCTGCGGAAGGCGCGTCCTAGATTTCAGGTTTTCGACCAGGTGCCGGAACTGGGTTTCATTGAGCGTCACTCGATAATTTGAGTGTTATTTGCCAAATTAATTTTCTCGGCAGTGCCTAGTGGAGTTGAGCTTCAGCGGAAAACCTTACCCACAAGATTCGTAAGCATTTGTTTTTAAACAACAATGAAAAGAGAAAAAACTTCGCACCTGAGCATTTTCAGCCACGCGCGCAGATCTTCACCCCCAGTGATCCTGAGTTTGAGCGCCTGACAGGCTTCACCCTTTATGATAGGAACGTGACCCCAATGCCGAACGGGTACGCCGTCGAAGAGCCTTGAGGCCAATTGCCCTACTTTCAACGGCGGCCCGGTAGGGCCGCCGTTTTGTCGCAACATTAGACATAAGAAGTCGTATATTTTATGTGAATAGCCAAGAAACCATAATGTTCAGTGCCGGACCGTAGCTTTCACCATCTCGTCTGTTTCCAGACGCAACACCCCGCTCCACAGAAGTGTCTTGAAATACATCCAATCATGTCGGCTCCCGCCCTTTACCTCATGAACTGAAACCAGCCCCGCCCATTCCAGCGGCTTCAGCACATAGCTTGAGAAAATCGCCATCCCCCGCCAGCCCGCGTTTCCCCAATCTGGCCCCTCCCCGTAGAACAGTCCGTAGATCTGCTTTTCAGACTGTCCGGCTTCCAGTTCGACATTCATGACATTGAGCCAGACATCCCAATTCCCGATGGGCCGCTCATCAAGCCGGGCATATGACGAATGGTCCACCTCTAGGATGAAGAACGGCATCAGCTCATGGAACAGTTGTGCCGGGGATTTCAGCAGGTCCTTCCCTTTCTTGGTCAGGAGGAACTTGCCCTTGTAGTGGCGCCCCAGTTTTCGTTGAAGCAACAGGAAATGCACGATCTGGATTGATGGGAACTCGTATTCATTGACAACCTTGCTGACGCTGAAGGCCTCCTCAAGGCCGAATCCCGGCCAATTGACATGTTCGACGGCCCAGTGGACAAACTTGCGCTGGAATGCCTTTGTGGCTGTCAGGCCGATGCCACCGTTCTCGGCGGCATACTTCATGGTGTACTGCGCCGCCCTAAGCAACGGAGACAGGCGCAGTGCCGGATGGTCATCGGGAAGTTCAAGAAACTCGATCATGGAAGAACTTTGGCCTCCTATTCGCGGTTTGACCAGACATCAAGCTGCTTGGCCAGTCCCTGATGGCTCGAGACCTCGTCCGCCAGGCTGCCGAGAACCAGATTCGTATCGCTGTGCTGAACGGCGACACCGCGCTTGGCATAGGCCACCAACTAATCGTCATTACCGTCTTGGGAGCTCGGCTTCGGTTCTAAAGAGATCCAGACAAATTCTCCCGTCCTCTTGCTTCTGAACAGCGCCACCCGGTCCCGACGGAGCTTTCGGAACGGCATGTTCTCGCGCTGCAATTCCATTGCTGAAATCTCTCCGCGGGCCAGTCGCTCTTCGTCGCGCGCACGCGAAAGCGCTTTCTGCTTTTGACGTTCTTCAAAGGAAAAATACTTAGGCTCGTCACCATCAAACATGTCGGTCTCCATCAGCCTGCAAAATGCGATTGCGCCAAGCGGACAAGAGCAAGGAAAGTTTGGTCATGTCATCCAGCGACGGGCATCCGGGCATACCAACTTGCAAGAAATCTGGTCCTGCGTCACTCACGCCGAGACCGCGAGCCACCTTCGCCTCAAGATCAGCGAAAGGACACGACAGTTGGTACCAGCGAGAGGCAGTCCGCGCCCACCCATGCGTTGGATTGATCCCAACGAGCTGGGAGGTCGTGATCCATCTCGATCCGAGGCGGGGATGCCCCGAGACCATGCCGAAAAGAAACGGTGAGCCCTTGGGCGTTACAAAGGCGCGCCAATGGTTAAGCGCAGGTGCATTGACGAGATCGGATGCGGACGGGCCAGCGTCAGCAGCGGCCAGCGCAGCGACCAGCTTTTGTTTCCAAAGTTTCTGAGCAAAGATAGAAGGCATGGAATGTCTCCAAATAGAATAAGGGGATGGGGTGTTGTGATCAGGAAACTCGACGTCGGCAAATTTTATGCTTGGCATTGGATATCCTCGCTGAAGCGGGGTGACCGACATGCATCTTCTGCTTGAAGCAGATCGCTATCGGCTGTGTGGTTTTAGAGCCGTTTCCCAAGGTATTTCCTCTCTACTTTAAGATGTTGTCCACGCCTGACGACCAAGGAACGTAAGACGAACATTCCGAGGCAGAATGAGCGGGTCAACACCTCTTTTGGGAACACAGAAAAGCGGGGGTTTTTTTTCGCAAACGGGCTTATGCAGACAGGTTTGAGCCAAGCCGGATTTTGAATCAGTTTTTCGCAAGGCGATTTAGAAGCAATTATTTTCAGATTGCTCAGGCACCGTTCGGAAACATCACTTTAACGGGACGTTAAATTCCGAAACAAGCGCCTTTCGCTGCGGCACGATTCGCGATTGAGAATCGTAGTGTTAACCACCACTCCCCCCAAAAACCCACCCCAACATCAATGATCCAGAGGGCTACGGCATTGCTGATTGCCTCGGCCATCTCCAAGCCATACTCTCCAAAAAACGCAGGGAAACCGACATGCTCACAGGCACAATCCGCACACAGATCGATCAAACATGGAACACGTTTTGGTCGGGCGGCGTCTACAACCCGCTGTCCGTTATCGAACAGCTGACCTTCCGGCTGTTCATCAAGCGCCTAGATGAGCTCCACACCCGTGAGGAAAGCAAAACCGAGATGCTCGACACCGCAATGGACCGCCGCATCCCGCCTCGCCGGTATTGCCGAAGGTGGCTGCGAGACAGGCCTGCGCATCATTTGAACCACACATTCCGGATTTCATGATGTATGATCGCAAACATGACTGAATTTAAAACCCATTTCCCCCCGGTAAATGCCCGCACCCATGAGGCCTGCGGGCCGTCTGCTCTGTCCTTTGCCTTGGCTTTGGCCGGGCAGCTGGGGGCACGGTGCTGTGGCTGCGCGAGGCATGGTGGGGAGATCAGATCAACCCGGTCGGATTTGCCCCCTATCTCGACCCGCAAAAGCTGCTTTTGGCCTTGGCCCCGTCACATCTCGACCTGCTCGCCAGCGCCGAAGAGGCACTGCGCTCTGGCTCCGTGGCCCTTGTGGTGATGGAGATCACCAAACCCGTGGGCCTGACCGAGGGGCGGCGTTTGCAATTGGCAGCGCAAGAGGGCAACGCCACCGGCCTGTGCCTTTTGCCCGAGGGCATGGGCAGCAATGCTGCGCAAACCCGGTGGCACTGCGCCCCGGTTTTTGATGCCGCGCGCCCGGCGACAGACTCGACTCTGCAGCGCTGGGAAATTATAAAGAACAAATCAGGAACATTTAAGATTTGGACAGTGAAGTGGGATGCGCAAACGCGTCGTATCAGTGTGGTTTCCGAGGCTGCCCAGCGATAGGGTTCTGCGCGCACGCGCAGTTGACCGCACCGCTTTTGCGGCAACACAATCCCCTTTTGCGCTCACCCAGCATGAGAAAAACACCGATCGCATCTATTGCCTGAACCACGCCGCCGAAGCGCAGGGGCTGCATCGTGGCATGGGCCTGTCTGATGCGCGCGCCTATTGCCCCGCTTTGGAAAGCCGCCCCGCCAACCCAACCGCAGATGCGCGATTTTTGACCATGCTCGCGCGCTGGAGCAAACGCTACTGCCCTTGGGTGGGGCTGGATGGGCGCGACGGGTTGATGCTCAACATCGCCGGGTCGGCACATCTTTTTGGCGGTGAAGCGGGCTTGTTGGAGGACATGCGCGCACGACTGGCGCGCGCCGGGTTGACGGGTCATATTGCCGCCGCCAACACGCGTGGGGCGGCTTGGGCCCTGACCCATTTTGGCACATCGCACAAAGACGGCGAAGACATCGCCGGGTTGCCCGTCGCCGCGCTGCGCCTTGATCCCAAGACCGACACTGCGCTGCAACGGCTCGGCCTGCGCCTGATTTCTGATCTCACGGCCCTGCCCCGCGCCACGCTCGCCCGTCGCTTTGGCCCCGACCTTGTGCTCCGCCTTGACCAAGCAATGGGCACGCAGGACGAGGTGATTTCACCGCTGGGCGAAACGCCCCATTACGGCGTGCGCCTGACCTTGCCGGAGCCGATCGGTCTGCGCGACGATGTCATGGCGGGCACCGCGCGCCTGTTGGAGCGGCTCTGTGCCAAGCTCAAAGACCAGGACATGGGCGCGCGCCGTCTCATCCTAACTCTGCGTCGCGTCGATCAGGGGGCGCAGCAGGTCGAGCTGCGCCTTGCCGCGCCAATGCGTGAGGCGGCCCGGGTCTTGCCGCTGTTTGAGCGCGGTGTGGCCGAGGTCGATGCGGGCTTTGGCATTGACCAAATGCGTCTTGAAGCCACCCAAGTTGAACCTTTGCTCAAAAGCCAAATCACCCATGCCACAGCGGCGCGCCCGGAAGGCTTAGATGATCTGATCACCCGGCTTGGCAATCGGATCGGGCTCGACAATATTCAACGGTTTCTCCCCGCCGACAGCCACATCCCGGAGCGCAGTTTCAAACGGGTTGTGGCCGCTTATAGTGCCCCCGAAGGCCCTTGGGTCAGCCTGCGCCCCCGGCCTATCCGGTTGTTTGCGCCCGAACCGATTTCTGCCACGGGCCCCCGTCCGCCGGAGCGGTTCCGTTGGCGCAACATGTCCTTCACCACCGGGCATGTCACAGGGCCGGAACGCATCGCGCCGGAATGGTGGTTGCCGGAGGACACATGGCGCACGGGTCTGCGCGATTATTGGAAAGTGGACACCACACAGGGGCGGCGCCTGTGGTTGTTTTACACGCCACAAAACCCCGGCTGGTTTGTGCAGGGGGAATTTGCATGAGCGCACGCAATCCCGCCTTTGATCCCGGCTATGCCGAGCTGTGCGTCACCTCAAATTTCACCTTTCTTCGCGGTGCCTCGCATCCCGAAGAACTTGTGACCCGCGCGGCGGAACTGGGCCTGAGCGCCATTGCCATCACCGACCGCAATTCGCTTGCGGGCGTGGTGCGCGCTTACTCCGCTCTCAAAGAGCTGCGCCGCGAGTTCGGCGATAAGGCCGCCCTGCCACGTCTGATCATCGGTGCGCGCCTTGTGGTGCGCGACAGCGAGACGCATTGGGTTGCCCTGCCCCATGACCGCGCGGCCTATGCCCGCCTCACACGGCTTTTGACCCTTGGCAAACGCCGTGCGCCCAAAGGTGACTGTTATCTCGACCTGCGCGATCTGTGTGCGGGCTGTGCCGGCATGTCCCTGATCGCCCTGCCACAAACCCAGCTGCACAGCAGCCGCTCCGACATTCTCGCGCTCAAGAAGCACTTTCCGGCCCATGTCTTTTTGGGCGCTGTGCCGCGCTATGATGGCAGTGATCAGGCGCATTTCGATGCCTGCGCCCATCTGGCCCATCGCACCGCCGCGCCGATGGTTGCGGTCGGGGATGTGTTGATGCATCACGGATCGCGCCGCCAATTGGCCGATGTGTTGACCTGTCTGCGCCACCACATCCGCATTGATGACATCGGCACCCGCGCTCTGCCCAATTCTGAGCGCCGCCTCAAAGGGGCGACCGACATGCAGCGGCTCTTTGCCCGCCATCCCGCCGCCCTGCGTCGCACGGTGGAGATCGCCGCCAAATCGAGCTTTTGCCTCTCAGAGCTCAGTTATGAGTATCCCGATGAGATCGCAGGCGATGAGCCGCCACAAGAGCGATTGACGCGATTGGCGCGCGAAGGGCTCAAAACCCGCTACCCGAAAGGCGCGCCAGACAGCGCCATCGCCCAGATGGATAAAGAGTTGGCGCTGGTCAAATTGCTCAATTTCCCGGCCTATTTTCTGACTGTGCATGACATCGTGCAGTTCGCTCGCACGCAGGGGATCTTATGCCAGGGGCGCGGCTCTGCGGCCAATTCGATCCTGTGTTATTTGCTGGGCATCACCGATGTCAGCCCCGAAACGATCACCATGGTGGTGGAGCGGTTCGTCTCGGAACATCGCGGTGAACCGCCCGATATTGATGTGGATTTCGAACATGAGCGCCGCGAAGAGGTGATCCAACATATCTATGCCAAATATGGTCGCCACCGCGCCGGGCTTTGTGCCACCGTGATCCATTTTCGCACCCGCGCCGCGATCAGCGAGGTCGGCAAGGTCATGGGCCTGTCGCAAGACGTCACCGCCAATCTGTCGGGGCAGATTTGGGGCTCTGGCAATGGCGGCGCGGACCCGGAGCGGGTCAAGGAACTTGGCCTCGATATGAGTGATCCGCGTTTGGCGCTGACGCTCAAACTCATCGGCGAAATCATCGGCTTTCCGCGTCATCTCAGCCAACATGTCGGTGGCTTCATCATCACCAAGGGCCGTTTGGATGAGCTTTGCCCGATTGAAAACGCCGCCATGGAAGATCGCACCCTTATTGAGTGGGACAAGGATGACATCGACGCGCTTGGCATTCTCAAGGTCGATATTCTCTCCCTCGGGATGCTCACCTGTATCCGCAAAAGTTTTGATCTGATTGCGCAGCATGGTGGTCCTGCTTTGTCGATTGCCACTGTGCCCCAAGCCGATGCACCGACCTTTGACATGCTGTGCGTGGCCGATGCCATCGGCGTGTTTCAGGTCGAAAGCCGGGCGCAGATGAATTTCCTACCCCGGATGAAGCCGCGCAAGTTTTATGATCTGGTGATTGAGGTCGCCATCGTGCGCCCCGGCCCGATCCAAGGCGGCATGGTGCATCCTTATATCAACCGCCGGCAGGGCCGTGAGCCGGTGAGTTTTCCCTCCGCCGCTTTGGAAAACGTACTGGGCAAGACCCTTGGCGTGCCGTTGTTCCAAGAGCAAGCCATGCAAATCGCCGTGGTCGCCGCCGGATTTACCCCCTCCGAGGCCGACAAGCTGCGCCGCTCAATGGCGACGTTCCGGCGGATGGGCACCATTGGTCAGCTGCGTGACAAATTCATCTCCGGCATGTTGGCGCGCGGTTACACGCCGGAGTTCGCCAACAGTTGTTTTTCGCAAATCGAAGGCTTTGGCGAATATGGGTTTCCCGAAAGCCATGCCGCCGCCTTCGCCATGCTCGCCTATGTCTCCGCCTGGCTCAAACGCCATCACCCGGCGGCCTTTGCCTGCGGTTTGCTCAACTCACAACCGATGGGATTTTACGCCCCCGCTCAGATCGTGCGCGACGCCCGTGAGCATCAGATCGAGGTGCGCCCGATCTGCGTCAACACCAGCGCTTGGGACAACACTTTGGAGCGCCGATCCGATGGCAGCTTGGCGCTGCGCCTCGGGTTTCGTCAGATCAAAGGCTTTCGCGAAGAGGACGCCGGGTGGATCGTCGCGGCGCGTGGCAATGGCTATCCTGACCCGGAGGCGTTGTGGCTGCGCGCGGGCCTCGCGCCCGCCGTGCTCGAACGGCTGGCCGAAGCGGACGCTTATGCTGGGCTTGGGCTCGGGCGGCGCGATGCGCTTTGGGCGGTGAAGGCGATCAAAGGCACCGCGCCCTTGCCGCTGTTCAACGACCCGATTGAAGGCGAAGGCATTCACGAGCCACATGTCGATCTCCCGGCGATGCATTTGGGCGAGGAGGTGGTGGAGGACTATGTCGCGTTGCGCCTGTCGCTCAAAGCCCATCCGATGGAGCTTTTGCGCCCAAATATCCCCGACCTCACGCCCCATGCCGCTCTGCCCAATGTCCCTTTGGGGCGCCTCTCGGTCTGTGGTTTGGTGATCACACGGCAACGTCCGGGCACCGCCTCTGGCGTGGTGTTTTTGACCTTGGAGGACGAAACCGGCATCTCAAACGTGGTGATTTGGCCGAAAATTTACAAACAGTTCCGTCGCGCCGTCATGGGCGGGAGGCTCTTGCGCATCACCGGGCATTTGCAACGCGAAGGCATCGTGGTCCACCTCATCGCGCAAACCGTCGTAGACGTCTCGCATCACCTCAGCGATCTCGGCCACCCGATGGACGACGCTGTGGGACAGACGATGCCGCAGGCCGACGACGCGCCTCGCCCTCGCGCCCAACCCCGCGCCATGCATCCACGCGATCAGGCCAAGCGATTGTTCCCCAGCCGGGATTTCCATTGAGGGTAGAGAACGGCCCGAAGCTGCCTTCCGCTCAACACGCCGATGCCGCGCCGCAGCTTCACCAAACCGGCCATTCATCCATGGCGCAGCATTTTCGGAGGAAGAAGGTCGGCAGAGCGGGACAAAGCACCATTTCGCTGCACTGGTTGCCAATGTCCGTTGTTGTGAGTAACGAAATGCGAGAAGCGCAGGAAACTAAGATGAACAAATACGGATTGGCGGTAAGCGTTTGGCCCGGTTGTGGCAACAAGCGGCTGCTGTCGACCACCTGTAACATTTGCCAATGCAGATAGCTGGCAAAAGCCTGACTGCTTCGAAATCCGAACAGCGCCACGCGGCGTGCTGAGAGGATAGCATCCGCGATCTCATCGACCTCTGCGATGGACATGGACTTGCCCGTGTCCGTGAGATTGCGCGCGCCTTGAGCGAAATACAGATCAATAAGATCGGAGGCCGCATCCTGTTTCGTGCCAGAGAGATAGATCGCGGCCCCTGTGTTTTGCTCGGTCCGCACGTGGCGCCGGGCATCTTCATAACTGGCATAGCCGAGCCTCTGAACGAAACGGGACACCGTGGCGTTCGACACATTCGCCAGCTTTGCCAACTCGGACGCATTGTAACTCGCAAGCTCCCCTGGAAAACTCAGGAGGAACTCTGCAAGGCGGCGTTCTGTCGGCGGCATTCGAGAAAGATTTTCCCGCACCGCTCCAAGAAAAGATGATTTGCCCGTTTCATTCATATGGAGATTGAAAATATTTTTCCATATATATGCAATGAGATTTCCGGACTTCTCCGATTAAACTGGGCTGGCCGACAGTTGTCAGACTTTGCACAGCGCACGGGGGGCGTCTGATCCCGGACAGGGCGTGGCAGGTCAGCTTTTCCAACCCCACATTGGCCTTAAACTGATCTGCAAAATTCCTGCGCTTCACCATTCTCGTATCCCCTTGAAGGTTCAGGTGGCACCCCAACTCACTCTCCGATTTCCTGATACAATTTCAAAATCCTTGCGATTGTTAATGCCAACTGTTTAGCTAACAGTTGAACAATTTGAGATAAAATTTATAAAATGCATCCGTGGGGAAAAACCGACCTTCAACTTGAAGCGTTTCATCATCTTGCACACCATAGTGCGGATGTCGCCGCTACTGTCGTTGCGCTGCTCGATCTTCCCACATTCAGAACCAAAGCGAATCGCGCAACTGCGCAGGCCTTGACGCAGGAGCAGATCTCCTGTGTCGGCGCGCTGGCCTTTCTGCACGACATCGGAAAACTCGCCCCGGCGTTTCAGATGAAATCGCTCTCCCCTCCTCCGCGACGCAAGGCTCGCGACCACCTGCGCTGCGGTTGGAAATGGTTGATGCAAGAGGATGATCCGACCCAGATTCTTGGTGGAAACGCGCCTTTGATCGTTGGTTGGGAGGGAATAGAAATCTGGTTCAAAGTGCTTTACGGCCATCACGGACGCCCGGTTCCATGCCCCAATGAAAGCTGGGCACAGGATGCCTTTGCTCCCCTGCCCGGATATGACTGGAAAGCCGGAGAGGCCCTCATGGGGCAGGCCATGCTATCCTGGTTCCCCGAGATCCGCAGCCATGCCCCGCCGCCGCCCGCGCCAGCCTTCGCGCATTTCTTTGCCGGATTGCTCGCACTGGCGGATTGGATCGGCTCTGATCGCACAGCATTTCCTTTTGTTGCGACATTCGATCCCGACTACTGGGCCAAGGCCCGCACGCGTGCAAACAAGCGCCTGAAAGAGATTGGTCTGGACACTGACGACTGTGCTCTGGCGGGCCCCGCCTCCTGGCCCCTGCTCTCCGATCACCCGAAAGCACGTCCGGCTCAAGATGTCGTCGCAAAAGTGCCGCTGACCGAACAACTCGTGATACTCGAGGCTGAAACCGGCGCGGGGAAAACCGAGGCGGCGCTTTGGCGCTTTGCCCAACTTTATGAGGTTGGTGCTGTGAACAGCCTATACTTCGCTGTTCCAACCCGCGCCGCCGCCCGCCAACTGCAGACACGCATCAACACAGCCCTCGCACGAATGTTCAAGCCGCCCGCCCCGGAGGCCGTTCTGGCGATCCCCGGACAGGCCATCTCAGGCGAGGCGCATGGCATCCGCCTACCAGAATTTGCGGTGAAATGGGACGACGATATTGGTGTCGAAGGTCGCACGAAACGCTGGGCGGCCGAACATGCCACCCGGTTCCTGGCGGCGCAAATCGCCGTCGGCACCGTCGATCAGGTCATGATGGCGGGGCTGATGGTCAAACATGCCCATCTACGCGGCTCGGTCCTGTCACGCTCGTTGCTCGTGATCGACGAGGTCCACGCTTCGGATGCCTGGATGACCGAAATTCAGCGCACCATTCTGCGCGATCATCTGGCGCTCGGCGGCCACGCGCTCTTGATGTCTGCCACCCTCGGTGCGGTGGCGCGCTCTGCATGGCGAGGCACCGATCTTCCCACTTTGAAAGAGGCCGAAGCAACGCCCTACCCGGCCGTCTGGACAAAAGACGCTTGCTTCCCCGTCCCCTCCGTCAGTGCCGATCAGAAAGCGGTTTCGATCTCCGCCGTCTCCGGTTGGAGCGGCGAGGATGCCGCGGCAAAAGCCCTTGCGGCCGCCCAGCGCGGAGCACGGGTTTTGGTCATTCGCAACACGGTCGACCGCGCCCGCGAAACCTTCGCCGCCTGTGCCAGTGACGCCCCGGACATGGTCTTCCAGCTCGACGACGTCCCGACCCTGCATCACAGCCGCTTTGCCGCCGAAGATCGCTTCCGGCTCGACGTCCGCGTCGAGGAGGTGCTGGGCAAAGACAGCCCGGCGCAGGGCGTGATCGTCATCGGCACGCAAACGCTAGAACAATCGCTCGACATCGACGCGGACATCCTGATCACCGATCTCTGTCCGATGGATGTGCTCCTGCAGCGGATCGGGCGACTGCACCGCCATTCCCGCCCCCGCCCGGACGGGTTCGAGCGCGCCTCCACCCTCGTCTTGTGCCCCGCAACCGGCCTCGACCGGCTGACGACGGAGCCCGAAAATGGTCTCGGCACCTATGGCCAGAATACTGTGCTGACTGGGGTCTATCTCGATGTTCCCGGATTGGCGGCCACGCTGCACGAAATCGAAACCTCGCCGCTCTGGCGCATTCCTCAGATGAACCGCCAACTGGTGGAACGTGCCACCCATCCCGAACGGTTAGATGAGATCGCCGTCGAATGGGGCTGGGAAGAGTACAGGCGCCGGGTGATCGGCAAAACGATTGCGGAGACCATGGGGGCGGAGAACGTCATTCTCGACCGTCGGGCACCCTTTCCCGACGCCTTCCCGCAAGACGAGGTGATCCGCACCAGATTGGGTGAAAGCGGCGTACTCGTGACCCTGCCTGAGGACACCATGGGCCCCTTCGGACACGAAATCAGAACTATCGCCCTGCCCGCCCATTGGTCCCGCGACCTCACCGGAGAGGAGCCAGTCGAGATCCTTACCTCGGCGCCACTGACGTTCCGCATCGGCTCTTTGGAACTCATCTACGACGCATCGGGGCTGACACGTTTGGAGGAGACCGCGCATGACTGAGAACCTTTTGATCACCCCCACGATCCAAACCAACAGGGGCGCACTCACCCTACCCGGGCTTTTCGCGGCCATGGCGCGCGGCGAGGTCACCGACTTCCCCGGCCTGCGTCCGCACCAGCGTCCCGCCTGGCATATGTTCCTCGTGCAACTCGCGGTTCTGGCGAGAAGCGATCAGAACGGCACCCTGCCCGAAGACGAAGAGACATGGCGCGCCAATCTGCGGGCCTTAACGCCCGAGTTTGACGACGACGCCCCCTGGCATCTGATTGTCGAAGACCTCGCAAAGCCTGCTTTTCTGCAACCGCCCGATCCCGGCGGGCTGAAATGGAGCGATGTGGCGACACCCGATGCGCTCGACATGCTGATCACCTCGCGCAACCACGATCTCAAACGCGAGATCGCCCATAACGCCACCCCGCAGGACTGGCTGTTTGCGCTGGTGAGTCTGCAGACGATGGAGGGCTTCGGCGGTGCCGGAAATTACGGCATTGCGCGCATGAACGGCGGCTCTTCCTCTCGCGCCATGATCGGTCTTGCGCCCGCGCACTTGGGTTCTGCCGTGATCAACGCGTCTACATGGTGGCAACGCGATGTCCTGCATTTGAGCGCTGCGCGCAAAGCCCCAATCGGGCCTGCGCTGATCTGGTGCCTGCCCTGGCCCGAAAAGCAAATGCTCGATCTGCATGTGCTTGACCCGATGTTCATTGAGGTTTGCCGCCGAGTGCGCCTGCGCGAGGGGCCGCACGGGATGCACGCAAAGCGCGCCACCTCGAAAGCGCCGCGTATCTCTGCGAAAGAGGCCAAGGGCATGACGGGTGACCCATGGGCCCCGATCCATCTGGCCGAAAGCAAATCTCTGACGCTCGGCGAACAGGACTGGAGTTATAAGCTGATCAATCGGCTGCTCTATAGCGGCGAATGGAAAGCACCGGAACTGGCCGCATCGCTCCCGGAGGAAGGCTCGGAGGATATGGCACTGATCGCCGAAGCCTTTGCCCGCGGCAATTCAAAAACCGACGGTTTCAAATCCCGTGTCATCCCCATCCCCAAGGCCGTGGTCAAACATATGCTCGGTCCTAAAGCAATCGCGTTTTCCCAAGAGCAGATCGAGAGGATCGGCGACATCGACCACGCTTTGCGTGACGGGCTGGCGCTCATTGCGGCTGAGGGGGATTATGCCAAACGTGGCAAAGCCGAATACGCCCGCAGCCAACCGGCGCGCGCCCAATTTGCACGTCTTGCCGATGCGGTGTTTTTCCCCGCCCTTTGGGACAAGCTCGGGGCGGAGACCCAAGAGGGGCGTATCCAAGCGCAGAACCGCTTTGTCCGCAAGCTGGCAAAAGCGGCACGGGCGGAATTCATCCGCGCGGCCCCCGCGATCCCTTGCACAGGGATCATGCGCCCGCGCGCTGACACCCGTGGACGTACTGCCTTCGAGGCAGCAATCCGAAAAATCTTCAGAACTCTCGGCACGGAGGAGAAAGAACATGTCTGAAACCGGTACGATCGTCGGGCAGCGTGCCTTGGCCATCGCCAAGGCTCTGGCCCATGCCTCCAGCGGCGACAAGGCTTCGGCCCGACGCATGGGGCCGGAGGGCGCGCCGGTCTTTTGGCGCATGGCGGCGCGGTTCGGATTGTCTCCGGCCGAAGAACCCGCATGGCGCGCGATCACCAAAGCGCTGGCGCTTCTCACGCCTGCCAGCGCGACCGAGAGCATTCATCAGGACAAACGCTGGTTTGGCGCGGTTCTTGTGGATGGCGGTGACCCGCATGCCCGGCTTGAGACCCCGATCTTTTCAGAGGCACGCCTTGCGCGCTTGCTGGCAAGCCGCGGCCAGGCACGGCGTGACGCCCTGGAACGCGCGGTGCGCACACTTGCACGCAAACGGGTCACTCTCGACGTGCCCAGCCTGGCCTGGGCCTATCTCAACGACAACGGGCAGGAGATTGCCCGCGCCTATTATCAGCGCCTCGACAACAGCACCCGCACCATTGAAAAGGAAACCTCACATGTCTGATCCGCGTTTTCTGCAAATTCATTTTCTCGCCCCCTATACGGCCGCTTTGCTGAACCGCGACGATGCCGGACTGGCGAAACGTCTTCCCTATGGCGGGGCCTTGCGCACACGGGTCAGCTCCCAGTGCCTAAAACGCCACTGGCGCCTGGTCGAAGACCCCCATGCGCTTGGCGGGATCGACGGGGCAGATGCCGCGTATCGGTCGCGTGAAATCATCGAGCGCAAGGTCTTTGGCGATTGGGCGGAGAGTGTGGACGAAGCGGTTCACAAGGAGGTGGCAGAGGCGCTTTTGAAAGCAGTCTATGGCGACAAGGGTGCGGATAAGAAATCACGTCAGACCTTGCTGCTCGGGGCCGTCGAGATCGCCTATCTCACACAAGCCGCCAAAGCCCTCGTTGCAGAAGCCGGTGGCGACAAGAAAGCCGCGAAAGAGCTGGCCAGCGCATGGCTGAAAGACCACAAAGCCAATCTCAAAACCATGAGCGAAGGTGCCAAACTGCCGGGCGGCCTCACCGGCGCGCTGTTCGGGCGGATGGTCACATCCGACCCACGCGCGAATATCGACGCGCCGGTGCATGTGGCGCATGCCTTCACCGTCCATGCCGAAGAGGCCGAAAGCGATTATTTCATCGCCGCCGACGATCTGGCGCGCGAAGAAGACACCGGCGCGGACACCATTCAGGAAACCGAACTGACCTCGGGCCTGTTCTACGGCTATGTCGTGGTGGACCTGCCGGGGCTGCTTAAGAACCTCGGGGGCGATACCGCCCTTGCCGGAGAGGTGCTGCACAATCTGACCTACCTGATTGCGGAAGTGTCGCCGGGGGCCAAACTCGGTTCGACCGCGCCCTATTCCCGCGCCTCCTTCCTATTGCTGGAAGCAGGCGACCGGCAACCGCGCTCTCTGGCCGAAGCGTTCCGTTCACCTTGCAAAGCCGAAACCGGACAAGCCGTCACCGCGCTCTGCGACCACCTCGCCGCCTTGGACGCCGCCTATGCCACGGGCGAAACGCGGCGCGTGATGTCGCTGGCCAATCGCGAGGTGCCGAGTTCCGAGCGCGGTGCGCTCGCCGATCTTGCAGACTTCGCGAAATCCTTGCCGCAGAGGCTCATCGCCACGGAGCAATCATGACCCACCGCTGGCTTCATCTGCATCTCGCGGCCCCACTCATGGCCTTTGGCGGTGTGACCATTGACCATGTCGGACCGACGCGGGACTATCCCTCCGCCTCCGCCCTGACCGGATTGTTCGCCAATGCGCTCGGCTGGCAGCGCGAAGACAGCGCGGCCCATCAGGCCTTGCAAGATCGGCTGATCTTCGCAGCACTGTCCGAGTTGCCAGAGGGCCGCCATGCCCCCTTGGTCATCACCGACACGCAAAACGCCAAGCTGGAGAAAAGCGACAAGGGCTGGACCACATGGGGACAGCCCGAAGGCCGTGCGGGGGCGACATATGACAGCCCCCATCGCCGCCGCCGCGATTACCTTGCCGATCAGGACACCCATGTGGTCCTGCGTCTGACATCCGATGACATCCCCAACCTCGACGATCTCGCCGCGGCCTTCGATCGACCGGCCCGACCCTTGTTTTTGGGCCGGAAACCCTGCCTCCCCTCACGGCGCCTCTTCGCCGGCTGGATCGAGGCCGAGAGCCCCTATGTCGCCCTGCGCACCCTCGCCCAAGAGGGCTTCAAAGGCCGCGCGCTCTGGCCCGATGACGGGGCGGAGTATGCGGGGGCGCAGAAATACGACCTGCAAGATCTGCGGAACTGGAAAAGCGGCTTGCACAGCGGCGCGCGCATCGTCTGCGAGGGGGAGATCGCATGAGCCTACATCTCGTTGAGCTCCCCTTGCACCTGCCTGACCTGCACGGATGGGCGGCCAAACGCGGATTAGCCAAGGGCCTCTTCGACGAAGGTCTGGTGCTTCACCATCTCCTTGGTGAGGGCTTCGGCCCGGCAGCACTTCAACCCTTCCGCCTGATGGTAGCCCCGCGCGCCACCCGCGCCACGCTCTATGCCTATTGCGCGGAGCCCGCAGAGACCCTTGTAAAAACGGCCAGGACCGTGGCCCCGCCCAGTGAACGGGCCATCCTGTCACTAGATCAAATCCGCTCCCTACCTCGCCCGCCAGAAAGCTGGCAGGCCGGCCAAAGGCTCGGTTTCGATCTTCGCCTGCGCCCTGTGGTGCGTCTGGCCTCGGCCCTGAAAACAGACAGGGAGCAGTTTGCCAAAGGTGCCGAGATCGACGCCTTTCTCGCCAAAACCCTGCGCAACGATAAGACCCACGCGCGGGAAGAAGTCTATCTCGACTGGCTCGAAGCGCGGCTCTCTCCCGCTGCCGATCTGGACCGCGACACCACCTGCCTACATAAATTCCAACGCCAAACCGTCCTGCGCGGCGGCAAACGCCTCGACGGTCCCGACGCCACAATGCACGGCACGTTGACGATCAAGGATCCAAAAGGATTTGCCGAACTTCTGGCGCGTGGCATCGGACGACACTGTGCCTATGGCTACGGCATGCTGCTTTTGCGCCCACCACAGCGCCGGACATAAGCCAGAAGGAAAGGCAGATCATGCTCAAAGGACGTCTCGGCCTCGACAGTGCCAAAGTCCCTCACGCCGATCGTGCGGGCTGTCTTTATCTCGCCCGTGGGGCGCTCACCGCGCGCGACGGCACACTCGCCTTCCTGCAAGGCGACACCACCGAGGCCGATGCCCTCTCCCCCGGCGATTACGCGATCCCGCTACAAACCGTCTCCATCATCCTGCTTGGCCCCGGCTCCACCGTCAGCCACGATGCCCTGCGCCTTCTGGCCCATGCCCGCACGGCGCTGGCCGCCGTGGGCGAAGACGGCGTGCGCCTCTACACCGCGCCTCCCATGATCCCCGACAGATCGGGGCTGGCCCGACTTCAGGCCCGCATCTGGGCCGATGACGATCTGCGGATCATGACCGCCCGGCGTATGTACGCGCTGCGCCTCGGTGAAATCCTCCCGCACAGCGATCTGAATGTCCTGCGTGGCATCGAAGGCGCGCGGATGAAGGAAACCTACGCACTCTGGGCGCAGCGCATCGGCATCGAGTGGCGCGGGCGCAAATACGACCGCAGCAATCCGAACGCCGCCGACTATCCCAATCAGGCCCTGAACCATGCCGCGAGCGCCGTCGAGGCCGCCGCCGCCATCGCCGTGACCGCCACGGCAACCATCCCTCAACTGGGTTTCATCCATGAGGACCCCGGACAGTCCTTTGTCCTCGATATCGCCGACTTATACCGTGACCAGATCACCATCCCCTGTGCCTTCAAAGCGGCCAAACAGGTCCACGAGCATCCGACCGAAAACATCGAACGCGTCACCCGCCGTCTGACCGGACGCATCCTCTCCGACGAAAAAGTCATCCCCGCGATGATCGAACGCATCAAGGCCCTGATCGAGGGACGCGACTGATGGCCCTCACCCTCATCGTCACCCGCGACGTTCAGGCCCGATACCGCGGCTTCCTGACCTCTGTCATGCTGGAAATCTCTCCCGGAGTCTACGTCGCTCCGGACATGACCGCAGGCGTGCGCACACGGGTCTGGGGCGTGATCTCCGAGTGGTGGGACAGCTTGCGAGAAGGCTCTGTCACACTCGTCTGGCGAGACACCTCCGCAACCGGACATCTTCGCATTGAAACACTGGGGGAGCCGCCGAAAGACATTGTCGATGCGGATGGGGTTTTACTCGTTAAGCGAAAGTAGACACCCCACAAACTCGCCTCCATGCTCTTTGACAATTGAATAAAATCATGACATTAAGCCAGAGAGGCTCCCCCGCACCCGCGGGGATAGACCCGAGAGACTTGCATCATTTTGCCACGGCGGAGCGGCTCCCCCGCACCCGCGGGGATAGACCCGGCTATATTCCGACTGCGATCATTCTCGTAGAGGCTCCCCCGCACCCGCGGGGATAGACCCTCATCAATTGGCACTGAATGGGGAGCAAAAGTGGCTCCCCCGCACCCGCGGGGATAGACCATAACGGCGGTGGTGAAGGTGTCACGAATACGTGGCTCCCCCGCACCCGCGGGGATAGACCCCGATACAGTCACCGGGAAAATTTTCACTCGCAGGCTCCCCCGCACCCGCGGGGATAGACCTTTTACACGGTCAACCCATCCCAAGGCGTCCCGGGCTCCCCCGCACCCGCGGGGATAGACCCATCTCGCAAGACCTTTATGAAATCAACTGGACGGCTCCCCCGCACCCGCGGGGATAGACCCCTCCCGAATTGGTGTGGGCAATCTTGAAGCCAGGCTCCCCCGCACCCGCGGGGATAGACCCTACTCTGGACGCTATGCTACAGCGCCGATCTAGGCTCCCCCGCACCCGCGGGGATAGACCCTGCGCAAGTGGGCGCGTGATGCCGAGGAAGATGGCTCCCCCGCACCCGCGGGGATAGACCCCAAGATGGGATTGCAGGTGCGCGATACGCTTGGGCTCCCCCGCACCCGCGGGGATAGACCCGCGCGAAGGCAGTGTGCCTTATGTTGGCGCGCGGCTCCCCCGCACCCGCGGGGATAGACCCCACACGGGCACATTCGGCACGACTGGCAGCGTGGCTCCCCCGCACCCGCGGGGATAGACCCAGAGCGCATGTTGCGGGCGCACAGTTGTAAATGGCTCCCCCGCACCCGCGGGGATAGACCCGCAAGCGCCGAGGAATTCCAGCGGTGGGCTGCGGCTCCCCCGCACCCGCGGGGATAGACCCGATTGGCGCTTCTGTTCGTCGGGCGCAGCGGAGGCTCCCCCGCACCCGCGGGGATAGACCTCTTTCATGTTGCGCAAATGGCGTCATGTGAAAGGCTCCCCCGCACCCGCGGGGATAGACCCTCACTGCGGAGCTTTTCGCGTGCGAGGATGATGGCTCCCCCGCACCCGCGGGGATAGACCCTTGGACCGTCCTATCTGGACTGACCGGAACCGGGCTCCCCCGCACCCGCGGGGATAGACCTCAAAAAGACAAGGCTCGAAGCACAGCTTATCGGGCTCCCCCGCACCCGCGGGGATAGACCCTCGTGTGAGTGTGGTGCCGGATACCGTTACCGGGCTCCCCCGCACCCGCGGGGATAGACCTTTCGGGCGGCTTCGAATTCGCCAAATCCGGTGGGCTCCCCCGCACCCGCGGGGATAGACCCTGAAATCGGTGATAGCGTCCTTCTGGACACATGGCTCCCCCGCACCCGCGGGGATAGACCCTTACCAAAACACAACTGGACGCCCGTTTATGCGGCTCCCCCGCACCCGCGGGGATAGACCCGGCCTCAATGGCATCAATGTCTTTTTGGATTGGGCTCCCCCGCACCCGCGGGGATAGACCCGTGTCAGTGGTCGAAAGTGTCCTGACACCGACGGCTCCCCCGCACCCGCGGGGATAGACCCACAGGTCTTGCGTGATGCTGTTGTGATTTTTGGGCTCCCCCGCACCCGCGGGGATAGACCCTCATTGCGGCAGAAGCGTCCGCGTCCGCGTCAGGCTCCCCCGCACCCGCGGGGATAGACCCGTGTTCTTCACCGGATCGTTCATGGTATTTGAGGCTCCCCCGCACCCGCGGGGATAGACCATACCAGACCCGAACGCGGATCGGTGATCATGAGGCTCCCCCGCACCCGCGGGGATAGACCCTTGATAACATATTTATCATCTAGCCCAAAAGAGGCTCCCCCGCACCCGCGGGGATAGACCCTCGCAATTGACCAAGGCGAATGAAGCCGGAACGGCTCCCCCGCACCCGCGGGGATAGACCTTCGTGGGGGGTGCAAGGATCGTATGAGTTGCTGGCTCCCCCGCACCCGCGGGGATAGACCCGGAAACAGGCAACAGCGCTTGCAGCCCGGCAAGGCTCCCCCGCACCCGCGGGGATAGACCCGTCCTTAGGCGCGTGAAGGCTGTGAATGATGAGGCTCCCCCGCACCCGCGGGGATAGACCCTGCACGGACCTGCCGATGCGTAAGGGTAAGCAGGCTCCCCCGCACCCGCGGGGATAGACCCTGGCAGTGTCTCTGTAGTCCCGTCACGCAATGGGCTCCCCCGCACCCGCGGGGATAGACCTGTTCGTGCGCTCATCACGGCGATGTTGGTTGAGGCTCCCCCGCACCCGCGGGGATAGACCCAAACTAGCTCGGAAGGTCTCAAGCGGTCAGATGGCTCCCCCGCACCCGCGGGGATAGACCCGGTTCGTCACCATCCTCGGCATAGCCGTTAAAGGCTCCCCCGCACCCGCGGGGATAGACCCTTGGATTATCTCGTGTCACGCTTTGTCGGCGCGGCTCCCCCGCACCCGCGGGGATAGACCGCCACCACGGAGGCCACACAATGAACATCCACAGGCTCCCCCGCACCCGCGGGGATAGACCCGAGTTCCTTCACCGATGCCGGCTTGCTTTCCCGGCTCCCCCGCACCCGCGGGGATAGACCCTTGGATTATCTCGTGTCACGCTTTGTCGGCGCGGCTCCCCCGCACCCGCGGGGATAGACCGCCACCACGGAGGCCACACAATGAACATCCACAGGCTCCCCCGCACCCGCGGGGATAGACCCGAGTTCCTTCACCGATGCCGGCTTGCTTTCCCGGCTCCCCCGCACCCGCGGGGATAGACCTCATCAACTTGATCGTCCATCTTGTCGGCAACCGGCTCCCCCGCACCCGCGGGGATAGACCCTATACAGCGGCGCTGAGATGGGCATCCCCGACGGCTCCCCCGCACCCGCGGGGATAGACCCCATGAGTGACCTAGTGAAGCGACTGCGCGAAGGGCTCCCCCGCACCCGCGGGGATAGACCCGAACATGCGGATCGTGATCGCACCGTCGCGCGGGCTCCCCCGCACCCGCGGGGATAGACCGTCCTCCCTCTCGATAACATTGTGCTTCGGAGCGGCTCCCCCGCACCCGCGGGGATAGACCCTTGGTGATGCGATGAAATTTGCAGCACCTGTTGGCTCCCCCGCACCCGCGGGGATAGACCCGCACACGATTATCATTGACTACCATGCCAGTGGGCTCCCCCGCACCCGCGGGGATAGACCCTCGGTTGGCGATCTTCCATTGGCCCTCTTTGGGGCTCCCCCGCACCCGCGGGGATAGACCCTACAATGAGCCGGGGTTTGACCACATCATCATGGCTCCCCCGCACCCGCGGGGATAGACCCGGCCCGCAGGTTAACGCCTCGCGGGCTTTTTGGGCTCCCCCGCACCCGCGGGGATAGACCCTTAGCGCTCTACTGGATAATGGAAATGCCCTTGGCTCCCCCGCACCCGCGGGGATAGACCCAGATAGGCGTCGGCCTCGTCCTCCGGCTTTGTGGCTCCCCCGCACCCGCGGGGATAGACCCGATCCGTGCAGCAGCCCGCAGGTTAACGCCTCGGCTCCCCCGCACCCGCGGGGATAGACCGTAAGCGTTAGCTGAACAGCACTATCGGTTCAGCTTGACGGCTTGAAGTTCCACGGCAGCAGGTCGTCGATGTCGCTTTGCGGGTGGCCGTTGGCGATCGCTGTGAGGGTGGCCTTGAGATAGGCGAAGGGCTCGACGCCGTTGATCTTGCAGGTTTCGATCAGCGATGCGATGCGGCCCCAGGCGATACCACCCTCGTCATGCCCAGCGAAGAGGGCGTTTTTCCGATTGAGGGTGATGGGACGGATCAGGTTTTCGACGCGGTTGTTGTCGATCTCGACGCGCCCATCGGCCAAGAAGGTCTGCAGTCCGTCCCAGTGGTTATGGATGTAGGTGAGCTTTTCGCCCAGCCGGGATTTGGCCGAGATCTTGCGGCGTTGCGCCTGGAGCCATTCGCCGAAGGCGGCCACCAGCGGCGCGGTTCGGGTCTGGCGGGCGGAGAGACGCTGGCCGGGGGAGATGCCGCGGATATCGGCCTCGATGGCGTAGAACTCGGCGATGCGGCGCAGGCCTTCTGCCGCAATTTCAGAGCCGTCGCGGTCGAAGACTTCCTTCAGTTTGCGCCGGGCATGTGCCCAGCAATGGGCCACCCGAATGGGGGCACCGCCCTTGCGCGAGGGTTTGGTCAGCCGATTATAGCCGGTGTAACCGTCGATCTGGAGGGTGCCGTCAAAGCCGGTCAGGAAGGTCTCGGCATTCTCGCCCGCACGACCGGGGGCGTCGAAGTAGACCACGCCGGGCGGATCCTCGCCGCCCCAGGGGCGGTCATCGCGGGCCAGTGCCCAGAGATATCCGATCTTCGTCGTGCCGCGCCCCGGATCCAGCACCGGGGCCGTGGTTTCGTCCATGAACAGTTTGTCGGATCGTTTCAGGTGTTCGGCCAGCCGGTCGACGACGGGCTTGAGGTGGAAGGCCGCCTTGCCGACCCAGTCCGCCAGCACAGCGCGGTGCAGATCAAGACCCGCACGCGCCAGGATCTGGCTTTGGCGGTATAATGGCAGATGATCCGCATACTTACTGACCAGCACATAGGCGATGCTGGCCTCGGTCGGCAGACCGCCCATGATCAGATGCGGGCGCGCAGGTGCTTGGGTCACCCCATCGGTGCAGGACCGGCAGGCATATTTCGGGCGCACAGTGACAATCACGCGCAACTGCGTCGGCACGATGTCCAGCCGCTCGCTGCGATCTTCACCGATCTTGTGCATGACACCGCAGCCGCAAGGGCAGCTCAGGCTGTCAGGTTCGATAACCTCTTCGATGCGCGGCAGTGCGGCCGGTAGATTGCCGATGGTGCGCTTTGACGCAGATTTGGTTGTCGTCTTGTCACCTGTCTGAGCGGTCAGTCGGTCCTTCTGCACCTCGACCTCAGCCAGGGCGATGGACAGATCCTCGAACGCCAGCTGCCGCTCATCCTCAGTCAGCTTTTCTGACCGTTTGCCATGCAGGGCGTGGTTCAGCTCGGAGATCAGATGCTCTTGCCGCTGGGTGATTTCTGTGAGCGCCGCCACCTTTTCCATCAACGCCAGAACCACCGCGCGCTGCGCGGCAGGGATGGTGGAAAGGTCAATGACAGGCGTCTCAATCATGCGCCGAGACTACGCTAAAGCCCCAGCAAAAACACGCAAAAGACAGCGGTTGATTCATTCTGCCGCAGCAGGTGGCCTTGCCTCCAAGGCCTTGACCTTACGCCAGTCCAGTCCGGCAAACAGGGCCTCGAATTGGGCATGGTTCAGCGCCATCATCCCGTCCTTGATAGCAGGCCAGGTAAAGGTCGTATCCTCCAGCCGTTTGTAAGCCATCACCAGACCGGTGCCATCCCAGTAGAGCAGCTTCAGCCTGTCAGCACGGCGCGAGCGGAACACAAACACCGTCCCCGTGAACGGATCCTTGCGCAGCACCGATGACACGATTGCCGCCAACCCATCATGACCTTTGCGGAAGTCCACAGGCTGCGTCGAGACCAGAACCCGCACACGGTTTGATGGGAACATCATGGCTGACCCTCGATTGCCCGCACGATCTCGGCAATCCGGTCAGAACTGGTGGTGCCATCAAGCCGGATTATCACTTGGCTGATCTCAATCTCAATGCGTTTACAGGACAACCCGTCAGACTTTGTGGGCTGCCCGGCGACAGCCGGCACATCCGCACCGCCAACGCCATCCGACACGACAATCGGAGCAAAACAGAAGCTGTCATCTTCAACAGAAGGCAAAACCAACCGGCCATCGCGTGCCCGACTACGCCATTCCGATAAATGGTTCGCCCGAAGCCCATAACGCGCAGCAACCGCATTCACCGTCGCGCCCGGCTTCAACGTCTCGGCAACGATCAGCGCCTTGACCTCGTCGGGCCAGCGACGCTGACCATTCCCACGTATCTCTACACCATAGTCCCTGAGTAACTCACCCGTAGTCGCCATCGCGAAACTCCCGCCCTAATCTCCGTCAGACGCGGCATCGCAGGTCAGGCTATCAGATGGAAGGTGGGGGCTAGGAAGCGCTTACGATAGACCCAAAATGCTTCAATATATTTGTGACCCCGACCTAGCTCCCCCGCACCCGCGGGGATAGACCCCCATTTAGTCGGGCCTTTGAATAGAGTGTGAAGGCTCCCCCGCACCCGCGGGGATAGACCGCATATATGTCTGAGCTTGGCCTTAGCGATGCAGGCTCCCCCGCACCCGCGGGGATAGACCCTGACCTGCGCGGGAAAGAGGTTTGTCGCTGCAGGCTCCCCCGCACCCGCGGGGATAGACCCCGCACTGTTCTGGACTCCATCGCCACCCACATGGCTCCCCCGCACCCGCGGGGATAGACCCCCCAGCACCATATGGTCATCCAGTTTTGAATGGGCTCCCCCGCACCCGCGGGGATAGACCCCCCAGCACCATATGGTCATCCAGTTTTGAATGGGCTCCCCCGCACCCGCGGGGATAGACCCGTTGATCAGGCAAGAGAGGCGGGCGGCATCACGGCTCCCCCGCACCCGCGGGGATAGACCTTCGCGTGTCCATCACAGATACCTCGTCAGATAGGCTCCCCCGCACCCGCGGGGATAGACCTGCTATCAATGCTGCAAGAGCGAAGGGTGCAATGGCTCCCCCGCACCCGCGGGGATAGACCCTTCGATCAGACGGTGAGTTTCCGGGCATATGAGGCTCCCCCGCACCCGCGGGGATAGACCCCGAATCTTCACCTTGAGACGCGCCAAGCATTCGGCTCCCCCGCACCCGCGGGGATAGACCAGAAAAGATCGGTGGCTCATTCGCCCGGTCAAAGGGCTCCCCCGCACCCGCGGGGATAGACCCTTTTCGGGCCGCTCAAAGTGTGCCGCTTCATCGGCTCCCCCGCACCCGCGGGATAGACCTTCTTCTGGCGCGCCCCGACAAGACAGAGGTAGGGCTCCCCCGCATGCATCGGGCAATCCGGGCGTTCCAGTGGGATAATGCAATGCACAATGCCTTCATGCAGGACCAGAAAGCGCGGGACATGCTCATGGGACTGATGTTCCAGCGGGCGGTTCGCGGGGCCGGTCGGCGGCCTAATCAATTGCTACACCTGAATCGACATCGATAAAAACCTTGCCAAAAAAAAGCAAAATGTGGTTGATATGGCTTATGGCACTGCCACGGGGTCAGGCTATACGCCGACCGCCTCAGGGGATCCGTCGGGATCCCTTGTGTGTTTCTGGGGGTCATTCCACCTGCCGAAATCCCCATCGAAGCAGGAGTACTTGATGCCAACAGTTCCATCTTCACTCTTGAAATCTAGTAACATCCTCCGTTTGATGAACTGATCGTAGGCTCTGTTTTTCTTGCCACATGTGACATGGTAATCCCCCCTAAAATTAGTGGTGTTCAACGGTAGAATTTTCTCGGCAAGATATCTGACGAGATTTACGATGAAGAACGGACGATACAGCGACGCACAGATCATGGCGATCCTGAAGCAGGCAGAGGGCGATGTTCCTGTCTCCGAACTGTGCCGGGAGCATGGGATGAGCAGTGCGAGTTTCTATAAATGGCGCGCTAAGTTTGGTGGTATGCCCATAAGCCCCCCCACCAGCTTTTACACTACCAAGCTCAAAAGCCTTCTCCCCAAAGAGGTTTAGACCATCCCTCGCCGTCCATTTAGCCCTTCCACGTGCGAGATAATATCCTGTTCGACGATCCATTCCGTACCGTCGACCGAGTATTCCAGAATGGGAATACCGGCTGCGTCCATGCGTTTTTGAATCTCACGCACCTGAACACCATTTCGCCGTGCGAGGAGTCGCCTTGATACATACATATCGCCAAAAGCACGCGCACTGTCCGAGCTCACAACCGTCTTGCCCTGATGGGTTCTCTCATCTTGATCATCACGGAGCTCAAGAAACCCCTTTTCAGACAATTCACGTAAAAAAGCGACGCCAACCCCTAACTCCTTTGAGACGTTGCTGATCGTTTGCCACCCAATGGGATAGTCGCGACCGAGAACCCGGTCTGCCTCCTCTACGTCGAGACGTATCACAGAAAACTGAAGATAGTCAGTCGCCCGTGTTGTTTTTGAGAGCTCACCCGACAATACAGCGGCGTAGACAACCGCGACGCTCACGCCGTATTTACGTGCTGCAGAAGCAATATCATACCCTCGCAGAGCCCACGACACTTCTTTCGCGACTGGAAAACGCGCGTGCCGTTCCAAGAATTGAGTTATGTCCTCCTCTGAGAACCGAGGGCGTGTATGCTCCCCTCCAACAGAATGGGTCAAATTTCCAGCAGAGATCAACGTTTGCATTTGCGTGCGCGTCACTCCAAGCAACTGCTGCGCCTTTGTCATACTGATAGCCCCAGACACAGCGCCGACGACATTTCGAACTTCTGTGGCGGCATAGATCTGTTCCACCGCGGGTAAGTTAAGCGTGCCGGATATTCCTGCATCTTTCATAAGATTAATGACGTGTTGCGGCCTAATTCCATATTCATGCGCTGCACTTAGAGCGGAATGGAATCTCCGCTTTTCGAGACGATGTCCCAAAACATCGGTCCCAGCCTCAAAAGGCCAGCTTTCGATAATATGTTCACGCAGTAAGGCTTTCATCGGCTCAAATTCGGGCGCGACACCGGCCCCACGCTTCAACCAATCATAGACTGGGCCGTAGCGCCCTTGTGGCCGCAATTGCGGCTCTCCGGAGCGCGTTCGTAAGTCCATGAATAGCGCCTTCACCGAATTTCGCCCACGAGCTAAAGTCCCGAACCCCTCGTCCATCGCCTGCGCCATATCATCAGGATCGCAATCAAATAGCTGACGATCAGCACCAAAAACTTTTGCCACACCTAGAATTTCACTGAGCGTACCCAACGCATCGAGAGGAAAAACATCTGCCCAACCGAGCGGGGACAGATCTCCTGCCAACACCCGCAGGACATGACGCTCATAAAACGCCCCACTTCGGCTTACTTGATCAAGCTCACCATCCAGTATGTCCGGCACCCACGCTTCCCAAGTCTGGTTGAACTCGTGTGCCGGACCGGGCTCTGGCGGTAGAACCAAAAAGAGATGATGCGTCGGGCACACCCTAAAATTACCAATCGACCATGCCATTCGTGCATATGCATTCAGCGCGGTTTTCTCTGTGAGCTCAGCACCAATGTCCTCGCGAAGACAAGCTGGACAAACGCGAAACTGGCCGCGAAGTAATCGTTGGTCTTGGAAGACTTGGCCACCAAGAAGCACATCTTGCCCGTTTTCCCGCTGAAATGTTTGGTGCATGGCTCGATCGAAATCGACACCAAACGTCTCAGAGATCTTTTTTATATCATCAGCCGCACCGTTTAGAACGCCTCTGCGAGGCAATGAGAGATCGAGCAATAGATCAAACACGCCGCTCACGCCCAATGCGCGAGCGCGTCTACTCAGGAAGCTGATAAGCAATTCATCATCATGAAATTTGGCGGCTTTAGGCAGCATACACGGTTCCCAGGGCAGTTTTAACCAAACATCCACGATTGCGCACACAAGTCCAGCTTGCTGAGGCAAAGGCAGCGCCGGTCAAAAAAAAGGGGGACCAATTGGCCCCCCTAGGTTCGCTGATCAGGCTCATATTTGATACCGCCCGGTAAGTTATTTTGCCTGCGGCCTGATCCGCGTCGGGGGCGAACGCATCCGCCCCAGAAAACTGTTATCCACGTCCTTTAATGCAGCACCCGTCCTTCGGAGCTGTTGACAGAAAACGTTGCGCGACACCCCCCGTGCCCATCGGGCCGATAGTCCTGCACCGAATAGGTGACCCTGAGAGATGGCATGCTGAGCACCGACACTTTATGCGAACGGTCAAAAGCATCTGCCAAAGCGCCCAATACGTTTTGCTCAAACTCCGCCTCGATCGTATTTCCGCGCATACGCACGTGATCTGCCGCGCAGAGGTGTCCCGCGATATCGAAAACAAAGCTCATTTCATCTCCGATTCAAGGCAATGCATTGATATTTCTGACACTTTCATAACTTCAGCCCGCATTCAGTTTTCGACGCATTTCGAAATTTCGTAAGAAATTTTGAAATCTGACAGAAGACCATATCCATCTGTCTCATACCCCTCAGCTACAGCCCGACGTGCCGCCGCAGGTGTTGCATTTCATGCAGGTGCCGTTGCGCACCAGCGTGTAGTTGCCGCACTCACCACAAGGATCGCCCTCATAGCCCTGCATCTTCGCCTTGGTGCGCGCATCCATCGACACCGAGCCAGAAGACAGCGCCGTATCCGCCTTGGCAGAGGTTTGTTTGACCTCAGACACCAGCGTGTGCAGAGCAACCTCGGCGTCAATCGAGCCATCCAGCGCGACAACACCGCTTTGCATCCCGCCCTGAAGCACGATCAATTCCTGCGGCATCCGTTTGCGCAGATAGCCGGTCGACGAAATTTGTTTCAGCACTTCGATGGACTTGGCAGAGGCGGCCTCTGACGGCTTTTGCACATTGGCCACGCCCTCTTCTTCGCCCCGACCCAGATCGTCAAAGGCATGACCCGCCGGTTTCACATGGGCCAAATCGGTGCGGTCCAGATAGGACACGGCCAATTCGCGGAAAATGTAGTCCAAGATCGACGTGGCGTTTTTGATGCTGTCATTGCCCTGCACCATGCCCGAGGGTTCGAATTTGGTGAAGGTAAAGGCATCGACGAACTCTTCCAGCGGCACGCCATATTGCAGACCCACCGAGATCGCGATGGCAAAGTTGTTCATCATCGCCCGAAAGCCTGCGCCCTCTTTGTGCATGTCGATGAAAATCTCACCGAGGGTGCCATCCTCATATTCGCCGGTGCGCAAATAGACCTTGTGCCCCCCGACAACCGATTTCTGGGTGTAGCCTTTGCGACGGGTCGGAAGCTTTTCACGGCCCCGCGCCACCTCTTTGATGATCACCTTTTCAACGATCTTCTCGGCCAGAACGGCGGCTTTTTCCTGCGGCGTGCCGGTGGCGAGGATGTCCTCGGCCTCGTCATCATCGTCGATCAAAGCGCTCGCCAAAGGCTGCGACAGTTTCGAGCCATCGCGGTAGAGCGCATTGGCTTTCACACCCAAGGACCAAGACAACTCATAGGAGGCCAGGCAATCCTCGATGGTGGCGTCATTCGGCATGTTGATGGTTTTGGAAATCGCGCCGGAAATAAACGACTGTGCTGCGGCCATCATGGTGATGTGGCTGTTGACAGAGAGATAGCGTTTGCCCTTTTTGCCGCAGGCATTGGCGCAATCGAACACCGAATAGTGCTCTTCTTTGAGGAAAGGCGCGCCTTCAAGCGTCATTGTGCCGCAAACATGATCATTGGCGGCGTCAATGTCGGCCTTGGTGAAGCCCAAGGAGCGCAGCAAATCAAAGGACGGATCGTTGAGCTTGGCCTTCGGAATGCCCAAAGTGCCGGTGCAGAAATCCTCGCCCAGCGTCCATTGGTTGAACACAAAACGGATGTCAAAGGCGGAGGGCAGAGCGGCCTCGATTTTCTCGATCTGAGCCGCGCCAAAGCCGTGGCCGATCAGCGCGGTGTGGTTGATCCCCGGCGCATTGCCGATGGACCCATGACCGACCGCATAGGAAATGATCTCTTCGATCTCGCTTGAGGGGTAGCCGAGTTTTTCCAGTGCTGCGGGCACCGAACGGTTGATGATTTTGAAATAGCCGCCGCCTGCGAGTTTCTTGAATTTCACCAACGCGAAATCCGGCTCAATCCCGGTGGTGTCGCAATCCATCACCAAACCGATGGTGCCAGTCGGGGCAATCACAGAGACCTGGGCGTTGCGAAAGCCGTTTTTCTCACCAAGGCTCAGCGCCTCATCCCATGCGGTTTTGGCCAGTTCGACCAAATGCGCGTCCGGGCAATTGGCGTGATCCAAAGCGACGGGTTTGACCTCAAGCGCGTCATAGCCGGTGGATTTGCCATAGGCGGCGGTGCGGTGGTTGCGGATGACGCGGAGCATGTGGTCGCGGTTGGCCTCATAGCGCGAGAACGCGCCCAATTCGCCAGCGATTTCTGCGGATGTCGCGTAAGATACCCCGGTCATGATCGCGGTCAACGCGCCCGCCATTGCCCGGCCCTCGTCCGAGTCATAGCCAAAGCCCATGTTCATCAACAGCCCGCCGATGTTGGCATAGCCAAGACCCAGCGTGCGGAAGTCATAGGAGCGCTGTGCAATTTCTTTCGACGGGAACTGTGCCATCATCACCGAAATCTCAAGCGTCAGCGTCCAAATCCGGGTCGCATGCATATAGGCTTCGGCATCAAAGCGACCGTCTTTGAGGAAGGTCAAAAGGTTCATCGACGCCAAGTTACAGGCGGTATCATCGAGGAACATATATTCGGAACAGGGGTTCGAACCGCGGATTTGACCGTCTTGCGGGCAGGTGTGCCAGGCGTTGATCGTGTCGTGAAACTGAATGCCCGGATCAGCACAGGCCCATGCGGCATGACCGACGTCTTGCCACAGATCGCGGGCATTGACAGTCTTGGCGACCTTGCCATCGGTGCGACGCAACAGCTCCCATTCGGCATCGTCTTTGACGGCCTTGAGGAACGCGTCAGTCACGCGCACCGAGTTGTTGGAGTTTTGACCCGACACAGAGGCGTAGGCTTCAGAGTCCCAATCGGTGTCATAGGTCGGGAATTCGATCGAGGCATAGCCCTGTTTGGCGTAATCCAACACCCGTTTGACATAGGTTTCCGGGATGCAAACCTGTTTCGCGGATTTGATCGCCGCTTTCAGCGCGGTGTTTTTGGCCGGATCAAAGGCATCGTCGTCTTTGCCGTCCCATGTGCCAATGGCGTCAAAAATCTGGTTCAACTGACGTTCGTGCATCTTGGAGCCCGCGACGATGGACGCCACTTTTTGCTCCTCAAGAACCTTCCAGTTGATGAATTCTTCGATATCCGGGTGATCCATATCACAGATCACCATTTTCGCGGCGCGGCGCGTGGTGCCACCCGATTTGATCGCGCCAGCGGCCCGGTCCCCGATTTTCAAAAAGCCCATCAAGCCGGACGATTTGCCACCGCCGGACAAGGCCTCATTAGCGGCGCGCAAGGACGAAAAGTTGGTGCCCGTGCCCGAGCCGTATTTGAACAGCCGCGCCTCGCGGACCCAAAGATCCATGATGCCCCCATCAGACACCAAATCGTCTTTCACCGACTGGATGAAACAGGCGTGGGGCTGCGGGTGCTCATAGGCGGAACTCGAACGGGTCAGCTCGCCGGATTTGTAATCCACGTAATAGTGCCCCTGCCCCGGACCGTCGATGCCGTAAGCCCAATGCAGGCCGGTGTTGAACCACTGCGGGCTGTTCGGCGCGCCCATTTGGGCCGCCAAAGTAAACCGCATGTCGTCGTAATAGGCACGGGCGTCGTCCTCAGAGGTGAAATAGCCGCCCTTCCACCCCCAATAGGCCCAAGCGCCCGCCAGACGGTCAAACACTTGTTTCGCCGAGGTTTCGCCACCAAAGCGCGCGTCCTCAGGCAGTTTTGCCAAAGCATCTTCGTCGGGAACAGAGCGCCACAAAAACGACGGCACGCCCTTTTCACGGACTTTTTTCAATGCCGCCGGAACACCGGCCTTGCGGAAATATTTTTGAGCGATGACATCAGACGCCACCTGCGACCAACGCGCCGGGATTTCACAATCGTCCAGTTTGAACACCACGGTGCCGTCCGGGTTGCGAATCTCGGAAGTGGTCGTGGTGAACGCCAACTCCGCATATGCGTCTTGGCCTGCTTTGGTGAATTTACGTTCGATCTTCATCGTATGCCCGCCTCATTTTACCAGGCCTCAGCCTGTTTAGCCCGTCAAAGCCCGTTGTTTTTCAGATCCTCAGCGGCGCCAAACGCATGTTCAAACCAGCCGCATGTCTCAACTCATCGCCCGCCGCGCATTCACTACATCTTGTGTTCAAGCCCGTGAGAAACATCCCACACCGAGCGCAAAAAACTCCCTCTCCCGAAGCCGCAGGTCGCGTTCGGTTCACTCAGGTGAGTCTCTCGTGTCTTCGGTCTGGCTTTGGTGGTCGATCAAACGAAATAACCGCAATAACCAGCCTAAAACGCATGTTTCAGATCGGTTCCCCGGCGGTTGTTCGTTGGATCACATCCCCGCAACTCTTGTCCCTCACCGCCTGACGACAACTAAATGTAGTGTTTCGCCAACCAGCTCACACAATGTGCAGCGTGATCGCCCCTCAGGTCAATGTCATTTTAAGGCTTCGTAAACCAAAAAATCAGTTGACGAAAATTGCCCACAGGGGCACGCGATTCGAAACGCCCGGCGTTAATAGTTTTTCCTTTGTTTCCCATAGGTTTCGCCAAATGCGTTAACAAATAACACGAGCATTTGTGGATAAGTCTCGGGTGCAAAAAAAATAGCCATGCGCGAACGTACAGGATCATCTGCACAAATAGCCAGCACACTACATATTGTGCCACTCCGCAGCTTTCGCAGGTGCAGAAAGCAGCCATTCACCAGCGTTTAAGGGAAAATATGCACTTTTAACGCAGCATACGGCGCTAAAAACTCATCTTTAGATTGAAAGATATGCTGCCACACAGAATCCGAATCAAATCGGAGCTCAAAACTGTGCAGAGGGCAGAAATCGGCCACGCCCGCATCAACAGGAGGCCCAAACGAAAAAGGAGCGCAGATGCGCCCCACGCTCTAACAAACGGTGTTGCCCCAAAGGGCTATGTCTCTCAGAGAAAAATGGTCGGGGCGAGAAGATTCGAACTTCCGACCCCCTGTACCCAAAACAGGTGCGCTACCAGGCTGCGCCACGCCCCGACCGTGTTGCGGTTCCTACCCTGCTCTGCGCCCGATGAAAAGACGTTTTCTGCGCAAAGTGAAACCTTTATTCATTCTGCACTCAATAACAGGGATCTGCGGCCTCGGAGCCAAAGGCCGGATGGCGCAAAACATCGCCAACCGAGATCCCCATCGCACGGGCCAGCCCGCCATTGATTTCAAGCACCGCAAAGACCGCGTTCCCGCCCGAGATCGGCGTGCGATCCAACGGCACTGCCCGCTCATGCACCTTTGAGATCACGCCACGGCGATCAACAAAAATCATATCAAGAGGGATCAGCGTATTCGCCATCCAAAAGGCCACGGGACCGGGTTTGTCATAGACAAAGAGCATGCCATGAGACCGCGCCATCTCGGGCCGGTTCATCAACCCAAGCGCCCGCTCGCCCGCATCATCAGCCAGTTCGACACTAAAGCGCGCCGACACAGAGGGACCAGATAAAATCACCTCATCCACACGACACCCGGTCGATATGGGCGCAGCAGTGTCAGACGCCAAAGCCCCCAGTGGGAGCAGCATCAGACCACAGAACAACGCGACCTTAGAAAAGGTCGCGTTCTGTTTATGCATCGCAGTCCACGGTCTCGGCATCACCACTCTCTTCCACCGCGTGATCCCAGGCGGTCACATGCGCCGCCATCCGGCCGCGCCGCCCGTCGATCACCCGAAGCCCAATAGCCTCGCCAGGCATCAGATCGGCAAGACCGGACCGACGCAGCACCTCGATATGAATAAACACATCTTCGGGGCGACCAAACACATTGGCAAACCCAAAGCCTTTGCCCTTATCGAACCACTTCACCCGCGCAGGCTCCAACGGCAGGTCAAACCCGCCCCCGTCCACCTGTTCGAGATCTTCAAGCAACGGTCCATCAGACTGGATGGGGGGCTCAATGCCCAAAACCTCAATCGCCTGAACGCCGCGTTCGGTCACTTGGACAGACAAGCGGATCAAAGCGGCATCTGCCACCGAGCTTTGGCCGAAATTACGCAAAACATTTGCGTGCAACAAAATATCGGGTCCACCTTCATCGGAGACCACAAACCCAAATCCACGCGTTGGATCGAACCATTTGACATGGCCCGATACAACCTTTTCCAAGTCCGTATCGTTCATATTTCCACACTCAAAAGGGGCGGCGCCTACGCACCAACCCGCATTTAGCGGGGCTTTCGCCCCTCATCCCTGCGGCAGACCCTGAGGCAAAGACGACAAAGGTTCAAGACCTGCATGACCTGTCTTTTTGATCAATCGGTCGTTTTCCCTTCGATCAATCGGCTCATCTGTCACGGGTTCAGACGTTCAACGGTCCACGCCTCTCCGTCATTTGCGCGCATCCACTTGAACCGATCATGCAGGCGAAATTCGCCATCGGCCCAAAATTCGATCTCAAGCGGCGTGATCCGATAGCCGCCCCAAAACGGCGGACGTTTCGGATTTGGGCCATGTTTTATTCCCTCTTTGGCGACCGCTTCCATCAGCGCCGTTTTAGATGCCAAGGGCCGCGATTGTTTGGACGCCCAAGCCCCGATCCGCGACCCCAAAGCCCGCGACGTGTAATAGGCATCAGAGGCGGCGTCGCTTTCACGTGTCACCAAACCGCGCACACGGATTTGTCGCCGCAAACTCTTCCAATGCATGACAAAAGCGGCTTTTCCAGAGGCATCGACCTCTTGACCCTTAGCGCTTTCATAATTGGTGAAAAACACGAACGCATCATCCGCAATCTCTTTGAGCAACACCATTCGCACATTCGGCAACCCGTCAGGATCGACCGTGGCAATGGCCATCGCATTGGGATCATTGATCTCTTTGGCCTCAGCCGCTTTGAGCCACTGACGCGCAATCTCAAACGGATCGTCCCCTGCAAAAATACCTTTACGCGGCACCATGGCTCATCTCCTCTTTGCCTCGTGGATAGCCCTTTGTGAGCGACACAACAAGACCGCGCCCAATCGGCATTTGGGACCATAATGACGGATTTTGACGCCGCGTCACGAATTTATACCCCCCAGACTTGCTAGGTTTGCGCAAAAGCCCTAAAGCACTTTCCAACACGAATTCTACACAGGTGAGGGCCAAATATGACCAAACTGATGGATGGAAAGCGGGGCCTGATCATGGGGCTTGCCAATGACAAGTCGATCGCCTGGGGCATCGCACAAGCCTTGGCAGACCATGGCGCAGAGCTGTGTTTTTCTTATCAAGGTGAACAGTTGAAAAAGCGGGTTGATCCGCTGGCTGAACGGCTGGGCTCAGATTTCGTCGTCGAATGCGATGTGTCCGATGAGGCCTCGGTCGATGCGCTGTTTGCTGCCATCGAGGCGAAATGGGGCAAATTGGATTTCATCGTCCACGCCATTGGATTCTCCGACAAAGCCGAATTGCGCGGCCGCTACGTCGACACCACCCGCGCCAATTTCAACCTGACCATGGACATTTCCGTCTATTCCTTCACCGCCGTGGCCCAACGCGCCGCGAAATTGATGGTGGATGGCGGGTCGATGATCACCATGACCTATTATGGTGCCGAACGGATCATGCCGCATTACAATGTCATGGGCGTGGCCAAAGCCGCGCTTGAGGCCTCCGTGCGCTATTTGGCCGAGGATTTGGGCAAAGACGGTATCCGGGTCAATTCGATCTCCGCCGGGCCGATCAAAACGCTGGCCGCCTCCGGTATTGGTGATTTCCGCTACATTATGAAGTGGAACGAATACAACTCGCCGCTGCGCCGCAATGTGACCATTGATGATGTCGGCGGCTCCGCGCTGTATCTTTTGTCGGACCTGTCTTCGGGCGTGACCGGCGAAACCCACCACGTTGATGCCGGCTATCATGTCGTTGGCATGAAGGCGGTGGACGCGCCGGACATCACCAAGGGCTAAATGGCCCTCTCAAGACCGACACTGAAACGGGGGCTTCGGCCTCCGTTTCGCGTTATACTCGCGTCGTGCGCGAGCAGTTTCCACACTCTTTTTCGCAGTTTTTTAAGAAACCCCGCTGTAAGAGATTGTGGTGGCGCGATTTTCGCGGCAAAAAAGACGCCAATCTAAACACCACCCCATCAACTCCGTCCTCATCAAAGGATTTTGAAATGTCCGATCGTTTGCCGCATGAAAAAGGGTTTCACATCAGTTGGGACCAGATCCATCGCGACAGCCGGGCGCTGGCGTGGCGATTGGATGGCAAGGGGCCGGATGACGGCGCTTGGCGGGCTGTTGTGGCGATCACACGTGGCGGCATGGCCCCGGCGATGATCATCGCGCGCGAATTGGACATTCGTACCGTCGACACGATCTCGGTCAAATCCTACGATCACCAAGACCAATCCGAAGCGGTGGTGTTGAAGGCCCCCGACAAGGATATGATGGGCGATGGCACCGGAATTTTGATCATCGACGATCTGGTGGACAGCGGCAAAACCCTAAAACTGGTGCGCGAACTCTATCCAAACGCGCAATTCGCCACCGTTTACGCCAAACCCGCAGGGCGGCCACAGGTCGACACATTCATCACCGAAGTGTCGCAAGACACATGGATTTTCTTCCCTTGGGATATGGCACTGCAATATGTTCAGCCGTACCGCGGCCGGGACTAAGGTTTAGGCCGAATTCACGCCGCGGTGGATTGAGGTGAAAGCTGGCGCACCACACGCTCCAGCTTTTCGATCTCATGCAAGGCGAACGCCACGCTGTTGTCCAAGTCCATACTGCGCAGGACCCCGTCAATCGCGCCACAGGCGGACCGGATCATATAGCCCGCCAACCGCAGCTCAACCTCATAGGACCGCTCGCGGATGCGATCCGTCATGGCCTCTGCCTGTACCGTTTGCCCCTCTTGTGCGCTCAAAAGCGCCGCTTTTAAATCCGCAATCAGCGCCTGATTTTTCATCTGCTCCATAGGGCAAACCTCACCTTTCGACATCGACCTCATTCGGCCCTTGGCGTTGCCGCCTTATTCACGTGTTTTTTTCACATGGGGCTCTCTGCCTCCATTGAAACAATCAAAAGGGCGATTTGGTTAACGACGGGTGAAAACCCGCCATTCTCTGCATCACGCCTTAGTGAAAGCCTTTTTTTTCAGCACCTTGTCGCATTTGAGGTCACAAAAATAACTGGTCGCGCGCCGCGCCCCTCGCGCTCCCCCCCCCTGTGAGCGTTTCTGCAATTGTAGTGCGCGTGGAACCTGCCTAGCTTTGACACGCCAAGCCCTCACTCAGGAGATCTCACGATGCCTTTGCCCCTGCCCCTCGCCGCTCCAATGTCCCGCACCTTTCGTTCGCCGATCATTGCAGCCAAAGAGTGGGTCGAGGGCATCACTTTTCCGGCGGACCGTCCGCTGATCAACGTTTCGCAAGCCGCCCCCATCGCTGCGCCACCTTTGGCCTTGCGCCAAGAGATCGCCCGGATCGCCGTGGAGGACGTCGAGGCGCATCTTTATGGGCCCGTGTTGGGTCTACCGGCGCTGCGCTCCGAAATCGCCAGTCAATGGTCCGCCGCCTATCACGCCAAAATCGAGGCTTCAGAGGTCGCCATCACCTCCGGCTGCAACCAAGCCTTCACCGCCGTCATGTCGACCCTCGCCGCAGCAGGCGATGAGGTCATTCTGCCAACGCCTTGGTATTTCAACCATAAAATGTGGTGCGATATGTCGGGGGTCCATGCTGTGCCCTTGGCCACTGGCGACGATCTTTTGCCGAATTTGGAGGCGGCGGCCCGGCTGATCACCCCGCGCACCCGCGCCATTGTGTTGATCACCCCCAACAATCCCGGCGGCGTTGAATATCCGGCCGAATTGCTGACCAAATTCTATGCCCTCGCCCGCGAACATCGCATCGCCTTGGTGCTCGATGAGACCTATCGTGATTTTGACAGCCGCTCAGAGGTGCCGCATCACCTGTTCCGCCAACCCGATTGGCACGACACATTGGTGCATCTCTATTCGTTCTCCAAAGCCTTCCGCCTCACCGGCCACCGCGTTGGTGCGCTGATTGCCTCGCCAGACCGCCTGACACAGGTCGAAAAATACCTCGACACCGTCGCGATTTGCCCCAATCAAATCGGCCAACGCGCAGCACTTTGGGGGATGCAAAACCTCAGCCAGTGGGTCGCGGGTGAACGCGCCGAAATTCTCGACCGACGTGCCGCGATTTATGACGGCTTCCCGGCCCTTGCGGCAAAGGGCTGGAACCTCCTGGGATGTGGCGCCTTTTTCGCCTATGTCGAACACCCGTTTGCGATGCCGTCCTCTGAACTTGCGCCCTGGCTGGTCAAACACGCGTCCATTCTGCTCCTGCCCGGCGTCACCTTCATGCCCGAAGGCGACGCGCGCGCCGAACACCAATTGCGCATCGCCTTTGCCAATATTGACCGCGCCGGTATTCAGACGCTTTTTGAAAGACTGGCCCAAATCGCTCCCTAACGGGCGGTAAATTTCATTGTGATCCGGCTTGCGAAGCCTGCCGTGAGCGCCTAGACACTTTGCCAACCTTTAAGGGAGAAAAACGCATATGGCGCACGGCAAAGGCACCGGTAAGCAATCTGGCACGAAAATGGTGGTTTGGGGGGTTTTAGGCCTTCTGATCATCGGTTTGGGTGGATTTGGCACGGCGAATTTCGGTGGCAGCGTCACCCGTGTGGCCCGTGTTGGCGATGAAGACATCACCCCCACCGCCTATGCCAATGCGCTGCAAAACCAAATTCGTGCGATTGAAAGTCAGACCGGCCAAGACATCACCGTGCAACAGGCGTTGTCCTTTGGTCTGTCGCAACAGGTTCTGAACCAGCTCTTGGATCAGGCCGCGCTTGACAATGAAACCGCGCGCATCGGCATTTCTGTTGGCGACGACGCGGTGCGTCGCGACCTCTTGGCGATGGATGCGTTCAAAGGGTTTGATGGCAAATTCAACACCGACACCTACAAAGAGATGCTGGCGCGCAACAATCTTGATGGCAAAACCTTTGAGGCGGGCCTGCGTAAAGATTCGGCCCGCGCTATTTTGACCGGCGCTTTGGCCACAGGCATCACCATGCCGCCCTCCTACGGCCAAGTCGTGGTCGATTGGCTCGGCGAACGGCGCACCATTTCGGTCGCGACCCTCACGGTTGCCGACCTTGAAACCGGCACACCGATCGCCTCTGATGCGGACATCCAAGCGTGGTATGACGCCCACCCGGACGCCTATACCGCGCCCGAGGCCCGCAAAGTGACCTATGCGTGGTTGACGCCTGCGATGTTGACCGATGAGGTTGAGCTGGATGAAACCGCCCTGCGCAAACTCTATAACGACAACATTGCCTCTTATGTTCAACCCGAACGCCGCCTTGTCGAGCGTCTGGTGTTTGGCTCGCAAGAGGACGCCCAAGCGGCGGCTGATCGCATTGCATCCGGCGAAACCGCATTCGAGGACGAAGTCGCTGCGCGTGGCCTTGATTTGATTGACGTCGATATGGGCGATGTTTCCGCCGATGATCTGTCCTCTGCCGCCGCCACCGCCGTGTTTGCCCTTGAGGGCACGGGCGTTGCCGGTCCGGTGATGTCCGATCTGGGCCCGGCGCTGTACCGGGTCAACGGCACATTGGCCGGGACCGAGGTTTCCTTTGAAGAGGCCCGCGATGATTTGGCCGTGGAAATGGCCGCCGACGCGGCGGCGCGCCTGATTGCCGATCAAATCGAAGCCTTTGACAATGATCTGGCCGAGGGCATGACGCTTGAAGATTTGGCCGAGGCCACGCAGATGGAACTGGGCACGATGGATTGGACACCCGAAAGCGAAGGCGGGATTGCCGCCTATACCGCGTTCAAAGACGCCGTTGCGGCCCTCAGCCTCGACGACTACCCGGCGATCATGGAACTGGGTGATGGTGGCGTGTTTGCCATGCGTCTGGACGCGATTGTGCCCTCTGCTGTGCGTCCTCTGGATGAGGTTCGCGACCAAGTCTCTGCCGACTGGGAGCGCGATGCCATCGCAACGCTTTTGACCACCCGCGCCGAAGCGCTTGAAACCGATGTGGCGGCGGGCACGCCAATCACCGAACTGGGTCTGGAAGCCGAAAGCTTTGAAGCGATCACCCGTCAGGGCAACATCGCCTCGATGCCTGCGGGCTTTATCGACGCCGTGTTTGCCCCCGGTCTGACGCTTGGCGGCACCACCTTGATCCCCGGCCAAGGCCGCGTGGTCATTGCCAAAATCGACAAGGTCGATGCCCCCGCCAAGACCGACGAAAACAGCGCCATTGCCGATGGCTACATCACCTCTGCCGCTCAAGGCGCGGCCCAAGACGTGATTGCCGCCTTCTCCAATGCGCTGCGCCTGCGCGACGGCGTGACCGTCAATGAACCCGCCCTGACCGCAGTGCACAGCCAAATCCAATAAGCGCCGTTGCCATCCTACAACGGCGGGCAGACAGACGAGAAAGACGACAGACATGGCCACGCTTATCCCCGCCTTCTCCACCTTCGAGGCCGCTTTTGACGCTGGGCTCAATCAGGTGGTGTACGCCAAAGTGGCCGCCGATCTCGACACGCCCGTGTCAATCATGCTCAAACTCGCGGGCGCGCGCACCGACAGTTTCATCCTTGAATCGGTCACCGGCGGCGAGGTGCGCGGGCGCTATTCCATCATCGGCCTGAAACCCGATCTGATCTGGAAATGCGATGGCACGACAGCCGCGCTCAACCGCAATGCGCGCTTTGACCCGGACAGCTACACCCCCTCGGATCTCGATCCTTTGGCCTCGCTGCGGGCGCTGATCGCGGAGAGCAAAATCGACCTGCCAGCCGAGCTTCCGGCCTCGGCTTCGGGTCTTTTCGGTTATCTCGGCTATGACATGATCCGTCTGGTCGAACATCTGCCCAATGTGAACCCTGACCCGATCGGCCTGCCTGATGCGGTGTTGATGCGCCCTTCGGTTGTGGCCGTGTTGGACGGGGTCAAAGGCGAGGTCACCGTGGTGTCGCCGGCGTGGGTCGGCTCAGGCCAATCCGCCAAAGCCGCCTATGCGCAGGCCGCCGAACGGGTGATGGACGCGCTGCGCGATCTCGAACGCGCGCCCTCTGAGACCAGCCACGATCTGGGCGAGAGCTTCGTCTCCCCCGCGCCACAGTCGAATTTTACCCACGAGGGCTACAAACAAGCCGTTGAAAAGGCGAAAGAGTACATCACCGCGGGCGATATTTTCCAAGTCGTTCCCGCACAGCGCTGGACCCAAGAGTTTCCGCTGCCGCCCTTCTCGCTTTACCGGTCGTTGCGCCGCACCAACCCCTCGCCGTTTATGTTCTTTTTCAACTTTGGCGGCTTTCAAATCATCGGTGCGTCGCCCGAAATTTTGGTCCGCGTCTTTGAAGGCGAAGTGACCATCCGTCCGATCGCAGGCACCCGTAAACGCGGCGCAACCCCGGAAGAAGACAAGGCGCTGGAACTGGATTTGCTCTCCGATCAAAAGGAGCTGGCCGAACATTTAATGCTGTTGGATTTGGGCCGCAATGACACTGGCAAAGTGTCGAAAATCGGCACGGTGCGCCCGACCGAAGAATTCATCATTGAACGCTATTCCCACGTCATGCACATCGTTTCCAATGTCGTGGGCGAGCTGCGCGAGGACGAAGACGCGCTCTCTGCCCTCTTGGCGGGCCTGCCCGCAGGCACCGTGTCCGGCGCGCCAAAAGTGCGTGCGATGGAAATCATCGACGAGTTGGAGCCCGAAAAACGCGGCGTCTATGGCGGCGGCGTGGGGTATTTCTCCGCAGGCGGCGACATGGACATGTGCATCGCGCTGCGCACAGCCGTTTTGAAGGACGAAAAACTTTACATCCAAGCGGGCGGCGGCGTGGTCTATGATTCAGACCCCGAGGGCGAGTATCAAGAAACCGTCAACAAATCCAACGCCCTGCGCAAAGCGGCCGAGGATGCCGGGATGTTCACAAGCTCCGGCAATCGCTGAACCTCGTGAGCGTGATCTTCTTGACCGTGATCTAAATACTCAAACGGCACCGCGTCTGAGTATTTGTCACTGCAATGAAACTAGAGCGGCAGTTCGGTCGTCGATTTGATCTCTTCCATAGATAAGAGCGCCGTGACGTTATAGATCGAGACCTCTTGGATCAGGGCTTGGTAAAACTCATCATAGGCCTTGGCGTTTTTGACCCGGACTTTGAGGATATAATCAATCTCCCCTGCCAAACGATGCGCCTCCAAGACCTCGGGGCGGCGTTTGAGCACCTGTAAAAACGTCTCCTGCCACCCGGCTTCGTGGGCGTTGGTTTTGACCAAAACAAAGAAACAGGCCTCGAGTCCAAGGCTCTCAGGGTCGAGGATCACGGTTTGCTGGCCAATCACGCCACCTTCGCGCATTTTGCGAATGCGATTCCACACCGGCGTCTTGGATGAGCCGACTTTTCGGGCAATTTCGTCCAAAGATTGGCTGGCATCCTGTTGCAGTTCGCTCAGGATTTTCCGATCCATCGCGTCGAGTTGGACTGGCATTTCGGTTTTCCTCTTGATCTTGGAATGAAGACCCGGCGCGGGTCTCATATTGGAACAAACATCCTTATTGACGCCGCACCATAGCATAAACTTAGGACAATGTTCTAAATATAGAGACAGAAATCGCAAGTCGAAACCAATGCCCTCGCCAACCGTCTCGCAAGGAATGTCCCATGTCGCGCCCTTTTACGCCCAAAGTCATCACGGCCAACGCCCTTTTGGAAGGGGATGTGATTTACCGCTCTGCGAGTGGGGATTGGGTGCGCGCGCTCGCGCAGGCCGCGTTGATTTTTGACGCCGTGCGCGCAGATGAGATGCTGGCCGAGGCGCAAAAGGACGGGATGGCCGTGGGTGCCTATTTGACGGATGCCGCGGAGGGCGAACATGGCCCGGAGCCAACCCATTTTCGCGAAGAGTTCCGCCGCACAGGCCCCTCGAATTACCCCCACGGCAAACAAGAAACAGGAGCACGGGCAAATGTATAAGTACAACGATTTCGACGAAAGCTTTGTGCGCAACCGTGTGGAACAATTCTCCGCGCAGGTCGCCCGCCGCATCGACGGCAGCCTCTCCGAGGAGGAATTCCGTCCGCTGCGCTTGATGAACGGGCTCTATCTGCAACTTCACGCCTATATGCTGCGCGTGGCGATCCCATACGGGACGCTGAACCCCGATCAAATGGATCAACTGGCGCATATCGCGGAAAAATATGATCGCGGGTATGGCCATTTCACCACCCGTCAAAACATCCAATACAACTGGCCAAAATTGCCGGATGTGCCTGCGATTCTCTCGGATCTCGCGGATGTTGAAATGCATGCGATCCAGACCTCGGGCAACACCATTCGCAATGTCACCGCCGACCATTTTGCGGGTGCTTCCGCCGATGAGGTTGCCGATCCGCGCCCTGTGGCGGAACTCATTCGCCAATGGTCGACCGATCACCCGGAATTCCAGTTCTTGCCGCGTAAATTCAAAGTCGCCGTGACAGGCGCGGCGGCAGATCGCGCCGTGGTGCGCGCACATGACATCGGTCTCGTGCTCAAACGTCAAGATGGCGTATTGGGGGCGGAGATCATCGTCGGTGGCGGGCTTGGCCGCACGCCGATGGTCGGCAAGACCTTGAAAGAGTTTGTCACCTTTGACGATCTCCTGCCCTATTTGGAGGCCACGGTCTCTGTTTGGAACCTCTTGGGGCGGCGCGACAACAAATACAAAGCCCGGATCAAAATCACCGTTCATGAACACGGGATTGACGACATCCGCGCCCGTGTGGAAGAGCGGTTTGCCGCGATCAAACCGACATTTGGCGGGATCGACATGGAGATGCTGCGCGAGATTGAGGGGCATTTTGTGCCGCCAATGTTTGCCGACAAACCGATTGAGGCCTACACCCGTGCCTATGAGGCCGACCCGGTGTTTCGCGCTTGGGCCGACACCAATTTGGCGGCGCATAAGGCCGAGGGCTATGCCATTGTCACCGTCTCACTGAAAAAACCGGGCCAAACGCCAGGCGATGCAACGGCGGATCAGATGCGCGCCTTGGCGCAAATCGCGCGGGATTACGCCCATGACGAACTGCGCATTTCGCATGAGCAAAACGTCATCCTACCGCATGTGCATAAATCCAACCTGCCGGCGCTGCACGCCGCGCTCAAGGCGTTTGATCTGGCCACGGCCAACGTGGGTCTGGTGAGCGACATCATCGCCTGCCCCGGCATGGATTATTGCGCGCTGGCCACAGCGCGCGCGATCCCGGTGGCCCAAGGCATTGCCACCCGGTTTGAAGAGCTGAAACTCGAACATGACATCGGTGCGCTCAAAATCAAAATCTCCGGCTGCATCAACGCCTGTGGCCACCACCACGTTGGCCATATCGGCATCCTGGGTTTGGACCGCGCAGGCGTTGAGAATTATCAGATCACACTGGGCGGGGACGGCACCGAAGACATGGTGATCGGGGATCGCACGGGTCCGGGCTTTGCCTATGACGAGATTGTGCCCGCGATTGAGCGTATCTTGTTGAGCTATCTCGATCTGCGTGATGGGCCTGAGGAAACCTTCCTTGCCGCCTACCGTCGCTTGGGGCTGGCCCCGTTCAAAGCGGCGCTCTATCCGGCCAAAGAGGAAAAAGCCAATGCCGCATGAGGCCACGCTTTTGAAACAGGAATTCGGCACGGTGGACACCCGTGTCGACCGCCTGAACGCGCGCTACAAACACCATTCGGCGACGTCGGTGTTGGAACTGGCTTTGCGAGACCGTGAGCTTGGGCGGATCGCGCTTGTGTCCTCTTTTGGCGCGGAATCCGTGGTGTTGTTGCATATGATTTCGGTGATGAAACCGGACACGCCGGTGGTGTTCATCGACACGGAAATGTTGTTTCAGGAAACCATCGACTATCAGCTCGACCTGATCGACCGGCTCGATCTGCGCGATGTGCGGCGCATTCGTCCCTCGCGGGCCAAATTGGACGCCCATGATCCCGAAGGCATCCTGCATCAAAGCAACAAAGATGCTTGCTGTGACCTGCGTAAAACCCAACCGCTGCAAGACGCGCTGGGGGGCTTTGACGCGTGGATCACCGGGCGCAAACGGTTTCAGGGGGCCACCCGCGCCAGTCTCGATTTCTTTGAAAACGAGTTGGACACGCGGATCAAAATCAATCCTCTGGCCTATTGGGCGCCAAGCGATTTGCAGGATTACATGATCAACAACCGCCTGCCGCGTCACCCCTTGGTGGCAAAAGGCTATCCCTCGATCGGCTGTGCCCCCTGCACATCGCCGGTCAAAGAGGGCGAAGATCCGCGCGCTGGACGTTGGCGCGATGAAGAGAAAACAGAATGCGGGATACATTTCGTGGACGGAAAATTCGTGCGCGGCCCCCTCAAAGGAGATGCAGCATGACGCAACTCGTCCAAGACGGCGGCTTTGTCGCCGAAGATTTCACCGGGGACTGGCTTGATCTGGCCTCTGACACAACACCCGAAACCCTCGCGCAATATGCCGGTGCCGACGCAATCCGCATTGCTTTCCCGAGCTTTTCTGACGGGCGCGGCTTTACACTGGCGCGGCTTTTGCGGCTCAAAGGCTTCACCGGACGGTTGCGCGCGGCGGGCCATGTGATTGCCGATCAATACGCTATGGCGCGGCGGGCGGGCTTTGATGAGGTGGAGATTGCCGATGATCTGGCCGCCCGCCAAGACGAGGCGCAATGGTTGGCCCGCGCCGATTGGCAGGCGGGCGATTACCAGTCGCGCTTGCGTGGCCGGGCGTAAAGGGCCAAAAGGGGGCTGAGGTTCGCCCCGTTCATCTGATGTGGATCAAAGAGACATCCACCATATTCGTTAAGACGGTGCGAGAGACAGACATGACCGAGCAAATGCAAGTGGCAGACACCCCAGTGACAGACACATCCGCGACCCAAACAGCAACCGACGTAAAAGCGAAAGCCGTTCCCACCCTGCCCGACGCCGCCAAGGTGACCGAGGTCAAACATTGGAACGACCGCCTGTTCTCCTTTAAGGTTGAGCGACCGCAAACGCTGCGGTTCCGGTCCGGCGAATTCGTGATGATCGGGCTGATGAACGACCCAGACCCGAAGACCGGCAAACAAAAACCGCTGCTGCGCGCTTATTCCATCGCCTCTCCCTCTTGGGATGAGGAATTGGAATTCTATTCGATCAAGGTGCAAGACGGCCCGCTGACGTCGCGGCTTCAACATATCGAACCGGGGGATGAGATCATCCTGCGCCCAAAACCCGTGGGCACCCTCGTCGTGGACGCGCTTTTGCCGGGAAAACGGCTATGGATGTTTGCCACAGGCACCGGGATTGCACCGTTTGCGTCGCTGATGCGCGAACCGGAAGTCTATGAAAAGTTTGAAGAAGTCATCTTGATGCACACCTGTCGTGAGGTGTCTGAGTTGGAATATGGTCGGCAACTGGTCGCGCATATCAAATCCGACGAAATCCTCTCCGAAATCGAGGACGGCAAGCTGCGGTATTACCCGACGACGACCCGCGAAGAGTTCCATCACATGGGCCGCGTCACCGACAATCTGGCCTCTGGCAAAGTGTTCGAAGACCTCGGCATCCCGCCGCTGTGCCCGGAAAATGACCGTGGCATGGTCTGTGGCAATCTGGCGTTTAACAAAGACATCATGAAAATCCTTGATGGCTTTGGCCTGCGCGAAGGGGCCAATTCCGAACCGAAAGAATATGTGGTCGAAAAGGCTTTTGTCGACTGATCCACACCAGAGCGATCCAAATGCGAAAGCCCGCCTCAGAGATGAGCGCGGGCTTTTTCATGCGCAGGTGCCCGGTGAGCGGACATAAAAAAACCGCGCAAAGTCTCCCCTGCGCGGCCCTGTGATCAGATCACGTCTGGCTTACATGCCAAGCAGCGTGCGCGCTTTTTCCAAAATTGCGCCAAGCAATTCCGGGTTGTTTTGCGCCTGAGTCATCGCCGTGGTGATGGTGGCTTTGGCTGTTGCGTCGAGCGACGATTCGTTGACCAGCGCTTTGGCTTTTTCAAGATCGAAGCCCTCAACGGTCAGCGCCTCAGGGGTCGCCATGTCATCGGTTGCGGTTTCAACCGCGTCGCCTGCAGCTTCTGCTGTGTCTGCAGCGGCTTCAACCGCATCGGCGGCCGCGTCATTTGCTGTTTCAACGGCAGCTTCGGCAGTGTCTGCCGCATCAGCAGCGGCGTCAGCGGCTGTCTCAGTACCGCCAGACACCATATCCTTTGCGCCTTCAACGGCATCCGCGGCCATGTCTTTGGTCCCTTCCGCAGCTTCGGTCGCCATATCTTTGGCACCTTCTGCGGCTTCAGTCGCCATGTCTTTCGCTTTTTGAGCGGCGTCCATCGCAGCAGTTGCAGCTTCGGAGGCTGCGTCTGCCGCGCCTTCGCCTGCGGCTTCGGCCGCGTCAGTGGCCGCATCAACGGCCTCGGAGGCCGCGTCAACAGCCGCATCCGCTGCATCAGTCACCGCTTCGGTGGTTGCATCGGCTGCGTCGGAGGCGGCTTCAGAGACCTGTTCAACAACGGAGCTGGTGCTCTCGGTTGTGGTTTCAGCGGCTTTTTCTTCTTCTTTGCACGCTGCAAGAGACAGGGCCAAGCCAGTGATCAGCGCGCCGGTTACAAAACGATTGGTCATATAGTAGTCCTCACCATTGACGGGGAATTATGGTTTCCCGGATAGCTGGCGTATGCCATGACACAGGTACAAAGAAAAGGGGCCAGTTCCCGGGTTTTTCCCCATCAACGCCCCATGTCCGCCCCCTGTCGCCTTCTGTGCAAGAAGACGCCGATATTGGGTTGAATATGGCAAGGTTTCGCCTTATTTTCACGCGACATGAATTGCAACGACTTATAGGAGCTTACCATAGCCCGCAGACCGCATAACGCCCCGCCGACCCGTGACACCGGACCTCGTATCAACGAACGCATCCGGTCGCCGGAAATCCGCCTGATCGGCGCTGAGGGTGAAAACGTTGGTGTCGTCACACCGTCCCGTGCGCTGGAGATGGCCATTGAGGCTGGTCTCGACCTCGTGGAAATTTCGCCAAACGCGGAACCGCCGGTCTGTAAGATCATGGATTTCGGCAAGTTCAAATATGAACAGCAGAAACGTGAATCCGAAGCACGCAAAAAGCAAAAGATCATCGAGATCAAGGAAGTCAAATTCCGTCCCGGCACCGATGTGCATGACTACGACGTCAAAATGCGCAATGTCGTCAAGTTCCTTGAGAACGGCGACAAGGTCAAAGTGACGTTGCGCTTCCGTGGCCGTGAAATGGCGCACCAGGATTTGGGGCGTATTCTTTTGGAACGTGTGGCAGAGGACACCAAAGCCATCGGCAAGATCGAAAACATGCCGAAGATGGAAGGCCGTCAAATGGTCATGATGATCGGACCGTTGCCGAAGTGAGGCGTTGCGTCTAACGTGAGTTTTGAAAGCCCCCGCTGTGAAAACATCGGGGGTTTTTTGTAGCAAGATAGGTGCAAAATGAGCTTTTGGGATCAGCGTTACGACCAACCGGAGTATGTGTTTGGCACCGCGCCCGCTGCGTTTTTACCGCGTCATCTGGCGCAACTGCCCAAAGAGGCCCGCGTGCTCTGCGTCGCCGATGGCGAAGGCCGCAATTCGGTGTGGTTGGCCGAACGGGGTTTGGATGTGACGGCGTTTGACCCCTCCGCGCCCGCTCTGGCCAAAGCGCGCGCTCTGGCGAAGCGGCGTGGCGTGCGCGTGGGCTACCATCAAACCGGGATTGAGGATTGGGATTGGGACCGTCCTTTTGATCTGATTGTGGCGATTTACATTCAATTCATCGGGCCGGAACAGCGCGCCGAACTGTTTACCCAATTTGATCGCGCCCTTGCCCCCGGCGGCCGGGTGATGATCCATGGCTATACGCCAAAACAGGTCGAATACGGCACGGGCGGCCCCGGCAAGGTGGAGAATATGTACACCGAGGCCATGTTGGCGCAGGCTTTTGAAGGCTATGACATCCTCGAGAACCGCGCCTTTGAGATGCATGTGAATGAGGGCCACGGCCATGTCGGCCACTCGGCCCTCATCGACTTTATCGCGCAAAAACCTAAGGGGACGGGTTAAAACGCCCCCGCCCCGGCACCTGCCAAGATCAAAATCAGGATCTGGGGCGCCAAGATGCGCAAGAACATCACCAGCGGGTAAACCGACACATAGGCCACCGACGCCGCCCCGGTTTTGCTCATCGACACGGCAAAGGCCAAGGCGGGTGGATCGGTCATCGACCCGGCCAAAACGCCGCAGAGGCTGAGGTAATTGAACTTGCCAAACACCCGCGCGATGACGCCAACAAGGATCAGCGGCAGGAGCGTGATGGTGATACCATAGCCCATCCACGCAATGCCGTCGCCATGCAGCAACGTGTCAAAGAACCGATCCCCGGCGACGATGCCGACCACAGCCAAAAACAACACGATGCCAAATTCGCGCAGCGCGTGGTTGGCGGCGGGCGGCATATACCATGTGAACGGTCCCCAATGACCCAACCGCCCTAAAACAATCGCGGCCATCAACGGCCCGCCCGCGAGGCCAAGTTTCAGCGGTGCCGACAGGCCCGGCACGGCCAGCGGGATCGACCCCAAAATAACCCCCAAAGCGATGCCGAAAAACAGGGCTGGGAATTGCACCTCTTGCAGCCGCGCATGTTCATTGCCCAGCTCTGTGGCCACCGCATCAATGTCGGGTTTTGAGCCGACAACCGTGACGATATCGCCAAAAGCCAATGACGACGACGCCTGCGCCGGAAGTTCGACGCCCGCACGGTTGATCCGCGACACGGTCACGCCGCGCGCCTCAACCAACGCCAATTCACGCAAGGATTTGCCGAGGATTTTATCCTTGGTCACCACGATGCGCGCCCATGTCAATTTGGTGCCTTTGGTGGTCAACGGCGTATCAATCTCGCGCCCCATGATCAGTTTCATCGCCGCCAATTTTTCGGCAGGTCCAACCATATGAAGGCAATCGCCCAGATGCAGCACGGTGTCGCGCGTCGGCACAATCAATTCACCGCCCGATTTCATCCGCGAGGCGACAACGCCCTGATCAAATAGATCAGGCACATCACCGAGCCGCACGCCTTCAAGGTTCTGGTTGGTGACCTCAAGATTGAGCGCGGGCAAAGCCGCCTCACCGCTTTTGGTCTCCAGTTTATAGGCCTCTTCTTCGCGCTCGACATTGATGCCAAAGAGAAAGCGCACCGCAAACATTGAGATCAAGATACCAATGATGCCAAAAGGATAGGCCATCGCATAGCCCATTCCGGCAAAGCCAACTTCGGAGGCCGGCAGGCCCAATTCACCAAGCGCCTGTTGCGCCGCCCCAAGCCCCGGCGTGTTGGTCACAGCCCCCGACATAACCCCCATCAACACCGGAAGCGGCAGATCCGTGAGCGCATAAATCATCAAAGTCACCGCCACACCGGCCAAAACGATGCCGATGGCGGCAAGGTTAAAGCGCAGGCCGGATTTGGCAAAAGAGGCGAAAAAGCTTGGGCCGACCTGAATGCCGATGGTGTAAACGAACAGGATCAGCCCCAATTCACGGACGAAATGCATGACATCGCTGTCAAAGCTGATCCCGGCTTTCGAGGCGAAGTGGCCAATCAGAATGCCCGAAAACAGCACCCCACCAATGCCCAACCCGATCTTGCGGAATTGAAGTTTTCCAAAGAGCAAACCAAACGCCCCGGCCAAGGCCAGAGCGAGCGTGGTGAGGGCGACATCGGAAAGGGGGAGAGACATGGGCCTAACTTTCTGAATCAAACGGTCGAGATGCGATTGGCCGCGACACTGCGCCGCGCAGGGTCACTTGTAAGTGATATGTATCAATTTTCTGCAAATGCATAACGGCCTTGTGTGCCAAGCCACAGCTGCGCTCTCAGCGACGCTTTTTAAGGCGCAATCAGGCGCGACCTGCCGTTTTCTGCGCCTTTAGCTGTGAGTTTACCCTGTCAAACGTCCGATGAGGACAGGCCGCCAACCCCCATCTGCGCGATGTCCTCATCGGTGATGCTCACGCCACACAGCAACCGATCCACCAACCGATCCACTCCGGTCATAGCGGGATCGCGGGCACCTCCCGGCAGGCCCAAAATTGGCACAGCCCCAAGCCCGCCCGCGAAAAACCGCGCACCGGGGTCGACCGGCAAACCGAAGCGCGTGATCACACCGCCCGCCTGCTTTACCGCCTCAGGCGCGACATCACCGCGATCCACCGTCTCCACCGCGGTCAAGACAAACACCACCTCGCCGCGCGCACTTAAAAGCGCTTCGGCCAGTGCCTCTTCGCGGTGTGGCACCACTAAGGTTTCGATCAAATGCACGCCCAATCGGTCCAATCGCACCCGCAAAAAAGCCTCGCCTTTGGCGGCCCCGCCGTCGCCGCCAATCACGGTTTGAATGAGGCTCGCGGTTTCGGCCAAAACGGCGCGCACCCGGATCGTGTCATGGGCGTCCTCAATCACTTTTGAGAGTGCCGAGCGTTTGACCCCGTAGGGAATGACCCGAACCGTGGCAACGACATCGCCTTTGGCGACGCGGTGGAACTGCGGCAGGGTGGCGACGGCCACCCCCTCATCGACCCGGTTCATCCGAGTGATCCCGGCGGTATCGAGGCCCAAAACCCCAGCGCAAGTCGCCGTGATCTGCACCGCACCCGCGCTGGGACGCCCCAAATCCAAATTGGCATCACTGGGCAGAGGCACCATCGCCGCACTGACCCGGCGTGCCACCTCGTCTTGCGCCACATCATGCGGATCAAGCTCGGCCACGGTGACCTCGCCCACACCAGCCATGACCAGCGCAGCAATCTCTGTCGGTCCAAGCAGACACCCCGCATCCAACCGCCCTCCGGCCTTAAAACTCACAGATCGCGCTAAAATCGTGCCCTTGGCGGCGCGCACCGGGCGGCGTCCAAACATCATGGCCGCCTCAACACTTGGATCACCTGCGCGAGGATCGAGATGACAATTTCCGCCGGACTTTGGGCGCGCAGACCCAGACCGACAGGGGCATGCAGACGCGCGATTTGCGCCTCACTCCCCCCAGCCCCTTTGAGCGCACATTTGGCATCGGGTCGGATCGGTCCCAAAGCGCCAATATAAAGCCTGTCCGAACGCAGCGCGGAGATCACCCCGGCGCGCCCATCCAGCCCATGCGCCAAAAGCGCGGCGCCCGGCCAATCGTCCCCGGTGCTCTGACTTTTGCCTGAGGCGACAAGCTGATTGCCGAGCGGGCGCGGCGCACGGCCCCAGAATTCGATCACCGTGGCCAAAACCGCGCCCCCCCGGCGCGGAGCCACGCAAGTGCGCTGTCACAGACCACATCACAGGCGGGATCTACGGGAACGAGGGGATCGGAGAGCATGGTCACACTTGGCTCCTCAACGCGGCGGTGGAAACGATCAACATAGAGACGACTCTAACGCCACAGGGGCCTGTGTCCAGATGGGGGGCGCATGGATGGCTAACGGCGTGCTCTTCGGAGCAGATGAACGGGGGTGGGAAAGAAAAAGAGGCGTCGCAGGAGAAACGCATCCCTGCGACGCCAGTAAAGTATTCTGCCCACGCACAAAAGGCAGGATACGGCGCGGACGATCGGAAGGAGAGTCCGCGGGAGGAATGCAGGGGTCCAACTGTCTGACTGCGGACGTGAACCTCTGCGCTCAAAAACGTGATAGGACGCTGCGGTTGCGAAAACTTTGATCTGCATCAAATGCGTTTTCAGGCCTGATATTGACCTCGCGCAGATCCGTAAAAAGACGCTTCTACCGGGCGAAAACCCCCTGAATTTCCCCAAAAATCGGCAGACAAGCCTCAGATTTGGTTTAATTTTTCGAAACGGTCGCCATTTTTAAACAACGCGCGCCAGATTGTCGCAGGGGCCCAAATGTCAGGGGCCGCCTTGGCAAAGGCCAAGAGCCGTTTTTCCGCCGCCACAATCCCCATCGCATCTGCCGATTGCATCGGTCCGCCGCGCCAGCGCGGATAGCCTTTCGCGATCATCATCACCACGTCGATGTCCACCGGACGCGCCACCACGCCGCGCTCCAAAAGACGCGCGCCCGCGTTGGCTTCGGCCAAAATGATCCGTTCGACAATATCGGTGTCACTCAGCGCCAAGGCGGGGATACCGCCGTCCGCTCTGAGTTCGGCCAAAAGCGCCTCTGCGCGACTGTCGTCAGGCCCTGCCCCGTCAACATAATCGTAAAATCCGGCCCCCGTGGCTTTGCCTCCGCGCCCTTTCTCGGCCAAATATTGCGCCACAGCGCCGGTCATGTAGCTCAGCCCCAGCGCATCCATGGCCTCGCAGGGTCCGGCAGGAAATCCATAGGCCCGCATCGCCTGATCAATCTGTGCCGGGCGCGCGCCCATCAACAACGCCACATCCACGGCGGCCCATCCCGCCTCTTGCACCACATTGGCAATCAAACCATCCGTGGCAGAGACGGTTACCGGGATTTTGCCGAGGCGACGCAAAAACCCATGGGCCGTTGCCAAAGCTTTCGGGGCCACCCCGTCGGAATGCGCCAATTCGACCACGCGGATCATCTGTGCCGGGGCAAAGAAATGCAGGCCCAAAAACCGTTCAGGATGGGCCAAATCGCGGGCCATCACGTCGAATCCGCGATCCGCGACCGTGGCCAAAACCACATCTTCGGGCAAAAACTCTTCGACCCGGGCCAAAAGACGCCCACGCGTCGCCGCATTGCCTTGGGTCGCCTCGATCACCAGATCGGCGGCGGCGAGGCTATCAACACGCGCACTGGCCGTGAAGGCGGCCACTCTGGCATCGCGCAGCTCGGGGCTGATCTGGCCCTGTTGCGCCGCACGGGTATAGGCGGCCTCAATCCGGTTTTGGACAACGACCAATTGATCAGCGCCATTGCCCAAAAGGCGAACATGAAACCCATGATCCAAGGCCGCGACCGCAATCCCAAGCGCCAAAGTTCCGGTGCCGACAATCCCAAGGGTGACGACCTCGGCGGGCTCAACCCCGTCCACCCCACTCAGCCGCGCCGCCTGTCTTTCGGCCAAATACGCATGCCGGAGGGCATTGGATTGCGGCGAGGCAAAACAGTCCTCTCGCGCGGCTTGTTCGCGCCAGACCCCCGCATCAAAGGGCATCATCAGCGCGGCTTCGACACAGTCAACGATATGTTTTGGCGCCTCAATACGCGCCCCGCGAATTTCCATCCGTCGCGCCGCAATCTCAGTCAGGAAGCGCGCACCATCGGCCATGCCTCGGGTGACATCACGGCTGGGGCGTGGCCCCTTTTTGCTCTCAACCAAGTGGTGAGCAAAGGCCACGGCCTCATCACCAACCTTTTTTTGCACCAATTCATCGACAAGGCCGAGTTTTTGCGCTTGCACACCGTCAATTGGCCGACCCGAGAGCAGGAGCGCCAACGCCGCATCCGCACCAGCCAATCTGGGCAACCGTTGGGTCACACCACCGCCGGGCACGAGGCCAAAGGACACTTCCGGCGCGCCCAACCGCGCAGCCCGCCCCATCACCCGGTAATGCGCCGCCATAGCCAAGGCCAATCCGGCCTCAAGCGTTGAGCCATGCAGGGCCGCGACAACGGGTTTGCCACAGGCCTCGATCCGGTCACATAGGGTGTTTAACGTCGGCGCGGCCTCGATATGCGACAGGGCGTCGGGGGCATAGCCGGTACAGAAAGACGCCCCCTCACCCGCCACGACAATGGCGTGCACATCGGGGTCATGGTCCGCGTCCTCAATGGCCGTGAACAGTGCCAATCGCATGGCATCGGTGATCGTATTGACCGGCGGACGTGACAGGCGCAGCACGGCGACCGCACCGTCGCGGCGGACCTGCACCATTTCACCTGCGAGGCTCTCGCCCTGCGCCACGTCTACACTCTGCCCCTCACGCATCACACACCCCCTTACGCCTTGCCCCGAACACCAAAAGCCATTTTTGTGTTCCGTGGATCTGGGCCTAAACCCGAATGTATCCACAGCTTATCCACAGCTTGTCGTTATAATGGAGGAGAGCAGGACGAGAAAGCAAGAACCCTTTTGTTTCGGGCTCTTGCGGGGCGTGATCGCCCCCCGCAGGAGGCATGGCGCGTGTCAGTTTAGCCTCGGCGCAGAAGACTTAGCCCTCAGTGGTTTCGGCACGCGTCGGATAAAGATCGTCGGCAGAGCTGTCTTCTAACTCGGCCTCCAAGCGCACCAAATCTTCGGGCAAAGGCAGGCCGAGCGCCGACAATTCCGAAAGCGTTTCACGCAAGCGCTCTTGCAGCACATGACGATCCTCAGGCTGGGCCGAAATTTCGTTCAAAATCATATAGGCTTGAGCTTTGAGGGCTTCGAATGCCATTGTCATGTCCTTTCTCGAACAGGGCGCTCGCGCCGATCCGCTTAGACCGGCAAATTGTCCCACATATCGTCATCATCCTCCTCTGTCGCCTCGGCGCTGGCATAAGTGGCCGCGGGCGGTTCGGAGAACGTATGATGCAGCTTGTCTTTCAACACGGCTGCGGTGTCTTCATCTTTGACCAGATCATCGACGATGCGGTCAATCTCGGCGTCGCTTTTTGGTGAATTGGGCACGTGTCGTCCTCCCGAATATAGGCGTCCTTGGAACATTTCACACCCCGCGCCCGCTCAAGCGCGCGTGATGCGGCGGATCATTTGTGTTCGGCGTTGCGCGCGGCGCAGTCTTTGCACACAGGTGTATAGGGTAACACATCCAAACGTTTTTCGCTGATTTCTTCGCCGCAGGCGGCGCAAAATCCGTAATTCCCGGCAGAAATGCGCTGAAGTGCTGCTTCAATCATCGCCAGTTCGAGTTTTCCAGAGACCCCCATGCCTTCAAGCACCTCATCGCTCTCGCGTTCGGTCGCCAGTTCGGCCCAGTCTTTCGACTGATGAGCGTCCAACTCCGTTTCGATATCCTGCAATCTTTGAAGCAATTCGTCTTTGCGTTGCAGCAATTGCGTTTGTCTTTGAACAAGGTCTAGCATGTGCGGTCCTCCTTGGAAGATCAGCATCCGCCCAAATCACATCGCGTGCATTGATGCACATCAACAGGCGGACCGCTTTGCCCTAGTCATCAAACGTCGGCAAGTCGCCCATGGCCGGGAAATCCCCTAAATCCGGCAGCTCGCCCATCTCCCCACTCATATCTCCCATGGCCGGAAAATCCCCAAGCGGCGGCAAATCCCCCATCGGGGGCACGTCGCCCATGTTGTCCATATCTCCGATATCCCCCATTGCGGGCAAATCACCAAGCGATGGCAGGTCTCCCATATCGCCAAGCCCATTCGAGAGTGCCGGGAACTCAGAGCCGCCCGACAGTGCACCCATATCGCCAAACCCGCCCGCCTCTGAGCCATAAGGTGCCTCCAACGGATCGTCATCTTCTTCGGTCATAAATATCAGGCGCACGGCGCGTTTGCCGTTGATCTGGCCCAATTGCGCCCGACTGACGAGGCGATCATCGGCGCGCAATTCGACCTTGGACACAGCAGAGCGCGGGATCGACAAGACCATCCCCGCCTCAAGCGACATCACATCGGCCAAGGGCATACGGATCCGGTGCAAAACCGTATCAAGGCGCGCCTCCGATTTCATCACAACCGCCTGAAAATCGCGGCCAAAATCATTGGGCGCGCCGGGGACGGGTTTGGGCGTGGCGCGCGCAAAAGGAAAGACCAACAAGATTTCGCCCTCGCGCACGCTGCGCCCAAGCGACACGGAGATACGGTACACCCGGTACGGCACATCATCGAACGCAATCGAAATGGAACGCGCCTCGCGCAATTGCGCGGCGACACGGAACCCGGCGACATCGGGAGGATCAGCCACCTCGGCGATGTTGGTTTCAAACAGGGACAGGATGTGATCGGTGATTTCGGTACACATCACCGCATCTGTCGCGGTGGGCGCGCGCTCTTCGGGGGGAGTTTCAACACTTTGCCGGTGGTTTGTTGTTCGACCACGGCAGAGATCACATTGCGATCAAACACCGCCAAGCCATAGGCATTGTCCGGCCCCTCCAAAAGCGACAACAGCGCATATTCGGGCAATTGATCGGGCAGGCGCAAAATCGAACTGCGTTCCTCGATCACATTGGTGACCTGCATCACCAGACCAATCGCATCCTCCGCCGCCTTCGCCGCAGCAAGGCGCAGCGCCTTTGCGGGCGACATCGGTTGAACGTCCGGCGGCGGGCGGCCAACGCCCGCTTTGCGGCGCATCGCGGAAATGATGTCTGCGTCAGACATGGTGGTGCATCAAATGTCCCGGTTTCAATCCGCCTCAGTTGTGCATGCACACGGTAAACAAAGGGTTTATTCCGTTAATCTTTTCGCCCGAAACCGCCGTTTTCACCCCGGCCACATGGTTTTCCCCCAAGGCTCACGCAGATCGGGATCGCAGCCGCGCCAGATCAAGCCGAAACGCCGCCCCACCCTGCCCCGGCAAATAGGAAATTGTACCGCCCAGATTGACCATGATTTCGCGACAAATCGCCAACCCAAGCCCCGCACCGCCCGCTTTCGCGTGATCCGTCAGGCGCGAAAATTTCTCGAAAATCACCGCCTGTTTGTCCTTGGCAATGCCCGAACCATTGTCGATGAAATCTATTTGAATCGCGTCCTCCCCGATCCTGCGAGTGTAGATTTTCAACTCAGGCGAGGCCGCATCGCAGTACTTGCTGGCATTGGTGATCAGGTTGATGAACACCTGCGCCAACCGGTCCGGGTCGGTTTCAATCGCGATATGTTCTGACAGGGCGTGCCGCCGAATGGTGATCGCGCCTGCCGCGCCGCCGGAGGTGGCCTGAACCGCGCGCTCGATCACGTCATGCAAATTGGTGCGGGTCCAGTTGAGCGTCACCGAGCCGTTTTCCAACACCGAGAGGTCCAAAAGATCGTCCAAAAGCCGGGTCAGCCGCTGGGCCTCATCATGGATGATGCCGGAAAACCGCGCCAAGCTTTCGCCGTCCATTTCACCCGTCTGCCCGGCCTCACGCAGAATCTCCGAAAAAGCGCGGATCGAGGTCATTGGCGTGCGCAATTCATGCGAGATTTGCGACAGAAACGCGTCTTTTTGGATCGACAATGCAGTCAGTTTTCCATTGGCTTCGCGCAATTGCCGTGCGGTGCGGGCAAGCTCTTCCGATTTATGCTCAAGCTGGGTCGAATATTCCAACATCTGTGCGGTTTCATCGGCCACAGCCATCAAATCCTCGACCGACACCAACACGCCACCGGCGATTTGACCCAACATCGCATGGGCCGTCGCGGCCCCCACGGACCCGGCCAATTCACGCTCCAAACGTTCGATAAATTCTGATGTTGTATCAGGGAGATAACCCTGTTTTCCCTGCGCCTCCGCTTCGACTTGGAACAGGTTTTGCGCGTCCGTTGGTCCCAAAATTCGCTGTGCCATGACCAAAAGGTCTTCGGCCTCGGCAAAGCCATGCGACCAGCCGCGCGTCGATCCGGTGTGTTCAAACACACTGACGAATTGCGCGCCTTGAAGCCGCTCGACCGGGCGCGGAAAGGACATCAGAGAGCCCAGGACAAACACCAACGTGTTGAGCGCGATGGACCAGACCACAGCATGCACCACCGGATCGACGCCTTCGACGCCAAACAGCGCCTGGGGCCGCAACAGGGCGATGCCAAAGGGGCCATTGTCGAGAAACGCCTGCGTATATCCTGCCGCCGCGCCAAAGGAGGGCAAGAACATCGAATAGGCCCAAACGCAAAAGCCCAGCACAACCCCGGCGATGGCCCCAACCCGCGTGGCTCCGCGCCAAAATATCCCGCCCAACAGCGCCGGTAGCACCTGTGCCACGCCAGAAAATGAAATCATGCCGATGGAGGCCAAGGCCTCTGAGCCACCGGAAAAATGGAAATACAGATAGCCCAAGGCCAGAACGCCAAAGATCGACAGGCGGCGAGCAGAAAGAACGACACTGCGCACATCGCCCGACATGGTCGCGCCGCCCGTGCGCGAACTCAGCCAAATCGGCATGACGATGTGGTTAGAGACCATTGTGGAGAGTGCAATCGAGGCGACAATGACCATCGACGTGGCCGAAGAAAATCCACCTAAAAACGACAGGGTCGCGAGGACGCGTTGATCATAATGCAACGGCAAAGTGAGCACGAACATGTCCGGGTTTGACCCTTTGGGCAACACGTCCAAGCCCACAACAGCGATGGGGATGACAAACAAAGACATGCCAAAGAGGTAGAGCGGAAAGGCCCAACCCGCCGTAAACAAATGATTTTCATCGACGTTCTCAACCACGATGACCTGAAACATCCGCGGCAGGGTGATCAGCGCTGCACCCGACAACAAGGTCAGCGTGATCCAGCGCGTGCCGTGAATGGAATGCTGGGCAACGGGTGAGGCATCAATGCGTGCCATCAAATCGTTCATCCCATCGGACAGGCCCCAAACGACGAAACTCCCAACTCCCACAAGTGCCACGAATTTGACCACCGCCTCCAAGGCAATCGCCGTCACGACGCCATGGTGGCGTTCGTTGGCATCCAAATTGCGCGTGCCAAACAGGATGGTGAACAGCGCCAATCCGGCAGCGACCCAAAGCGCGGTTTTGTCCAGATCGGGCACCACCATGCCGGAGGGGTCATTGAGACCAAAGACCGCGAAAGACAGCGCCACGGATTGCAATTGCAGCGCGATATAAGGCGTGGTGCCGATCACCGCCAAAAGCGTCACCAAGACCCCCAAAGTGGTCGATTTGCCATAGCGCGAAGAGATCAAATCCGCGACCGAGGTGATCCGCTGAGTCCGGCCAATGCGCACCAGTTTGCGCAAAATCCACCACCAACCGATCATCACCAAGGACGGGCCAAGATAGATCGTCAGATACTCAAGACCTGAGCGCGCCGCATATCCGACCGCGCCGTAAAATGTCCAAGCCGTGCAATAGATTGAGAGCGAGAGCGTATAAATCCACGGCGAGCGCAACCAGCCCAGCCGTCCGGCCTCGGCCCGCTTTTCCGCCCAAAATGCCACCACGAACAGAAATGTGGCATAGCTCAGACAGGCCAGAACAAGGATGTTGAAATGGAACATTCAGCGGCGGTCCTCAGGCGGGGAGACATCGCCAGACGCGCCCTCAGAGCGGCTTTGCGAGGTCAAAAGCTCCTCGGTGCGCGCCGCGCCATGGGCCAGCAAAAAGGCCAACCACCCCGCGGCCAAAATCCCAAGCGCCCAAACCACAAACACATGTACGAAAGACCGTGATCCTGCGCCCAAAGGCTGCCCCGTGCCCTCGCCGCCCCAGAGCAGCGGCAAAAGCCACAGACCCAAAAGCAAAAAGGGCAAGAGCCGTTGCGCATCAATCAGGCGTCTGCGCCGATATGAGGCGCGCGCCAGATAGACCGGGGAACGGCCCTCAGCCATCGTTGGCCTGCGCCCGATCCAGCCCGGCCAAACGGCGCACCGCCTCTAACATTTCGGAATTGGAGAACGGCTTGGTCATGAAATGCGACACGCCTGCGGCCTCGGCCATATCGCGATCTTTTTTCTGACCTCGCGCGGTCAGCATCAAAATTGACAGATCTGAGTGCTCCGCCATGCCGCGCAGATCGCGCAGGATGTCAAAGCCGGATTTATTCGGCAACATCACATCCAAAATCACAATATCCGGCCGCTTGGCCGCGACAGCCGCCACAGCCGTCGCCCCGTCCGAATGCGTTTCCACGGTCCAACCGTCCCGCGACAGAATAAACCGGATCGCTTCAATTATGTTTGGTTCGTCTTCGATCAGCAACACACGCTTGCCCATCTGACAGACCCTCTCTCCCAAAGGCGTTTTTTCCAATCCCTCATCCGAAGATACCGAAAAATCGCATACATCCGCGCGCATCCGTTCCATGGCGGGTGCATTTTGAATTCAATCTCCTCCCAAAGATAGAATTCACAACGCGTTAACTGCCTCATCTTATGGCGTTTCAGGGCGCTCATGTCAAAACTTCTCACGCCGGCGTGAGATTTAGCGACCCTCACCCATCCTCCACGCGTTCAGCAACAATGACCTCCCCTCAGATCTGAGGCCCAAATCGCCTTCGCAAAAGCAAAAACTGTCGTTTGCCTGTGATGCGGCACAGGGCGAGTTTGAGCCCAATGTGCCGGATGCTGCGCTTTGCGCCAACGTCTGCTTTGCAAGTGGAGCCCGAATTAGAAAAATCAAAGACGTTTATGCCGAACTGAGGGCATCTGGTCGCTAAGAATTCTTGACTGAGCGGTTTCGCTTAACAAGACAAGAATGGTCGCGTAAAACATAGACAGTTTTCATCGCGCTTGTACTCTTAGGCCTCCAGTCAGATTGATTGTGCTCGACGCGATAGAGAATGATCGAGATGTGTGAGGCTTGTTTCGGACTGTGCCAATTGTGATGAGTTTAGCGGAATATGAAGACCAGTAATAAAATTCTAGCCATATCGCTAAAATCCTCATTGTCTGATTGGAAGAGCTTGATTGGAAGTGTGACCGCAGCAATTTCTGGGGTGCAAATAGTTATTTGGGTGTGCAACGCTGAAACCCGGGAGGTCTTGGCCGCCTTCCTAAAGTCATATGATGTAGTGATCGGCGATCCAATTCATTATGCACTGAATTTTTTAGCATCTTTTCTCGGGTTTAGTCTAACTGACCTTCAAAGTAATCTAGTGACAATATATCTCTTGTTCGCAGCTATCCACTTTAAAGCTTCATCGTCAGGGCGGTTAACCCGCGAGTGGTCTCTGTACTTGGGAAATATGTACCTGCCCTACTTGGGATTTATGCCGCTAGAAAAGCCCCCATTTACAAGGATAGACGTGCATAAACATACACGCTTTCCTCGCCTGATCCACCGCCTATGTCGATCAAAAGGCAACGCTAAGAAAATAGCAAGCCTACCACGAATTTTAGGCCTTTTTTATGCTGCAATAGGTCAACTGATATACCGATTTATCTTAGAAGTCGTGCTCTCTTTACGCTGGAATGCAAAAATGCTTTTCTATGTTGGAGAAAGTATCTTCAGAAATTTAATTCTCTTTCCGCTCAATGTCAGGTCACACTATCGAGAACCTCTTGCAGTAGTATCGAATTTTGAAGGTCTCGGAATAGGCGGTATTGAGATATATGACTATAAAGAGTTCGAGGCTTGCGGGGGTAAGATAATTAGCAATTACAGGGTTTCGTTCTTAGTAAATTTTTTAACCTTTCTAGTCACACTATTCATTCTGGTGGTGTTTGGCATTGAGTTGCCCTAAGAACACTTCCCAGAAGTGTTTCTATCTGGCCATAAAGAATAATGAAAAGCTGGTCGTGATCTTGCGCAGCGTGCAAAGATCCTCGGAACACATGCCGCGATCCGCTGAAGCCAGTGGGCAGCACATTGACCGAAACTACCTTTTTTGACTGGCCCGCTTTCGCTGAAGAAGACATTGGTGCGAGCGCAGCGAACTCACACTTCGTCCCGCACAGCGGACCTGTATCGTCTGTGTTGCGACCCTCATAGTGAGCACATCAGTGCAGCTCTATGCGCTGCTGCGATCCAGAGGAATCGCGTGATGTGCGCGGTGGGCTGTCTTGATGCGGCACTGTGCCCCTACCCCTCTTCCACATCCTCCAAGACCATCGACGGTTCACGGCGGGCCACGCAATTCATGCGGGCGCAGACGCGACAGCTTGTGCCGATGCCAAGCACTTCGGCATCGCGCGGCACATGACCAAGCCCGTCGAGCCGATCAAGTGGCAAAAACAACATCGTTGCTTCGACCACTTCGGGGGCGTCGAAACTTTTGGCTGGGCGCGGCTGACAGATTGCATAGGCCAGATAGCGCCGCGCCGGTTGGCCCTGTTGCTCGACCACGCGCCGGATCGGCACCATCGGCCTGAGCAAGGCCTGATAGAGCGGCCAAAGCGCACAAGCGGCACCAAATCGCGGCGGAGCAAAGCCGTCGAGCGGCTTGCGAAAGGTCAGCGCCCCAGAGCCGTCGCAAATCACCAGCCCCATCGGCGGACGGCCTTCTTTTGGCGGCAACGCGGCCAGACGACGCATCGCGGCGGCCAGTTCGACGCCGGTTTCCTGCGCCAAAGCCGCCGGGTCAGGACCGTGGGCGGCAATCACATCTTCGACCAAAGACACCGGCATTTTTTCCGCCTCGGCCCGCGCGCGCAACACCCATTTGCGCGCCAAACTTTGTGCGGCAGGCGAACGCAATCCGTCATCCCCGGTCAAATCCGGCATCATCCCCCGCTCAAGTTCGGGGATGGAAAATTCGCGCTGCGCCAACCAGGCCTCAACCTCGTCCAAAGGCGCAGACAACGTGTCCTCGGATTTGCCCACCGTATCAAGATAACTCACCAGCGCCTGCGAACCATCAGCCAGACGTTGACTGTCCTCATACAGGTTGCGATGAAACCGGGCCTGCCAGTCGCGGTCAATCTCACCGGCATTGTTCAAAATCCCCGCCGTCGAACGGATCGCGGTCACGGTCGAGAGGACTTCGTGCAGACTATCAGAGAGAAACGGGTCATGCGCCAGACGGTCGTTGAGCGCCTCAACCCGACGCTCAAGCGCGGTGATCCGATCGCGCTGCGCCACCACCAAAGCGGCCCAGCCCGGAAAGCGCCCGGCAAACTCTTCGGCCCGCGCCGTTTCCGGGTCCGTTGTGCCTTTGGCCCCGCCACGACGCGGCCCCGGCGCTGCATTGCTGGCGGCGTCTTGCAGCCCTTCCATCAACGGCACCTGTGCCCCTTCGGTCAGGGCTGAGGGTTCAACCCCCAAGGCGCGCGCCAGATCGACCAGTAATTTCCCACCGATTCTGCGGCGATTGTGTTCGATCAAATTCAAATAAGACGGCGAAATGCCCACATCACGGGCCAAATCGGCCTGTTTGAGCCCCTCCAAAGAGCGCCGTTCACGGATTCGTGTGCCTGTCAGGGCGGATCTTGGCATCGTCTTTCCTCAGTTGCGACATCGAAACGTGAATGATTTCAGGCCCTTTCTGCGACCGCAAAGCGGCTTGTGCTGCACCTGCGCGAAAATAGATTTACAATGCATACCATCGCATTGTGTATTTATTAACAAAAAAATCCTTAACTATAAAGCACTTGTTGATGAATTTTCTTCACACTCCCAGTATTACCCCATCTCGTTTACACATCCGACATTTCGGAGACGGGGTCTGCGCGCCGCCTGGACTTCGGGGAGGAAGTCCGGGCGAGCCTGATAGAAATTCTAGGGAGGAATATACATGTCCAAATCCGATCTGACACGGCGCGTTTCGCGTCGCGGTGTGATCAAAACCGGGGCCATCGCTGGTGCCGGTCTTGCGCTGCCGACAATCTTCACCTCGGGGGCCCGCGCCTTTACCAACGAACCAATGGGCGGCACGGTCACCCTTGGCTTTAACGTGCCCCAATCGGGCGCATATGCCGATGAGGGGGCCGACGAGCTGCGCGCCTATGAATTGGCGGTTGAGCACCTGAACGGCATGGGCGACGGCGGCATGTTGAACACCTTCAGCTCCAAAGTGCTTGAAGGCAACGGCATCCTCGGCAAAAAGGTCGAATTCGTCACCGGCGACACCCAAACCAAATCCGACGCAGCCCGCGCCTCTGCCAAGTCCATGATCGAAAAAGACGGCGCAGTGATGATCACCGGCGGGTCTTCCTCAGGCGTGGCCATTGCGGTTCAGGGTCTGTGCCAAGAAGCGGGCGTGATTTTCATGGCCGGTCTGACCCATTCCAACGACACCACTGGCAAAGACAAAAAAGCCAACGGGTTCCGCCATTTCTTTAACGCTTACATGTCTGCGGCCGCTTTGGCTCCGGTGCTCAAAAACCTCTACGGCACGGATCGCAAAGCCTATCACCTGACGGCTGACTATTCTTGGGGCTGGACCCAAGAGGAATCCATCGCCGCAGCCACAGAGGCTTTGGGGTGGGAGACCGTCAACAAGGTGCGCACACCGCTTGGCGCGGGCGATTTCTCGTCCTACATCACGCCGGTTCTGCAAACGGACGCCGATGTGTTGGTGCTGAACCACTACGGCGGGGACATGGTGAACTCTTTGACCAACGCGGTGCAGTTTGGCCTGCGCGAGAAAATGGTCAACGGCAAGAAGTTCGAGATCGTTGTGCCCCTGTTCTCGCGTCTCATGGCGCGCGGTGCGGGCGAAAACATCAAGGGCATCCTTGGCTCCACTAACTGGCATTGGTCGTTGCAGGACGAAGGCTCGCAAGCCTTTGTGAAGAGCTTTGGCACCAAATATGGCTTCCCGCCATCGCAGGCGGCGCACACGGTCTATTGCCAGACCCTGCTTTACGCAGACGCCGTAGCCCGCGCTGGGTCGTTCAACCCCTGTGCGGTTGGCGAAGCGCTTGAAGGCTTTGAGTTCGACGGTTTGGGCAACGGCCCGACGCTCTATCGTGCGGGCGATCACCAGTGTTTCAAAGACGTGTTGGTGGTGCGCGGGAAAGAGAACCCAACCTCTGAATTCGATCTTCTTGAAATCGTCGAAGTGACCCCGGCGGCTCAGGTCACCTACCCGGTCGATCACCCGATGTTTGCCGGTGGCGCATTGGGCGACTGTAACGCGGGCTGATCGCGCCCTGAAAAGAGGGGCTGAACCGCAACAGCGGCGGTCCCTCGCCTCTTCCAAAACCAAATGGGCCGGACCGCACATGCGGCTCCGGCCTCCCCTCCCCCCCCCGGCCCGAACTTGGCGCCGGGACGGATGGGCTTTGGTCAACCGACACGCTTTATTCAACAGGTGGGGACCATGGAGACAATCCTTCTGCAATTGCTCAACGGGCTCGATAAAGGCTCGGCCTATGCGTTGATCGCGCTTGGGCTTACATTGATTTTCGGCACGCTGGGCGTGGTCAATTTTGCCCATGGCGCGATTTTCATGATCGGGGCGTTTTGCGCGGTGACATTGTCGCGCATCTTTTCGATCTCGTTTGAAACCGTCGATCCGACCAAGCTCGATTTCCTCGGCAACCCGGCCAAAATCAAAACCCCCTATGTCGAGGCGTGGTTTGGCGCGGACGCGGGCGCATGGATGATCGACTGGGCGGTGCCTTTGGCGATCCTGTTCTCCATCCCGATCATGATCGCGGTGGGCTTTGCCATGGAACGCGGGCTGATCAAGCATTTCTACAAACGCCCCCACGCCGATCAGATCCTTGTGACCTTTGGTTTGGCCATCGTGCTGCAAGAGATCATCAAATATTTCTACGGTGCCAACCCGATCTCCACCCCCGCCCCGGATGCATTCAAAGGCTCGTTCGATTTTGGCGCGGCTTTGGGCTTTGACCCAAACGTGATCATCTACCCCTACTGGCGTTTGATCTACTTCGGCTTTGCCGCCGTCGTCATCGGTGCGGTGTTTTCCTTCCTGCGCTTCACCACCTTCGGGATGGTTGTGCGTGCGGGCATGGCGGACCGGGAAACCGTAGGGCTTTTGGGCATCAACATCGACCGCAAATTCACCATCATGTTTGGCCTCGCCGCCGCAGTCGCGGGCATGGCGGGCGTGATGTACGCGCCGATCCTGTCGCCGAACTATCACATGGGCATGGACTTTTTGGTGCTGTCCTTCGTGGTCGTGGTGGTTGGCGGCATGGGCTCTTTGCCCGGTGCGGTCGCCGCAGGCTTTCTGTTGGGCATCTTGGAGAGCTTCTCTTCGATGAACGAAATCAAATCAATCATCCCCGGCATCGACCAGATCATCATCTATGTCGTCGCCATCATCATCCTGTTGACCCGTCCCCGCGGCTTGATGGGCAAAAAAGGCGTGATGGAGGACTAATGCCATGTTCGGACTAAACAAAAAAGACACCACCTTTCTATTGATCGTCATCGGATTGACCCTGTTCACGCCGATCCTCATGCAACCCTTCGCTGAGGGATCGGGCCTTGCGCAATTCAACGGCGGCTATCCCGATTTGATGCAAAAGGTCGCCATTTTCGGCATCTTTGCGGTCGGGTTCAACATCCTCTTTGGCCTCACCGGATACCTGTCCTTTGGCCATGCCGCCTTTCTTGGCATCGGGTCGTATTCGGCCGTGTGGATGTTCAAATTGCTGACGATGAACGTCATCCCCGGCATCCTTTTGGCCATGGTCGTCTCAGGCATTTTCGCCGCCGCGATCGGTTATGTGTCCTTGCGTCGTTCGGGGATTTACTTTTCCATCCTGACATTGGCCTTCGCGCAGATGTGCTACAAAATGGCCTATTCCGTGCTCACACCGCTGACCAATGGCGAAACCGGGTTGCAATTGGCCTTGGATGATCCGCGCATTCTGGACCGGGCCATCGAGGGATCGTCCCTACCCGTCACCAATCTCTTCGGCCTGCCGATGAACAGCACCTATAAGCTCGAAGTCATGAACCATGTGTTCACCTTCAGCGTCGGATTTTACTTTTGTGCCGTCATCGCGATTCTGGCCTTTTATGTCGCCATCCGCCTGTTCCGCTCGCCCTTTGGCATGATGCTGCGGGCAGTGAAATCAAACCAACACCGGATGAATTACACCGGGCTTGACCCGAAGCCCTACACTTTGGCCGCCTTCGTGATCTCCGGCATGTATGCGGGGCTTGCGGGCGGGCTTTTGGCGGCGATGGACCCTTTGGCAGGCGCGGATCGGATGCTTTGGACCGCCTCGGGCGAGGTCGTCATTATGACCATCCTCGGCGGCGCTGGCACCTTGATGGGTCCGGTTTTGGGCGCAGGTGTGATCAAATATCTTGAAAACATCTTCTCTAAAATCAACGAGACCGTGTTGCACGGCTGGTTCCATTGGCTCCCCGATGGGATCGAAGATGTCGTGGTCTGGATCTTTGCCCGCTTCACCGGCGAGGGCTGGCACCTCACCCTTGGTGTGACCTTCATGTTGGTCGTGACCTTCTTGCCCGGTGGTTTGGTCGAAGGCCTGAAACGCATTCGGGATCGGGTCCAGAACGGCAAAAAGAAACGCGACAAATACGATGATCCCGACCCGGACCATCAACCCGCCCCGTCCAAACACGTCGTCTAAGGAGAATGAATATGGGAATTCTTGAAGTCAAAGGCGTGGGCAAACGGTTCGGCGGTCTACAAGCTCTGGGCGATGTCAATCTTTCGATCCACGAGAACACAGTCCACGCCATCATCGGCCCCAATGGTGCGGGCAAATCCACGCTGTTGAACTGTCTGGTCGGCAAACTCATGCCCGACACCGGATCGGTGATGTTCAACGGCCAATCGGTCTTGGGGCGCAAACCCCATGAAATCAACCAAATGGGCATCTCGCGCGTGTTCCAAACACCGGAAATCTTTGGCGATCTCACGGTGATGGAAAACATGATGATCCCGTGTTTTGCCAAACGCGATGGGGCCTTTCGGATGCATGCGTTTGAAAGCATGGCGCAGGAGGGCGATTTGATCGCCAAGGCCGAAAAGATGCTCTCTGACGTCGGTATGTTGGAAAAGTGCGAGATGGTGACATCCTCCATGTCGCGTGGTGACAAACGTCGGCTTGAGATCGCGATGTGTCTGGTGCAAGAGCCGAAACTTTTGCTTTTGGACGAACCGACAGCGGGCATGGCGCGCGCCGACACCAACAACACCATCGACCTATTGAAACAAATCAAGGCCGAGCGCGACATCACCATCGCCATCATCGAACACGACATGCATGTGGTGTTCTCATTGGCCGACCGGATCACAGTTTTGGCCCAAGGCACGCCCTTGGTCGAAGACACCCCGGACAACATCAAAGGTCACCCAAAGGTCAAAGAGGCCTATTTGGGTGAGACGCAACAGGTTTAAAGGGCGGTATCATGACACAAGAGTTCAACCCAAACGCCAATCATGCCCAAACCGCACCTGCGTTCTTTTCGGCATGGGACATTCACGCCTATTACGGTGAAAGCTACATCGTCCAAGGTGTGTCTTTTAACATCCATGAGGGCGAGATTCTGGCTCTTTTGGGCCGCAATGGCGCTGGCAAAACCTCAACCCTGCGCGCGCTGGCCCGTCTGGATAGCCCGCAAGTCACCCATGGCGAGATTTGGCTCGACCACGAACGCCTGCACGACAAAACCTCCTATGAGGCGGCGGTGCGCGGCATTTCATTGGTCCCCGAAGATCGCCGGATCATCCCCGGCCTGACCGTCGAGGAAAACCTGCAACTGGCGCAGATCGTCGAACCCGTGGGCTGGTCTCTGGATCGGCTGTACGAATTGTTCCCGCGTCTGCGCGAACGGCGCAAACAAGAGGGCATCACCCTGTCGGGCGGCGAACAACAAATGCTCGCCATCGCCCGCGCTTTGGCCCGCGACATCAAAGTACTGTTGCTTGATGAGCCGTACGAAGGCCTCGCCCCTGTCATTGTGGATGAGATTGAAAAGACGCTCAAAATCATCAAAGCGCAGGGCATCACCACGGTTTTGGTCGAACAAAACGCCGTGCGCGCGCTCAATTTGGCTGACCGCGCCGTCATTCTGGACACCGGTCGGGTGGTTTATGATGGTAGTGCTAAAGAAGTACTTGAGAACGAAGCGTTAAGAACCGAGTATCTGGCCATCTGAATCTGTCCCGCCTTGACCTCCCGCGTCTCGGTATGGGGCCGCCTGCGCCGGACACCCCGGCGCAGGCTAAATGCACTCTCGGGAGGAGGCAAAATGACGAACCCCATGTACCCGCCAAGCGACGACTTCGCCGCCAATGCTCTGATCTCTAACGAAAAATACACCGAAATGTACGCGCGCTCGGTGAGCGATCCGGTTTCGTTTTGGGCGGAGCAGGGGAAGATCCTGGATTGGATGGAGCCCTACACGCAGGTGAAAAAGACCTGTTTTGACTTCGGGCGCGTTGACATCAAATGGTACTCGGACGGCGTTTTGAACGTGTCGGCCAACTGTATTGATCGCCATTTGCCGAAAAAATCCCTACAAACTGCGATTATTTTTGAGCCCGACGATCCCGAAGCCGCGGCCCAGCACATCACCTACAAAGAGCTGTCAGACAAGGTGAACCGCTTCGCCAATGTGTTGCTTTCTCAGGGTGTGATGCGCGGCGACCGCGTGGTGATTTATTTGCCAATGATCCCCGAGGCGGCTTATGCCATGCTCGCTTGTGCCCGCATCGGCGCGATCCATTCCATTGTTTTCGCAGGGTTTTCCCCGGATGCTCTGGCCAACCGCATCAACGATTGCGGTGCCAAGCTCGTCATCACCTCCGACACTGCGCCGCGTGGTGGCAAGCGCACGCCGCTCAAGGCCAACACCGACGCCGCGCTGCTGCACTGTTCCGACAAGGTCCGTTGCCTCGTCGTCAAACACACCGGTGATCAGATCACATGGATTCAGGGCCGCGATGTCGACGTCAAATATCTGATGGAACACGCCTCCCCCGATTGCCCGCCGCGTCCGATGAACGCCGAAGATCCGCTGTTCATCCTCTACACCTCTGGCTCCACCGGCAAACCCAAAGGCGTCGTGCACAGCTCCGGCGGCTATCTGGCCTATGCCGCGATGACCCATAAATATGTGTTCGATTACCACGACGGCGACGTGTTCTGGTGCACCGCCGATGTCGGTTGGGTCACGGGTCACAGCTACATCGTCTACGGACCGCTCGCCAATGGCGCGACCACGGTGATGTTCGAGGGCGTGCCCTCCTACCCCGACGCGGGCCGGTTCTGGGCGGTGTGCGAAAAGCACAAGGTCAACCAATTCTACACCGCCCCCACCGCGCTGCGCTCGCTCATGGGGCAAGGCAACGAATGGGTTGAAAAATATGACCTTTCCTCGCTCAAACTGCTGGGCACGGTCGGCGAACCGATCAACCCGGAGGCGTGGAATTGGTACAATGACGTGGTCGGCGGCGGCAATTGCCCGATCGTCGACACCTGGTGGCAAACCGAAACTGGCGGCCATCTTTTGACGCCGCTGCCGGGTGCGACCCCGACCAAACCGGGCTCCGCGACCGTGCCGTTCTTTGGCGTGCAACCGGTGATTTTGGACCCGACCACAGGCGAAGAATTGCACGAAACCGCAACCGAGGGCGTGCTCTGCATCAAAGACAGCTGGCCCGGCCAAATGCGCACCGTTTGGGGCGATCACGAGCGGTTCCAAGAGACCTATTTCCAGCAATACAAAGGCTATTACTTCTCCGGCGACGGCTGTCGGCGCGACGAAGATGGCTATTACTGGATCACCGGCCGCGTCGATGACGTGATCAACGTGTCAGGTCACCGCATGGGCACCGCCGAGGTCGAAAGTGCGCTGGTCGCCCACGCCCAGGTCGCCGAAGCCGCCGTCGTTGGCTATCCGCACGAACTCAAGGGCCAAGGCATCTACGCCTATGTCACGCTCATGAACGATGTCGAACCGACCGACGCGCTGCGCAAAGAGTTGGAAAAATGGGTCCGCACAGAGATCGGCCCGATCGCCAAACCGGACTTCATTCAATGGGCCCCCGGCCTGCCCAAAACCCGCTCCGGTAAAATCATGCGCCGCATCCTGCGCAAAATCGCAGAAAATGACACCGGAAGCTTGGGCGACATCTCAACACTCGCTGAACCTCAAGTCGTCGAGGAATTGATCAGAAATTCGTTGTATCAAAAGGCCTAAGACGCCCGTTCAGGGCTCACACAAGGCCGCCCTTCGGGGCGGCCTTTTTCATACGTAACAAACTGAGCGCATAAATCGGGCTTACGCGCCCCCACCGCTTGGCTTTGTCGCATCTCTCCATGCGTTTTGACCGGCTCAGGCGACGAAATTTGAGTATTTGCGCTGCCATGAAAAGGATTTGTTAACGCTGTTTACCGCACAATCCGGGCATGGATGTACGGGAGATCAGTAAACGCGCCGACTGGGAGGCGCTGGCAGACAGGGTGATGGCCCCCTTGCAGCAGCGCTGGGTTTACGGCGAAACTGCAAAACGATTGGGCTGTGAGGTCATCAGGTTTTGCGTTTTTGACCGCAACCACCCGATTGCCACACCTCTTGCCATTGCGCAGGTCGTCATGCGCACAAAATTTGGCATCCGAACATCCTTACTCACCCGTGGGCCCCTGTTTCTGCCTGAGTGTCCGCAGAGCATGCAACGTGATGCGCTCGCCTCCCTGCGCCGTGCTCTGCCCTTTGGTGTTCACCTGATGACCGCCGAGACCCGGTTGAGGCGAATGGGCCTGACTGCCGCGCCTGAGGTGGTGGAACTGGATCTTTCAAAAGACCTAGAAACCCTACGCGCCGGGATGCACGGCAAATGGCGCAATGCGTTAAAAAAGGCCGAAGGTACAGGGATGAAAGTGGCACAATTACAGCCCTCCCTCGGTATGTTGATGCCGCTGTTGCGTGCCGAAAAGGACCGTCAGGCACAGGGGCGCTATCGCGGCCTCCCTCCTGAATTTATGTTAGCCATGCAAGAGGTTGCGCCCAAATCCCTGCGGCTGTTCAGCGCCTCTGATGCGCAGATGCTGTTTGTCAGCCATGGCACCAGCGCAAGCTATCAAATCGGCCATACCGGCGCTGAGGGCCGTACGCTCAATGCGCATAATCTGATCCTTTGGCAGGCGATCAGGCGTTTGAAATCAGAGGGCGTTCTGCGGCTTGATCTTGGTACATTGGACCGCGACAAGGCACCAGATTTGGCACGGTTCAAATTGCGCAGCGGCGCAGAGGCCCGTCACCTCGCCCCGGCGGCGCTGATGTAGTCACGAAGTTCTATAATATTTCCGCCGCGCTTCGACCTCGATATCAAGGCGCAATTGCGCCTCAGCCAGCGCCTTTTGCGCTGCTTTGCGGGCCTCGGGGTCGGACGCAGCCTTATAGGCCGCTTGTAGGGTTTCAACCTGTTTGCGCATCTCAATTTCGCGCGGCACAACCCCCGCCTCTGCCATGATCCGAAAACCTGCGGCATCAACGTCATTGCCCGAGCGCGCATTCAACGGTTGACCTGCGCCTTTGAGGTTTTCCATTTGCCCTTCGGCTTGGGCCTTTAGGATTTGGCGCTCAATCAGAGAAGACCATTTCATCGCATTTCCTTTCGCAGACGACTCAATTCGTCAACCTAGTTGACAGTTTAGGCCAATCCCGCCTAAACCACAAGAAAAGGAACGCACATGCCCCAAATGAGCCTCACAGATCAGCTTTATACCGGGATCACCCTGACCCGCCCGCTGTTGCGCCATATCACGGCGCGGGTGGAACGCGATTTGGCGGGCACTGGGGTAAGCGTGGGCCAACGCGCCCTCTTGGAGGCGCTGTTTCATTTGAAGCAGGCGACTGCGCCGATGATTACCAAACACCTTGATGTGACACGGCAATTTGTCGGTCGCGAGATCAAATCCCTCTTACAGAACGGCATGGTGGAAACCGTGGAAAACCCGCGTCACCGCGCCTCAAACTTTTATCGGCTCTCGGATGAATCCCGTGCGATGATCGCCGCCATTCGCGCCCGGGAAATGCGCGAGATTGCAGAATTTGCCAAAGGGTTCACAGAGGAAGACATCCGGGGCTTTTACAAAATCCTTTCCACCTTGACGGCCGAATTTTCAAAATCCAGCCCATAAAAAAGCCCCGCAACATGGCGGGGCTTTCATTTCTCAATACAGCTTGCGCTTATTTCATCGCAGCATCGGTGATCTCAAGCGTGTAGGCCCCCACCGGTTCTTTGGTGATGACCGGATCGGAGCCGCCCGACAGCAAGGAGGCCACCGTGCGCTCATAATCAGCCACGTCCAAAGACCCGTCCGAACCGTCAAGCAGTTTCGCCACTTCGGTCATCATGCGGACCTGATGGGTCATGGTCTGCGCGCCGGTTTCATCATATTCCAGAACGATCTCGGCGGCTTCTTCCGGGTTGGCGGCCGCATACGTCCAGCCCTCCATCGAGGCTTTCACAAAGCGCGCCATTTTGTCTTTGAACGCTTCATCCGTCAGACTGTCTTCGAGCACATAAAGACCATCTTCGAGCGTGGCGACGCCTTGGTCTTCGTATTTGAAAGTGATCAGATCGTCGGCAGAAATGCCCGCGTCAATCACCTGCCAATACTCGTTATAGGTCATGGTGGAGATACAGGCGGCCTGTTTTTGCAACAGCGGATCGACGTTAAAGCCCTGTTTCAAAACGGTTACGCCACCCTCGGAGCCATCGGTCGCAATCCCCAGTTTGCCCATCCAGGACAGGAACGGATATTCGTTGCCATAGAACCAAACGCCAAGCGTTTTGCCCGGGAAATCTTCGGGCCCGGTGATGCCGCTTTCTTTGAGACAGGTCAGCATCATGCCCGAGGATTTGTACGGCTGGGCAATATTTACAACCGGTGCGCCGTTTTCACGCGCGGCCAAGGCCGAAGGCATCCAATCGACCATCACGTCGGCCCCGCCCCCCAACAAAACCTGCACAGGGGCCACATCCGGGCCACCCGGTTTGATCGTCACATTCAGGTCTTCGGCCTCATAAAACCCTTTTTCAAGAGCCACATAGTAGCCGGCGAATTGCGCCTGCGTCACCCATTTGAGTTGCAGCGTCACATCATCAGCGGCGAATGCAGCAGAGCTCATAGCGGCCAGAGCGGCAGCGCTCGTCAGTAGCTTTTTCATCGAAATACAACCTCCAAGTTGTCGGTAATGCCGGGAGTTTGTCCCCCGGTTCATCGTCTTTGCGGACTCATCCGCGTTGTGATGGGTGCCAAAAAGTCACCCGCTTCTCGATGGCCGACACGACCCCATAAAGGGCCGTTCCGGTCACCGCGGACACGACAATTTCAGCCCAAACCATGTCGGTTGCCAAGCGTCCCATCTCTGTCGAGATGCGAAAGCCCATGCCCCGGATGGGAGAGCCGAAATATTCAGCAACAATTGCCCCGATCAGCGCCAAAGAGGTGGCGATTTTGAGGCCATTGAACAAAAACGGCAAGGCCGCAGGCCCGCGCAATTTCAGCAATGTTTGCGTGTGCGAGGCGGCGTAAGTGCGCATCAAATCCCGCTGCATCATATCCACGGCGGCCAAACCGCCCAGCATGTTTACCAGCATCGGAAAGAACACCATCACCGCAACCACCGCCGCTTTTGAGTGCCAATCAAAGCCGAACCACATCACCATGATCGGCGCGAGGCCGACGATAGGCAATGCGGCAAAAAAGTTGGCCACGGGCAAAAGACCGCGTTTCAAAAACACAAATCGGTCGATGATCACAGCCAAGATCAGTGCCGCCAATGTGCCCATCCAAAGACCGTTGAGCGCACCTTTGACCACGGTTTGCACCCAGTCTTCCCAAAGCGTTGGACCCGACCTCAGGATCGCGGCAAAAATGGCCGAAGGCGGCGGCAAGATGGCGGGGGAAACGTCAAACAGGCGCACGCCAACCTCCCACAAAACGAGGACCAAGACCCCAAATCCCAGCGGCCAAAGCACCTGTTCGGCGCGTGTATCAGAGCGGTTCATAACGCACGCCCTCCCATCAGATGTCGGGCGCCTTTTTCAAAGCTGCCGACAAGGAAAATCAAAAGCCCGGCCAAGATCGCCGCCGCAAACAGCGCCGCCCACATGATCATCGGCTCGCCAAACTGCGACCCGATCAACATCCGCGCCCCTAGGCCCGAAATGGCGCTGGTCGACAATTCCGCCACCACCGCGCCGACGAAAGATGCGGCCACGGCGACTTTGAGCGAGGCAAAGAAATAGGGCATAGATGAGGGCAAGCGCAGTTTCCAAAACACATCGCTTTGGCGTGCGCCATAGGTGCGCAACAGGTCAAGTTGCATCTGATCCGGGCTAGTTAAACCTTTGACCATACTCACCAAAACCGGGTAAAAGCTGAGATAGGCGGCGATGATGGCCTTGGGCACCATCAAGGTCCCGGTCCCCACCGCATTTGAGAGCACCACGATGATTGGGGCAAGTGCGACGATCGGAATGGTCTGTGAAATGATCGCCCAAGGCATCAAGGTCAGCCGCCCGACACGGCTCAACACGATCACCGTGGCCAGCGCCACACCGATCACAATGCCAAAGACAAAGCCCAAAAGCGTGGTTTTGAGCGTGATCATGCCCTGATAGACCATCGAGCGTTTCGAGGTGATTTTCTTTTCAACTGTGGTCTTCCAAAGCTCGCTGGCAATCTGATGCGGCGCGGGCAAAAGCGGCCGCGTTTGCTGCATCGTGTCACTGAGCAGGTCGGAAAACGTCACCTCCGTGCCCGCCCGCGCGGCTTGGTCATAGGTCCAGGTGCTGTTCATTTTAAACGCGGCACCGTACCAGATCACGATCAACACAGCGACAACTGTGAGGATGGGAAGGATGTTTTTCATGCGTCATGCCCCGCGCGCAGGCCCTCACGCACCCGATGGGCGATTTTGATAAACTCTTCGCTGTCACGAATGTCCAAGGGACGATCTGGTGGCAGGGTCGATTCAATCACATCGGTGATCCGCCCCGGACGCGGGCTCATCACCACGATCTTGGTCGATAGATACACCGCCTCGGGGATCGAATGGGTGACAAAACCGATGGTCTTTTGCGTCGCGGCCCAGAGTTTCAACAGCTCCTCATTAAGCTTGTCGCGCACAATCTCATCCAGCGCCCCAAAGGGTTCGTCCATCAGCAAAATATCGGCATCAAAAGCCAGCGCGCGGGCAATAGAGGCGCGTTGTTGCATCCCGCCGGAGAGCTGCCACGGGAATTTTTTGCCAAACCCGCGCAGATCGACCAGATCCAGCACCCGATCAACATGACCTTTCCACTCCGATTTCGGAAAGCCCATGATTTCAAGCGGCAATTGGATATTGCCGCGAATGGTGCGCCAAGGATAAAGTCCCGCCGCCTGAAAGACGTAGCCATAAGCCCTTGATTTACGGGCCTCTTCCGGGGTTAACCCGTTAACGGTCAAAGCCCCGCCCGTCGGCGTTTCAAGCCCGGCAATACAACGCAAAAACGTCGTTTTGCCACAGCCAGATGGCCCGATAAAAGAGACGAAATCGCCCTTGTTGATCTCAAGATTCACATCCTTGAGCGCATGCACCGGCCCATCATTGGTCTGGAACGTCAGGTCCACGCCCTTGGCATCAATCACTGGCTTTTTCATTTTATATTTTCCCTCGCTCTGGCTCTTATGCTGGAGCAATCCCTGTTGGCGGGCGGGCCGTTGTTCAGCCCTGCCCTTTTATTTTCAATACCTTAGACGCCCGTCGCCGGAATACCTGTGCGCACCACAGGACGCGGGGCAGTCAGTTCTTTCCATTTCGAGAGGGCTGTGTTCACCGTCGCATTGGCATCGCGGGCGACGAATTCACCATGGCCCTCTTTTGCCTTCAATTCCCCCCTGTCGACGGCCACATATCCGCGGGTCAAAACGTACCGTGGCAAGGCCGTGACCTCGATCCCCTCGAACACGTTGTAATCAATCGCGGAGGCTTGCGTATCCGCCGAAATCACTTTCGACATCGACGGGTCCATCACCACAATATCCGCATCTGCGCCGACCAGAATCGCCCCCTTTTTCGGGTAACAATTCAAAATCTTAGCGATGTTGGTTGAGGTCACAGCGACGAATTCATTCATCGTGATCCGCCCGGTCTCGACGCCCATGGTCCACAGCACCGGAAGCCGATCCTCAAGCCCGCCCGTGCCGTTCGGGATCTTGGAAAAATCACCAACGCCATAGCGTTTTTGATCGGTGGTAAAGGCGCAGTGATCGGTCGCGACACAGGACAAAGTGCCCGACGCAAGACCGGCCCAGAGGCTGTCTTGGTGTTTTTTGTTGCGGAACGGCGGCGACATCACCCGGCGTGCGGCGTGGTCCCAATCTTCGTTGAAATACTCCGACTCGTCCAAGACCAAATGCTGGATCAAAGGTTCGCCCCAGACCCGTTTGCCATTCATTTTCGCCCGGCGGATCGCCTCATGTGCCTCTTCGCACGAGGTGTGAACGACATAAAGCGGCGCGCCCGCCATATCGGCCAACATGATCGCGCGGTTGGTCGCCTCACCCTCAACCTGCGGCGGGCGGGAATAGGCGTGGGCCTCGGGACCGGTATTGCCCTCGGCCAAAAGTTGCGCCGTCAATTCGGCCACCACATCGCCATTTTCGGCATGAACCAAAGGCGTCGCGCCCAATTCGGCGCAGCGCTTGAACGAGGCATAAAGCTCATCATCATTCACCATCAACGCGCCTTTATAGGCGAGGAAGTGTTTGAATGTATTGATACCTTTTTCCTCGGTGATGAGTTTCATCTCATCAAACACCTGCTCTCCCCACCACGTGATCGCCATGTGGTAAGAGTAATCACAGGCCGCCTGACCGGATTTATTGTCCCAGACTTTAAGGCTATCCAAAAGGCTCTCACCCGGACTTGGCAGGCAGAAATCCACCACCATTGTCGTCCCGCCCGCCAAAGCGGCGCGAGTGCCAGAGGCAAAATCATCGGCGGAATAGGTGCCCATAAACGGCATTTCGAGGTGCGTGTGCGGGTCAATCCCGCCCGGCATGATGAAACACCCGATCGCATCCAAAATCTCATCGCCCGACAGGTCCGGCCCGATCTCAACGATCACACCCTCCTCGATTTTCACATCGGCCTTATAGGTCAGATCGGCGGTGACAACCGTGCCGCCTTTGATCACCTTGCTCATGACTTCACTCCTTGTGGCTCGGACGAGGCCGCGCGCGCCTCAGTCTCTTTTGTCTTTAAATATCCTCGGGAGCACGAGGGGCGAGCCCCTCGTCCCTGCCCGCATTCAGTCTACAATCTGAGCGGTCTCCAAAACCGCATGCAACAACACATCGGTGCCCGCCGCCGCCCATGCCGGGCTGATCTCTTCGGCCTCATTGTGGGACAGGCCGTCCACACAGGGGCACATGATCATCGCGGTCGGTGCAACATCGTTGATCCAACAGGCATCGTGCCCCGCGCCGGAGACGATATCCATATGGCTATAGCCCAGCCGTTCGGCGGCATTGCGGACCGCGCCCACCAAAGTCTCATCAAAGGCGGGTGGTTCGAATTGGCCGGAAATTTCCGAGCTGAACGTGACCCCGATCTCCTCACAAAGTTTTGGCGCGCGTTCATAATACTCCGCCTCCATCGCATGCAGCACATCCGGCAAATGCGACCGGAAATCGACGGTAAACACCACCTTTCCAGGGATCACATTGCGCGAATTGGGGTACACGTCGATGTGGCCAATGGCGCCCACCGCGCCCGGTTGATGTTTCATCGCGATCTCATGGACCAATTCGGTCAAAAGCGCCAAACCACGTCCGGCGTTTTTGCGCATATGCATCGGCGTCGAACCGGTGTGGCTGTCCTTGCCCTCAACCGTACATTCGATCCAACGCAGGCCCTGACCGTGCGTCACGACGCCAATATCCTTGCCCTCGGCCTCCAAAATAGGGCCCTGTTCAATGTGCAATTCGAACATCGCATGCATCTTGCGCGCACCGACTGTTTCGTCCCCGACCCAGCCGATACGTTTCAATTCATCGCCAAATTTCAATCCCTTGGCATCCACGCGATCATAGGCCCAATCCTGTTCATGCTTGCCCGCGAACACGCCGGAGGCCAACATGGCGGGGGCAAACCGGGTGCCCTCTTCGTTGGTCCAGTTGGTCAGCACGATCGGGTGTTTGGTTTTGATACCCAGATCATTCATCGTGCGCACGGCCTCTAAGCCGCCCAGCACGCCCAAAATGCCATCATATTTGCCGCCCGTTGGTTGCGTGTCGAGATGCGAGCCCATGTAAACTGGCAGTGCCTCCGGGTCCGTGCCCGCACGCGTCATAAACATATTGCCCATCGTGTCGACACCCATGGTCATCCCGGCCGCTTCGCACCATGTCTGAAACAAGGCACGGCCTTGGGCATCCTCATCGGTCAGCGTCTGACGATTGTTGCCACCCGCGATCCCAGGGCCAATCTTGGCCATCTCCATGAGGCTCTCCCAAAGGCGTTCGGAATTGATTTTGAGGTTTTCGCCGGGTGCCGACATGGGTCTTTCCTTTCGTTCATCAAATCATTTGGGCGATGGACCCGCCCGCCTGTGCTTTGCTCGTCTTGGTCACAGTCTGCTCAGGTGGGGCACGCCGCGCATCGCGCATGGTCTTGACCTACCCTCAGCAGATTTGACCATTCGGTCAAGAGAAACACTAACAGGAACATTCAGTCTCAAAACCGTACATCTGCCGAAAAACCATGCAAACGAACCATAAGTCCGGTTTTAAGGCGATTCCCCCTTCGGTTTGGCGTTTTTTTTAGCAATTATAGACAGACTAACGCGAGAGGATCGGGGCGGATGAGAATCGAACAAAAAATGCCGGGACGGCAACCACGCACAAGAATACAAAAAAAGAACACGGAGACCATATTGGAAGCCGCTTTAGAGGTGTTTTCTCAACATGGGTTTCGTGGGGCAACGCTGGATCAAATTGCCAAGGCCGCGGGTCTCTCAAAACCCAATCTACTCTATTATTTCCCCTCGAAAGTCGCCATTCACCGCGCTTTGATCGACGGGTTGATGAAAACCTGGCTCGACCCGTTGCGTGAAATGAAGGCGGATGGTGATCCTGTCGAGGAGGTCATTGCCTATGTTTTGCGCAAATTGGAAATGGCGCGGGAGTTCCCGCGTGAAAGCCGCCTGTTTGCCAATGAGATCGTGCAAGGCGCGCCAAACATCATGGACAAGATCGAAGGCGAGCTGAAAAATCTGGTCGAAGAAAAGGCGGCGGTGATCGAAGGCTGGATTGAGGAGGGGAAAATCGCCCCCAGCAATCCCTATCACCTGATCTTTTCGATCTGGTCCACGACCCAGCATTACGCCGATTTCGACGCTCAAATTCGCGGCATTCTGCATCCGGAGGGGGACGCGCATTTCGAACAGGCGCGGCAGCATTTGGAAACCCTGTTCCGCCGAATGTTGACGCCATAAAGGATTTGGAAACAAAAGCGCGCCGCCAGAAGGCGCGGCAGGATGAGTCGCGTTAACCAAAAGCAAATATTTCTGTGGGTCTTAACCCTTGGAAAACCATAATCCGTTATAAAGGACAGTGTGGGGGCTCCTGAAAAGAAGGAGCACGAGCATGACCAACGTAGCGGGAGTGCCAGCCTTTGGGGGAGGTGGTTTTGCCTTTAGACAGCCACCCGATCCGCCAAGGCCCGCTGTGCCTCAGGTCGCTCAAACGGCGACAGATGGCTCAGCGACATTTACGAAAGGGAACGAGCTTCCCGGCCAGAACGGCAGCAAATACACCAAAAGTGACCCTGTGAACGAAACTGCGAATGATGCGGCGGCGCCCACATCGACGGATGCCAAAGCTGAGGCGCAGAATCGGATCAAAGAAGATCTGCCCAAAGATATTCTGACCGGGCCAACGCCCGCGTTTCAGGCCTCTGTTCTTGAGGTCGAAAGCGATCTGCGCAATGTCATCGCTCAGCTTGAAGCCCGGCGCAATCAAGTCAGCGATGAGGCCGCCATTTCGGCTACGCCGCGTGGATCTGAGGCCCGATCTCTGGCCGCGCAACCTTTGACATCAGAGGGCACGGGGACAGAAACCCAACGCGCTGCCGTCGCAGAAGCAACACAGGCCGAGGTGCAAAAAGACGCAACGGAGGCCACGCAGGCCTTGGTGCAGACCTCATCAGAGGCGATGGACCCCGAGACCCGCTATGCCGGTCCGGCGGCCAACCCGCGTAGCCCGTACGATCCGGCCTAATCCCCAGCCCGCGTCAGGATGGCACGGCCTAAGCATATGATATTTTGATGTTTTATTGCCCCGAGCTTCGGCCCGGCAAGACACTCATGCGCAGGTGCCCCGATCAAGGCACCAGCATGGCGGAGCTTTGCCCCATTGGAGTATGAAAGCGCGCGCGAGATCACATGTCTCAAAGCTCTGGACCGGCGTGATCTGTCCAGACCGAATAAATTGTGCGCATCAGGACCCGCCTGATGCGCACGACGTCATGCACTATGTCTCGTCAGGTTTTATTCCGCTGAACAGGCCGCCACATTGTTGGGATGCGTGGTCCAATTGGCATAGTCACCAACAGGTTTGCCCGTGCGTTCGTCCATCTCACCTTTGTCCAATGTTTTCATAGTGATACAGCCCTCAACCGGGCAGACATTGACGCACAGGTTACAGGCGACGCATTCGTCATCCATAACGGTGAACACCCGATCCGGCGACATCTCGATCGCTTGGTGCGAGGTATCTTCGCAGGCGGCATAGCAGCGCCCGCAATTGATGCAATCGTCCTGATTGATCACCGCTTTGGTCACGTGGTTGAGGTTGAGATATTGCCAATCGGTGACGTTTGGCACCGCACGGCCAGAGATCTCGGCCACAGAGCTGAAGCCCTTTTCATCCATATATTGCGACAGGCCGGAGATCATTTCTTCAACGATTTTAAAGCCATAGGTCATCGCAGCGGTACAGACCTGAACGTTCGATGCGCCCAAGGCAAGGAATTCCGCCGCGTCACGCCATGTGGTCACGCCGCCGATCCCCGAGATCGGCAGGTTTGCCGTGGCCGGATTGCGGGCAATCTCTGCGACCATGTTCAACGCAATCGGTTTGACCGCTGGGCCACAATAGCCGCCATGGGTGCCTTTGCCGTCGATCATCGGTTCGGGTGCAAAGCTGTCGAGGTTGACCGAGGTGATCGAATTGATCGTGTTGATCAAGGACACCGCATCCGCACCACCACGCAGTGCGGCTTCGGCGGGCAAAATGATATTGGTGATGTTCGGCGTCAGCTTGACGATCACCGGCAATCCGGTTGCCTCTTTGCACCAGCGCGTCACCATTTCGATATACTCGGGCACCTGCCCCACCGCCGCGCCCATACCGCGTTCAGCCATGCCATGCGGACAGCCAAAGTTCAGCTCGAAGCCGTCACAGCCGGTTTCGGCAATGCGCGGGATGATGCTTTTCCAACTTTCGGCATCACACGGCACCATGACCGAGGCAATCAGCGCCCGATCCGGGAAGTCCTTTTTGACGCGGGTCATTTCCTCCAGATTCACCTCAAGCGGACGATCGGTGATCAGCTCGATATTGTTGAGGCCCAAAAGGCGGCGATCCGCGCCATGAATGGCCCCGTAACGCGGGCCGTTGACGTTGACCACGGGCGGGCCTTCTTCGCCCAGGGTTTTCCAAACCACCCCGCCCCATCCGGCCTCAAAGGCGCGGCGAACGTTGTATTCTTTGTCTGTGGGCGGCGCGGAGGCCAACCAAAACGGGTTCGGAGAGGTGATACCGCAGAATGTGCTTGTGAGATCGGCCATGTCTTAGCCCTCCATCAGGCTGGCGTGAATGTCTTCGGCCGCATCGCGACCCTCGGCAACGGCGGTGACGGTCAGGTCTTCGCCGCCAGAGGCACAATCGCCCCCGGCCCAAACTCCCGCCATAGAGGTACGCCCCGTTGCGGATACGGCGATTTTGCCGCCTTCAATTTTAATCCCGTCTGGTACCCCCACAAGGGTCTGCCCGATGGCTTTAAACACCTGATCGGCGGCCAGACGAAAGGTCTCGCCCGTGCCTGAGAGTGTGCCATCGACCTCTTGAGTGAATTCACATTCCATCTCGGCGCAGGCCCCATTGCCATGCACGGCGACGGGGGCGGCATGATAGATGATCTGCACGCCTTTCGAGGTGGCAAGCTCTTGTTCATACACAGAGGCCGACATCCGGTCTTTGCCCCGGCGATAGACGATGGTGACATTTTGTGCGCCCAAAAGTTTGGATTGCACGGCGGCGTCCACGGCGGTCATGCCGCCCCCGATCACCACCACATTGCGGCCCACAGGCAGGGTTGAGAGATCGGTGGATTGGCGCAGATCGGCGATGAAATCCACCGCATCCAAAACGCCGTCCTTGTCGACCCCCTCGGCCCGCAACGCATTGACGCCCGCAAGGCCAATGGCCAAAAACACCGCATCATAGGCCTCTTGCAGCGCAGCAAGCGTCAGCCCCTCGCCCAGTTTCTTGCCATGCTCGACGGTGATCCCGCCAATTTGCAGCACCCAATCGACCTCACTTTGGGCGAACCCGCCCGGCGCTTTGTAGGACGCGATGCCATATTCGTTGAGCCCGCCAGATTTCGGGCGCGCATCAAACATCACCACATCATGACCTTTCATCGCCAAACGATGCGCGGCGGACAGCCCCGCTGGCCCGGCCCCCACCACGGCAACGGTCTTGCCGGTGGCCTCTGCGCGGGTAAAGGGATGGGCATTTTTCGCCATCAGCGTGTCGGTGGCATAGCGTTGCAGCCGACCGATTTCGACCGGCTTGCCCTCTGCCTTTTCACGCACACAGGCCTCTTCGCACAGTGTCTCTGTCGGACAGACCCGCGCGCACATGCCACCCAGAATATTCTGTTCGAAAATCGTTTGGGCCGCCGCCTCCGGCGTTCCCGTCGCGATCTGGCGAATAAACAATGGCACGTCGATCGAGGTCGGACATGCGGTCATGCACGGCGCATCATGGCAAAAATAACACCGATCCGAGGCCACAAGCGCCTCATGATGGTCTAAAACCGGATGCAAATCGGAAAACTGTGCGGAATAGCTTTCCGCCGGCAGGCGCCCCGCAGCAATTGCGGGCGTCATCGGACTGTTGGACATCGGGCTCGCTCCCTGTTAGCTGGCTTTTGTTGGTCTCAGGGTGGCAGGGTTGATTTTTTTATCAAGTGGTAAAATTTACCATCTCGTCATTTTCGAACCTTTCAGACCTCTCACGCCAAAGAATGATGCGCGAACGCCCAAATCATAGGCAAAGTTTGCGGCACTCCCCCGTGATCCCGGACCGATATCGGGTTTTCACGCAGCGTAACAACGCCTATATACGAACGATATGAACAACAGCCCGCTTTTAATGACGGGCGGCAGAAACCGAGTTGAACACATGACCAAGCAAAACGACGCCGACGTGGCTTTCATTCAGGCTCTCGCCGAACTGCTGACCGCAAATGACCTCACAGAAGTGGAAGTCATGCGCGAATATGGCGACAACGACAGCCTCAATGTCCGTGTCAGCCGCGCCCAACCGCAGATGATTCAGACGGTCACCGCACCGGCCCCTGTGGCCGCAGCACCCGCCGCCGCTGCAGTGGCCGCCCCGGCTGTGGCCACCGCAGCCGATCCGGCCAATGATCCAAACGCTCTGGCCTCCCCAATGGTGGGCACCGCCTATCTGGCGGCGGAACCGGGCGCGGCCCCTTTCGCAAAAATCGGCGATCAGGTGTCTGAGGGTCAAACCGTTTTGATCATCGAAGCAATGAAAACCATGAACCACATCCCGGCGCCGAAATCCGGCACCGTCAAACGCATCCTCGTCGAAGATGGCACACCGGTCGAATTCGGCGCTCCGCTGATGATCATCGAATAAGGGATCTGATCCATGTTCGATAAAATCCTCATCGCCAACCGCGGCGAGATTGCCCTTCGGGTGATCCGCGCCTGTCGCGAGATGGGCATCCAATCCGTCGCGGTGCATTCCACCGCCGACGCGGATGCAATGCATGTGCGCATGGCCGACGAAGCCGTCTGTATCGGGCCAAATTCGTCGACCCTCTCCTATCTCTCCTTCCCCGCGATCATTGCCGCCTGTGAAATCACCGGCGCGCAGGCGATCCACCCCGGCTATGGTTTTCTCTCTGAAAACGCCGCTTTTGTGCAGATCGTCGAAGATCACGGGCTGAGTTTCATCGGGCCGTCGGCGGAACACATCCGTCAGATGGGCGACAAAATCACCGCCAAAGAGACCGCCGAACGCTTGGGTATTCCCATTGTTCCCGGCTCCAAAGGCGGTGTGCCGGACGTGGAAAGCGCCAAAAAAGCCGCAGCTGAGATGGGCTATCCGGTCATCATCAAAGCCACCGCCGGTGGTGGCGGGCGCGGCATGAAAGTGGCGCTCAGTGAGGCCGATCTTGAGGTCGCCTTCCGCACCGCACGCTCCGAATCCAAAGCCGCCTTTGGCAATGACGAGGTCTATATGGAGAAATATCTCCAAAAGCCGCGTCACATCGAAGTGCAGGTGTTTGGCGATGGTCAAGGCGGTGGTGTCCACTTGGGCGAACGCGATTGTTCGCTGCAACGGCGCCACCAAAAAGTGTTCGAAGAGGCCCCCGGCCCCTCGATTTCCGCCGAAGAACGCGCCCGCATTGGCGGCATCTGCGCCAAGGCCATCGCTGAGATGGGTTACAAAGGCGCGGGCACCATCGAGTTCCTCTATGAGGATGGCGAGTTCTATTTCATCGAAATGAACACCCGCCTTCAGGTTGAGCACCCGGTGACCGAAGCGATTTTCCGCCAAGACCTTGTGCGCGAACAGATTCGCGTGGCTGCGGGTGAAAAACTGTCCTTCACCCAAGAGGATTTGCTGCTCGATGGTCATGCCATTGAGGTGCGGATCAACGCCGAAAAACTGCCAAATTTCACCCCCTGCCCCGGCAAAATCACCCAATATCACGCCCCCGGCGGTCTGGGTGTGCGGATGGATTCGGCGCTGTATGACGGCTATACGATCCCGCCTTATTACGACAGTTTGATTGGCAAATTGATCGTGCATGGTCGCGACCGTCCCGAAGCCTTGGCACGGCTCAAACGTGCTTTGGGTGAGTTGATCGTCGACGGTGTCGACACCACAATCCCGCTGTTTCACGCCCTTCTCGAAGAAAAAGACGTGCAAACAGGTGATTACAACATCCATTGGCTCGAAAAATGGCTTGAAACCAATCTCGGCTAAGCTCTTTCGATCATGTCTAAAAAAGGCCGCACCCCATGGGAGTGCGGCCTTTTCTTTTACCCAAACCCACGCCAAAGTCAGCCCATGGATCACCTTGCCCTCACCCCAGAGCTTATCTTGCAAGCCTATGCCAATGGCGTGTTTCCCATGGCCGAGGGACGCGACGATGATGAAATTTTTTGGGTCGATCCGCGCGAGCGTGGAATCATTCCGCTGGAGGGGTTTCACATCTCCCGCTCTTTGGCCAAAGTGATCCGCTCTGGCCGCTTTCGCGTCACCTTTAACCAAGATTTCAAAGGCGTCATGGAAGGCTGTGCCGATCGTGACGAGACTTGGATCAACGCCACGATTTTTGACCTCTATGGCCAGCTGCACGAGAGGGGGTTTGGGCATTCCTTGGAAATTTGGCAGGATGAGCGGTTGGTCGGCGGCACCTATGGCTTGGCGCTTGGCACCGCGTTTTTTGGCGAAAGCATGTTTTCGCGCGCGCCGAATGCCTCAAAAGTCGCGCTGTCCTATATGGTCGCCCGCCTCAAACGCACCGGATTTACCCTGTTTGACACGCAATTCCTGACACCGCATCTGGCCTCACTTGGCGGGATCGAAATCCCACGCGCCAAGTATCGAGACATGCTGAGAAAAGCGTTAGAGGCGCGCGCCGACATCACCGCGCTGACGCGAGAGTTGACGCCTCAGGACGTGGTGCAGGACAGCGGCCAAATGTCGTAACGCTGATGGTCCATTGCGTTCAACGCCGGGCTTGAGGCCACCATCCAGCCGGAAAAGGCCGGGGCCTCCATGCCCTCGACACGCACCACGAGATAGGCATAGGCATCGCCCGACGGGTTGCCTTTGGGCGAGCGACAATCGCCCAAAAACACCTGAATGCGACCAAAATTGGCGGTGCCACCAACATCAAGCGACAGATCTTCCACTGCCCCTGTGAGCTTATCCAACGCACGGACCGTGGCTCCTGAGCCAGACACCACCTCTTCTTGCAATTCGGTGGTGATGTCTTGCAATTCCTGTTGGTAACCGTCGTTGGGCAGGCTTTGCAGATCTTCAAGCGACAAGCCCCCCGTGCCAAACCCGGCCACATCACCGTCATCCAAAGGCGTGATCACAATGGAATCCAGACCGGTTTCCAGATCATCACCAAATCCGGCCTCTTGCGCCATGACCGGCGTCGCGAGTGACAGAATAAGGATCAGGGTCGGAAAGGCACGTCTCATTCTGTGCTGCTCCCAGAGTCGCTTCCTGTGTCGCTTCCTGTGACGAATTTCAACATCAGGTTGATCAGGCTGACCGAGCCCTGGGTGTCAGCGATCACTTGGCCATCTTCAAAATTGAACATCGAGCCGCCGGGCACAAGCTCGACAAAATTACCGCCCAAGAGACCCTCCGACGAGATCAAAGCGGCAGTGTCGTCGGGCAAGGCCACGGATTTATCAAGCGTGAGCTGCGCCTCGGCACGATACGTCTCGGGATTGAGGTCCAGTGCGGTCACTGTACCGATTTTCACGCCGGCCAGACGCACATCCGTGCCAGAGCCAATGCCCTCGGCCGAACGAAAAGAGGCCGTGAGGTGATAGTCATCCGTGGCCCCGGAGGCAAAGCCCGTGACTTGTCCCGCATATATGAGAAAGCCCAAAGCGAGGGCGACAACACCCGCGCCAACGGCGACTTCTGTCGTGTTTTCAGACATACATGGTCCGCCCTTGTTCAGGTTGCTGCGGGTCCGGCGCCTTATTCAGGCTGCCAAGCCTCATAATCCTGACGCACGACCGGGTTGACCTTGCGGATCGAGCCCGCAGGCGCGTAGGCCGCGATGGTGCCGGTGAGGTTTTCGACATGGGGTTTTTCCCAAGTCTTGTGCTCAAGCGCCTCATGGCCCGGGTGGTTGGCAAACGTGTGGTGCAGCCAGCCATGCCAATCAGGATTGACGCGGGAGGCCTCGACCTCACCATTGAAAATCACCCAGCGGCGGCTGTCATCTTCATTGCGGAAATAGAAATTGCCTTGGGCGTCTTCGCCGACCTTGATGCCATGGCGCCAGGTGAACAATTGAGTGCCAATGGTTTGGCCCTTCCACCAGACAAGTGCGCGCAGGACAGTGTTCACGATACCCATGGATCCGGTCACCTTTCGTAATTCGCTTGTCGCAATCTATGACCCATCCGCACGCCAAGGTCCAGAGGGCAGCAGCCTGTGCCGGGCGAGTTTTCGCCGCAGGAGGCCAAAAAATCGCCCCCCGCCTCACGCGGAGACAGGGGGCAAATGTCAGCACAGAAGGATCAGCGGATCAGGCTGTCGCTTCCTTGGTCTTTTCATCCGAGTAGATCATCAACGGCTTGGCCGCGGACATGACAGCATCCTCGTTCACAACAACTTCGGTGACATTTTCCATACCCGGAAGCTCGAACATGGTGTCAAGCAGGATGTCTTCGAGGATTGAGCGCAGACCGCGCGCACCGGTTTTACGCTCGATCGCACGTTTCGCGATGGAGGTCAGCGCATCCTCGGTGAAGGTCAGCTTGGCATTTTCCAACTCGAACAGACGCTGGTATTGTTTCACCAAAGCGTTCTTAGGCTGGCTCAAGATGGTGACCAAAGCGTCCTCATCCAAATCTTCGAGCGTTGCCAGAACCGGCAAACGACCAACGAATTCAGGGATCAGACCGAATTTCAACAGGTCTTCCGGCTCGAGCTGTTTGAACATCTCGCCGACGCCTTTGTCTTCGTCATTTTTCACATCCGCGCCAAACCCCATCGCGGTGCCTTTGTTGCGCTGCGCGATGATCCGGTCGAGACCGGCAAAGGCACCGCCGCAGATGAACAGGATGTTGGTGGTGTCCACTTGCAGGAATTCCTGCTGCGGATGCTTACGCCCACCCTGCGGCGGCACGGAGGCCACGGTGCCTTCCATGATTTTCAGCAAAGCCTGTTGCACGCCCTCGCCCGACACATCGCGGGTGATCGAAGGATTGTCAGATTTGCGGGTGATTTTGTCGACTTCATCGATGTAGACGATGCCGCGCTGCGCCCGCTCAACATTGTATTCAGAGGCCTGCAGCAGTTTCAGGATGATGTTTTCGACATCCTCCCCAACATAGCCCGCCTCGGTCAGCGTGGTCGCATCGGCCATGGTGAAAGGCACGTCGAGAATACGCGCAAGTGTTTGCGCCAAAAGGGTTTTCCCGCAACCTGTCGGACCGATCAAAAGGATGTTCGACTTCGACAACTCGATGTCGCCATTGCCTTTGGCCGCGTGGTTGAGACGTTTGTAATGGTTATGAACCGCCACAGACAACACGCGTTTCGCTGTCGCCTGACCGATCACATAATCATCAAGCACCTGACAAATATCGCGCGGGGCAGGCACGCCCTCCGAGGATTTCAGACCGGAGGATTTGGTTTCCTCGCGAATGATATCCATGCACAGTTCGACACATTCGTCACAGATGAAAACGGTTGGGCCCGCAATCAATTTGCGCACCTCGTGCTGGCTCTTACCGCAGAACGAGCAGTAAAGCGTGTTTTTGCTGTCACTACTGGACGAATTGCTCATCACATTCCCCTAAGGGCCCGGAACTGGGCCGTCTTGATAAATCTGGTTGAGCCCCATTTGGCGCTCAACTTTGCCCTGATATAGCCGCCCCAAAAGGGGCCGCCCATTGCCCTTGTTCCCCTGAGTGTAAGACAGCGATTTTTCGGGCACAATGGCAAAATCCCGATCGCACTTAACGGCCGTGCGAGGCCAATGGCCCCGCGCCCAATCAGCCTGGATGCATCCAGACCGATCAGAGCCTGTGGTCTTACTCTTCCGGCACCGCGCGGCTTTCGACGATTTCGTCGATCAGGCCGAAGGCTTTGGCATCTTCCGGCGACATGAAATTGTCGCGCTCAAGCGCATCCACCACGGTGTCCATGGTTTGACCCGTGTGCTTGACATAGATCTCATTCAGGCGATCTTTGAGCTTCTGCGTCTCTTTGGCGTGGATCATGATGTCCGTCGCCTGACCTTGGTAGCCACCGGAGGGCTGGTGCACCATGACGCGCGAATTGGGCAGCGAGAACCGCATGCCTTTTTCGCCCGCAGTCAACAAAAGAGAGCCCATCGACGCCGCCTGCCCCATCACAAGGGTCGACACTTTCGGGCGGATATATTGCATCGTGTCATAGATCGACAGACCGGAGGTGACGACGCCACCCGGGCTGTTGATATACATCGCGATTTCTTTTTTCGGGTTCTCGGCCTCAAGGAACAAAAGCTGGGCACAGATCAGCGACGACATGCCGTCATGCACCGGACCGTTGAGGAAAATGATCCGCTCTTTGAGCAGGCGCGAGAAAATATCATAGGCCCGTTCGCCACGGCTGGTCTGTTCAACGACCATGGGAACGAGGGTATTCATGTAGGTATCAATCGGGTCTTTCATATACGCCTGCCTATTGCTTCTATGTGAGGTGTTAGCGCGGAAGTGTTACTTGAGTCTTAGTGTCGGACCGATGGGGCTGCAAGGGCACCCGGCTCTCAGATCGTCTATGCGACAGTCCGCAGGGGCACCCTCCGCCCAAAAGCCCCCTATGGAATAGTCATTTTTTCCTTTTGTATCAAATGGATGATAAAATCGCCACAGGCGATTTTGCACAGGCGCACAGATGTGTGATTTTGCTGTGTTGCCAGTTTACCTCAAATTTCGATAAAATTTTAGGCAAAGTCTTCCAATCATCCACCGCGACTTGCGCCCCGCAATCTGCCAATCTGCGCCCCGCGCGCCGCCAGAGAAGTCAGGCCACGCGCGCGCTCAAAGCCACCAAATGATTGTCCCAAGCCAGCCCCGGAACCGCCGTCAAAGGCCGCATATCGTCTTTGAGCGCCAAAAGCGCACCAAAGCCATCAGACCCCAAATACCCTTCACCATAGGGGGCAAGGCCACAAAGATCGGCGCGCAGAACCGTGCCCAAAAACGTGCCATCGGAGGCAAAACGCTGCAACCGGCCCCCACGCGGCGAGGTGATCGCCACCTCGGTCCCGTCGCCAGCAAAGGCAATAGAGCCGGCGTAGCCTTGCATCATCACATGTTCGGCCAAATCCGCCTCGGCCAAGACCAACGCCTCACCCCGCCGATGCAGCCCCAAAAGCGGCACAGCCTCGGCGGCATCGCCTTCCCATTGCATCGCAAAACCGACCTGATCGTCCGGGCCCACGGCCAAATGACGGATCGAATTTTGATGCAACTCGGGCGCAAGAACATGCTGTTCCGCGAGGCTAAAATCCGCGTTCAGATAGGTCAGAGACGGGGTCATATCCGCGATATTCAGTTTTTCGCGCCCCTCACCAATCTCTGGATGGGTGAAAATCCCGCCATTGGCGACCACAAGACTGCCATCGGACAGCTCGCGAATGTCATGCGGACCAATGCCATGGCTCGGCACTTCGCCCACACGTTTATAACCTTTCGCCCGGTCCCAGATGCCCAAAACACCCTTTTTCTCAGCATAATGGTTCTCCGGCGTCAGCATCAGATTGCCATCACCGACAAACACCCCGTGACCCATAAAATGATGCCCTTGAGGCGCATCCAGACGGTGGGTGACGGACCCGGTGGCGCAATTCACCACCACGGCAAAGGTGCCCGGACGACGGGCAAAGGCCACCGCTTCGGGTTTGCTCGGATGAGCGGCGGCGGCGTGACCGCGCGCGGGCAAAGGCACGCGAAACAGAATCTGCGCCGCCTCATCCATGCCGTAGAGCGCATAATCACCCGAGGCATCGCGCGCCGCCCCCAAATAGGCCGGAGACCCGGCATCGGCCCAGCTCAGACGCGGAACGAATGTGGCGGCGATGGCGGCTTTGATAAAGGTGCGGCGGGAGGTCATGGGCTGTCCTTTGAAAGGGAGAAAGAGGCGGCGGCGAAGATCAATCGCCGTCAGAGGCATTGAACCCGGCGGAAACGCCCAAAGGCAGGCCGACGTCATTGGCCAAAGCCCCCAACAGGGCCTCAATCCGCTGGCCAACAATCTCGGTTTTAAGACGTTGCATTGGATCCACGACGCGGGAGAAATCAGGGTCGTCCAAGGCCTCGGCCAAGCCGATCACCTCGGCAAAGATTTCTTCGCTGGCACTCATGTCCCCCGGTGCCATGGCACGGGCCAAATCACGCGCGGCACTCAGCGACAAGATCACATTGCGCTCGGATCGCCCCGACCGATAGGCCTCGGCGCGGGTTGGGCGCGGTTTGTCAAACGTGCCGATCGGGCGGGCAATGCGTTTGTCTTTGGTGTCCTCAAGGCCGGACATCAACATGGTATAGAGCGCCTGAACGCTTTCCTGCGGCGTGAAATAATGCGGTTTTGCCGCCGCCCCCGCCTCGCGCAGCGTGTCGGCAAACCCGTCCGGCGCGGTCCATTCCGTGTCAATCACTTGCGCCATCCGGCCCAGATCATGGGTGATCGCCTGAACCAAAGCGCAGGAATAGCTGCCCGCCGCATAGTCCGCAAACGCGTCATCATAGAGCATGTATTCGAGTGCAAAAAACCCGCGTGCGGCAATGGACACTTGCGAAAATGCCTGTGGATCCTGCACCACGGGGTCTTTGGCCGCAATCATATCGGCCAAAGCGCGCGGGATCAGACCTTTTTTGTCGGGCCAAAAGGCGATGGTCAGAATACGACCATTGGTCTCAAGCGGCCCCATATGCAGATGTTGCAGCCCCATCCACGCGTCAAACGCGGAATGATAGGCGGGCTTGACGGCCTCGGGCGTGCAATCGGCGGCGGCGACATCCGACAGTGCTGTGGCGGCCTGATCAAACCGCGCAACCGCTGGCGTCGCATGCAGATCGACCGCCCTGGTAAGCGCGTCTTGCACCGGGTCGGCCAGAACAGGCGCCGTGATACTCAAGGACAGGCACAGCCCAAGGATCGAGGGGATAGGAAATCTCATACGCATGTGTCCTCACAGACTTTCTAGGAACCGGATCAAAGCGGCGCGATCCGGTTTTGGCATCAAACTCACGGCATCGCGCGCCGCCTGCGCTTCCCCGCCATGCCACAGCACCGCCTCCATAAGCGTGCGCGCCCGGCCATCGTGGAGATAGGTGGTAGCCCCGGAAACCTGCGCCGTCAAACCGATCCCCCACAAGGGCGGCGTGCGCCACTCACGCCCTGTCGCACGGCCTTCGGGACGATTGTCCGCCAACTCCGGCCCCATGTCATGCAAAAGCAGATCGCTATAGGGCCAAATCAGTTGAAACGACTGCGACACGGCTGACGCGCCCGCAAGCCGATGGGTGACAAACTTTGGCACATGGCAGGAGGCACAGCCCGACGTGTAAAACATCTCTTTGCCGCGCAAGACCTCGGGATCATCCACGTCCCGGCGCGTGGGCACGGCCAGATTGCGGGCATAAAACGTCACAAGATCAAGGCCGGTTTGATCAATCTCATCGCCGCGCACGTCCCCCGCCCCATCGGGGGCCGCTCGACAGGCGACCTGTTCCGCCGTGCAATCGCCAAAGCCGGTGGGAAACAGCGGCGTGGAAATGCCAATATCACCATGAAAGGCCGCAGCAGATTGGTGTTCGACGCTCGGCTCCCCGGCTTTCCAGCCAAACCGGCCCAGCATCGGCGCGCGCTCTTGCTCTGACCACACCAGATTGGGACGGCCCGAAATCCCATCGCCATTACGGTCCTCAGGGTCGGCATGGGCCAGAAGATCCGCCACCGGGATCGCCTCCAACAGGCCCAGACCGATCATCGCCGTGGCCACACGCGGCGAGGTTTGCAAATCCTTCGGCAAAGCGCCGTAGGCGGGACTGGAAATGGTATAGCTTGGCGCGCGCAGCATGACGGTCTCACCATCCGCGAGGGTCACGGGGGTCTCAGTATAGGTGATCTCCATCCGACCCTCGGCGGCATGGCCCGTGATGGCAAAATCCTGCAACTGGCCGCCATATCCGGGCACGGGGCGGGTGCGCGGCGTGGCGTTTGGCCCGTCAAGATCGGCCAGATAGGTCTCGATCTGGCTCATGGGCGCGTCCGGGGCGGCAGGCACCGAGAGGCGCAAAAACATCGACACACGGCTGTCTTCTACGTGTTCTGGCGGATGGCCGCGCCCGTCATTGACATGGCAACTCATGCAGGAGCGCGCATTGAACAGTGGCCCCAAACCGTCCGATGCTTTGGTCGAAGAGGGCGATGAGACCCAGAGCTTGGCGAACAACGCATGGCCCAGTTCGAAATCGAATTGATCGTCCAAGGGCAGCGTGGCCGGAGGCAGAGAAAACACCGTGTCATCCCCGGTATCCGCCACGGTGCCCGCGCCACCTTGGTTGGCCTCAAACGGCTCTGGCGCGGTGAAATCCCGTGTCGGGGCCGTCACCGCGTTGATCCGCGCCTGCTCCTGCGCCGTGCGGGCGTGACTGGGGGAAACCGGGTCGCTTGAGGTTCCATCAGCCCCCGCCGCCTGCCCGGCCAACACCGACAAAACGCACAAAGCCCCGATCAAACGCGGGGCCTGTTTCACATGTGGGGACAGGATAAGCATAGATGTCCTTGCCAAACGGCGGGTTTCAACACAGGGCGCAATGGGGGCCGCAAAGCCCCCATTGGTTGGTTTTGGCTTGGTTTTATTCAAACACGGCGGAGGGGTTGTCCAAGCTGTCAGAACCTTCGACCGAGACCTCGCCCGTTTTCAAAACCGTCACAGCCCGCTCGATCGAGCGTGTTTGCGCCACAAGCGCGTTGACCGCCGACATGATCAACTCTTCGCCCGCCGCATTGCCACGCGCAAGCATCTGATCATAGGAAAACCCGGCTTCGGCGGCGGCTTTGATCTGACCCAATTGAGCCACCGAATGATCCACCGCCGCGCTCAACTCGGCACCCGCGTCCGGGTCCGCAGCCCTCAACAAATCGGCAAGGCTCTCGCCGTGAACCAGCGCCCCATCGGCGCGCACATATTGGCCGGTGAAGACATTGCGCATGCCGATGCCGTCATAGAAATGCGAGTTGTGCGTGTTGTCAGAGAAACAATCATGCTCCTCTTCTGGATCATTCAGCATCAAGCCAAGCTTCATCCGCTCGCCGCCCAATTCGCCATAGGACAAAGAGCCCATGCCCGTGAGCATCGCCACAAGACCCGCCGCTGGATCGGCCAAAAGCGTCTCGCGTGCCTCGCCGCCCTCGGCCCATTCGCCAACCATATAATCAAGGTCCGAAATCAACAGATCGGTGGCCGCAACAAGATACTGCCCGCGCCGATCACAATTGCCATTGGTGCAGTCCTCACCCGTAACATAATCGGTATAAGGCCGTTTGCCCGCACCATGCTCGGTGCCGTTCAAATCCTGCCCCCAGAGCAAAAATTCGATGGCGTGATAGCCGGAGGCGACATTGGCCTCGACCTCGTCAGCCTCATGCAGCGTCTCGCCAATCAGCGCTGGCGTGATCTCGGTGGCGTCAATTTCAGTGCCTGATAGGGTAAATTTCGGCGTGGCAATGACATTGAGCGCGGCATAGTCGTTTTCGTCCGTCGGCCCGCCATAGCCCGTGTCGACATAGTCGATCAGCCCCTCATCCAGTGGCCAAGCATTGACCTTGCCCTCCCAGTCATCGACGATGGGATTACCAAAACGAAACACTTCGGTTTGCTGATAGGGCACACGCGCGGCGATCCACGCGGTGCGCGCCGCCGTCAGCGTTGTCTCAGACGGATCGGCCAACAGGGTGTCAATCGCGGCGCGCAATTCTGTCGCCTTGATCAAAGCGTCTTCAAACGTGGCGTGGCCGATCTCGACATAGGTGTCCACAACCTCTTTTTCGCCAGCAAAAGCCGGAGCCAGCGGCAGGGTGGCGGCGATCAGTGCCGTCGTCATGCGTTTCATCAGTTCTGTATCCCTTTGTTGTGCCCTGCCGCCTCTTTTGGGGTCAGGATCACGTTCCGATTGGACGATCCTTTGCAGCAGACCGCACATAAGAATAATAACTGACTTTTTTAGTATGTCATGTCAATCCCGATTGTTTTCATCGGAATATCCCACCTCTGAACACAAATGAATATCGGCAGTCTAACCCTATGTTTTAAATTGTTAATCCAAGGTTTTGCGATACCGCCGCAGGGCCACAACAACCACCACCACCAAAATCACACAGATTGCCATCATGTCCGGCGCGACCTCGCGTAGGCCGCCACCTTTCAACATCACCTTGCGCACAACCCGCAAAAAATGCGTCGCGGGAATCATTGTGCCAAGCGCCTGCGCCCAGCCCGGCATCGCGGCAAAGGGAAACATAAACCCGGACAAAAGAATGGTCGGTAGAATGGTGAAAAACGACAGTTGCATCGCCTGCATTTGCGAGCGCGACATGGTGGAGACCAAAAACCCAATCGCCAGATTGACCACGATATAGAGGTTGAAGCCGAGGAAAAACGCCAAAAACGACCCTTCGAACGGCACATCAAATAACACCCGCGCGGCGATCAAAAACACCAGCGTTTGCACATAGCCGACAAAGACATAGGGGATGATTTTGCCCAACATCACCTCGGCGGGTGTCACTGGCGTGGCGATCAGGCTTTCCATCGTGCCGCGTTCGCTTTCGCGCACAATCGCCACCGCCGTGATCATCACCATGGTCATCGACAGGATCACCGCCAATAGCCCCGGCACGATGTTGGTCGAGGTCTTGCCCTCGGGGTTAAACGCCCGGTGGATGACCATATCAAACGGTGCAGGCGCCCCGGCCGCAAAGGCCAGAGGCCCGGTCAAGCTTTGCGCAATCGCCGTGTTGACCACGCCGTTGATCGCACCAATCGCGCCCCCCGCCGCCACCGGATCAGACGCATCGACCGTCAACAAAATCTCAGGACGTAGCCCCCGGATCATATCGCGATCAAACCCCGGCGGCACCGTTAAAATCACCGTTGCACGGCCATCGCGCAGCGCCAGATCGCTTTCCGCCTCAGAGGTCGAAATCCCTATAAAATCAAAATATTCAGAGGTGTCCATCGCCGCCGTCAGCGCGTGTAAAATCGGGCTTTCCTCAGTCATTTCCACCAAGGTCGGCAGGTGATGCGGGTCAGTGTCAATGGCATAGCCAAACAGCAAAAGCTGCACCACCGGAATGCCGATCATCATCGCAAAGGTCACGCGATCGCGGCGCATTTGGATGAATTCTTTGATCAGAACCCCGGCAAAGCGCGCCCAAGAAAAGAACCGCCCTCGCCCGCTCATGATGCCGCCTCCAACTCAGCGCCAAAGTTGTCGCGCGCCCCCGCCATAAGGTAGATAAACGCCTCCTCAAGACCGGCCTTTTTGGCGCGCCACTCATGGGTGCCGAGCGCCGTTTCACGTTGGGCCAGCGCCGCAAGCGCCGCTTCATCCGTGCCCGAGACATGCAATTGCGCGCCAAAGCGGATCACCTGCCCGGCCGCCTCATCCTGTTTCAAACGGTCTTCCAAAGGTGTCAAATCTGGCCCCGTCACCACGAATGTGTGCAATCCAATCTGGTTCGGGATTTCGGACGCGGCCCCGTCGATCAACTTTTTGCCATAGGCAATATAGGCGATGTGGTCGCATTGCACCGCCTCATCCATGTAATGCGTTGACACCAAAACCGTCACACCCATGGCGCTTAACCGTCTGATTTCATCCCAAAAATCCCGCCGCGCCTTGGGGTCCACCCCCGCCGTCGGTTCGTCCAAAAGCAACAGGTCCGGCGCGTGGATCATACAGGCCGCGAGCGCCAAACGTTGCTTCCAGCCCCCCGACAACGTGCCCGCCAATTGATGCGCCCGGCCTTCAAGTCCAAGATCGCGCACCGCCTCCAAAACCTGCTGTTTTCGGTTCGGCATATCAAACATCCGCGCCACGAAATCGAGGTTTTCCGCGATGGTCAGGTCTTCGTAGAGCGAAAACTTTTGCGTCATGTAGCCCACGCGTTTTTTGATCTCGCGCGACTGCTTGACGATGTCGAGGCCAAGGCAATGCCCCGCCCCCGCATCCGGCGTCAACAGCCCGCACATCATCCGAATGGTGGTGGTTTTGCCCGACCCGTTCGGCCCCAGAAAGCCATAAATCGCGCCCTTTTTGACCTCCATATCAAAGCCGTCGACGACCTTTCGGGTGCCGAAAACCTTGGTCAATCCGCGCACGGAAATGGCGATATCGTCGCTTTGATGCTGATCCGACCCCATGGCCTATTTCCCCACCGCTGCGGCGGCATCAACCGTGATCGGTTGCCCCGGCAAAACGCCCTTTGGCGCGATCACATCGGCCTCAACCCGGTAGACCAAACGACCCCGTTGTTCGCGGGTGTAGAGGATCGGCGGGGTGTATTGCGGGTCCGAGGCCATACGAGTGATTTTCGCAGTCAAATCAATCGAACAGCCATCGCACCTCACCTGAACCACATCGCCGGACTGCAAATCCGCGCGCTCTGATTCCGGCACGAAAAACAGTGCCGTCAAATCGCTGGGCGGCAACAGCGCCACCACAGGCACGCCTGTGGCGGCCACTTCGCCCGCATCGAAATAGACCTTATCGACCCGCCCCGCCTGAGGCGCGCGCACTTGCCGATCCTCAAGGTTGGACTGTGCCAAATCGACCTGCGCGCGGGCCGCCTCAACCCCCGCTTCGGCAGCCACACGTTGTGCCGCGCGCGCTGGCAATTCCGCCACTTTCAATTGTGCTTCGAAATTGGCGACCGAGGCCTCCGCCTCATCCACCGCCGCTTGCCCATCATCCACCGCCGCTTGTGTCGTTGCGCCCTTGGCCAACAATGCCTTGGCCCGGTCCAGCCGGGTTTGGGCAATGTCGTAGGCCACGCGGGCTTGTCGCAAAGAGGCGCGGATGACCTCCGTTTCGGCCTCGCGCGATCCGGTGGACAGGTTTTCCAATTCGGCTTGCGCTTGTGCCAATTGCGCCTCCGCGCTGCGCAAACTGGCTTTGGCTTGGCCATCCTCAAGGGCAAAAAGCAAGGCCCCCGCCGCCACATCCTGACCTTCTGTCACCGCGATTTGATCAATCCTCCCGCTGGCAGCGGCGGCGGCATAGACATAATCGCCCTCGATATAGCCGTCGTAAACATAAGGCGGCGCAGGGGTGAAACCCGGATAAATCGCAGCAATGACAGAGACAATCCAGCTTGGGAGATCAGCCATGGGAGGTGTCCTTTTGGGATGAGGGGGCGGGCGATGGGTCAGGGTCCAGCCCGGCAAAGAAGATCGACAAATGGGTGTCGAGCAATGTGGCAAATTTCAAATCACCCGGGGCCGCACCAGAGGGGCGGATGCCAAACACATCCTCCAACATCACATGCATCAAAAACGGCCCAAGCAGACAGCGCACTGCCATTTCCGGGTCGATCTTGCGGATATATCCACCCTCCACCGCTTGCGAAAACAGGGCGATGAGCGCGGGAAAGGCTGTGCCGATCACCTGTTCACGATACAGGTCGGCCAGTTTCGGATGGCTCGGCGCTTCGCGAATGATCAGTTTTGGTACGCCGAAGACACGCGGATCAGACACCCGTTCAACAAAGAGCGGCACAAGCTGTGTCAACAGTGGGCGCGGATCGCCCCGCCACGCGGTGATGTGATCGGCCATGTTCCCCACAAAATGGCCAACCGCGCGATGCACCAGCGCTTCGATCACCGCATCTTTGGACGGGAAATAGAGGTAGACCGCACCTTTCGAGACCCCCGCACGGCGCGCGATGTCGTCAACCCGGGTGCGGTCAAACCCCTTTTCCGCAAACAGATCAAGCGCTGCGTCCAAAATCTCGTCTGGGCGTGCCTCTTTGCGGCGGCGAAATTTGGGGGCTGCCTCGGCCTGATCCGTCTCGGTCTGATCCTCGGGGTGCGCCGTCACGGGAAGCTCCTGTTGAGTCGCAAAAATAAATAACTGACCAGTCATTTATTTATTTTTAGGCAGCAAGTAAAGATAATTCGTACCGGACTGATTTTGCGCAACACTCCTGCGCCGCCCACAAATTCGCGACAGATCACGTCCGTTGAATGGATCGAAGGCGACATAAAACATCCAAGGAAACCATTATAAAATCATAGAGTTGCGAGCCGGGCTAACCCATGCATGCCTTGATATATGTCAACGCCACGCATCCCAAACCTCGCGATGCTGCACCAGCCCAGACCTCATAAGGCATCTGACATGTCCCATCCCGAAGAGCCCAAAGCCGACACCACCCCCGGCAGTAAACGCAAAGACTTCACGCCTCTCATTGATCACTCCAAAACCGGCGGGACGGGGCCTGTGCGCCGCCAAATCCCACAATATGTGAGTTTGACCGCGCCCTGTGCGGCGGCCTGTCCGGCGGGCGAAAACATCCGCGAATGGTTGGCGCTCGCGATGGCGGGGCGTTACCGCGCCGCATGGGAGGTTCTGAGCGCAGACAACCCGATGCCTGCCGTGCATGGCCGGGTCTGTTACCACCCCTGCGAGGGCGGTTGTAACCGCGGCGAGGTCGACACCTCGGTGTCGATCCACGCGATTGAGCGGTTTTTGGGCGATATGGCCAATGAAAACGGCTGGGCCTTCAAAGCGGTCGCCCCACCCTCCGGCAAAAAAATCCTGATCGTCGGTGCGGGCCCATCCGGCCTGTCATGTGCCTATCACCTCGCCCGCCTCGGCCATCACGTCGAAATGCGCGAGGCCGGTCCCGTGGCGGGCGGCATGATGCATTTTGGCATTCCGGCCTACCGGATGCCCCGCGCCGAATTGGCCCGTGATGTTGCCCGGATCGAAACTCTTGGCGTCAAAATCACCCTCAACCACAAAGTCCGCGACCTGATGGCGGAAAAGGCCGAGGGCGGCTTTGATGCGGTCTATTTGGCGATTGGTGCGGGGGCCGGCAAACATGTCGATATCCCATTGAGAGAAGCGCCGAAAATCCTTGATGCGGTGACCCTGCTCTCTGATGCGTCCAAAGGCGATGCGCCGCTTTTGGGCCGACGGGTCATCGTTTACGGCGGTGGTAACACCGCAATGGACGCGGCGCGCACGGCCAAACGGCTGGGCGCAACTGAGACCTTGATCGTCTACCGCCGCGACCGCGCCCATATGCCCGCGCATCAATTTGAGGCCGATGAGGCGATGGCGGAAGGCATTAAAATCAAATGGTTGACCACGATCAAAGAGATCGACGGTGAGGATTTGAAAGTCGAACGGATGGAGATCGGCGCAGATGGCCGCGCCACGCCCACGGGCGAATTTGAAACACTGACGGCGGATGCGGTGGTCTTGGCCTTGGGTCAGGAAACCGACAGTACGTTTTTGAAAGACGTGCCCGGTTTGACCTTCAGTTGGAATGGCACGGTCGAGGTCGATGCTGCCCGGATGACGGGTGCAGACGGCATTTTCGCCGGGGGCGATATGGTCCCCGACCAGCAAAGCGTCACCATCGCCACGGGCCATGGCAAACTGGCCGCCCGCCACATCAACGCATGGCTCGCGGGCACGGTTTACGTGGCTGACGAGGCCCCAGCCTTGGTCACGGGCGACATGTTGCACCTGCCAGTCTATTCCGATGTTGATCCAAAAGAACAAGCCGCCCTCGCCACCAGCCAACGCGAAAGTTTCGACGAGGTCCTCAGTGGATTGTCGGAAAAAGAAGCCCGCTATGAGGCCTCGCGCTGTTACTCCTGCGGATCGTGTTACGAATGCGACAACTGCTTTGCCGCCTGCCCGGAAGACGCGATTGTCAAACTGGGAACAGGTTTGGGCTATGAGATCGACCCGGAGAAATGCACCGGCTGCCAAAGCTGCTTCGATCAATGTCCCTGCCATGCGCTTGAGATGATCCCGGAGGATCTTCACCATGCTTGATCACAGCCAAAATACCGACCCAAACCGCCCTGAACAGGCCATCATGGATGGCAATGCCGCCGTGGCCCATGTCGCCTACCGCGTCAATGAGGTCTGTTCGATCTACCCGATCACGCCGTCCTCGCCGATGGCCGAGCTGGCCGACGATTGGACCGCGTTGGGGATCAAAAACATCTGGGGCGACGTGCCCGTGATCCAAGAAATGCAATCCGAAGGCGGCGCGGCGGGCACGGTCCACGGCGCATTGCAAGCGGGGGCCTTGACCACCACCTTCACGGCCTCTCAGGGCCTGATGTTGATGTTGCCCAATATGTTCAAAATCGCCGGAGAACTGACACCCACAGTGTTTCACGTCGCTGCGCGATCCTTGGCCACCCATGCCTTGTCGATCTTTGGCGATCATTCGGATGTCATGGCCGCGCGCTCCACGGGCTTTGCCATGTTGGCCTCAGCCTCGGTGCAAGAGGCGCATGACATGGCGCTGATCGCCCACGCCGCGACGCTCAAATCCCGCATTCCGTTCCTGCATTTCTTTGACGGGTTTCGCACCTCGCATGAGGTCAACACGCTCGATCTGATCCCGGACGCGCAAATCCGCATGATGATTGACGACGATCTGGTCCGGGCGCATCGCAAACGCGCTTTGTCGCCGGAAACCCCATTCATCCGGGGCACGGCGCAAAACCCCGACGTGTTTTTCCAGGGCCGCGAAGCCTCGAACCTGTTTTACGCCGCTGTGCCTGACAGTGTTGCCGATGAGATGGCGAAACTCGGCGCGATGACCGGGCGTCCCTACAAACCGTTCGATTACATTGGCGCGCCGGACGCCACCCGCGTGGTGATTGCCATGGGCTCGGGCGTCGATGTGATTTCGGCCACGGTGACGGATTTGGTCGCCAAGGGTGAGAAAATTGGCCTCATCACCGTGCGGCTCTACCGTCCATTTTCCGCCGCGCATTTCCTCTCGGCCTTGCCCCAAACGGTCGAAAAAATCGCCGTCCTGGACCGCTCAAAAGAAAGCGGGGCCACGGGCGAACCGCTCTATCTCGATGTGATCTCAACCCTGATGGAAGCGGTCGCCACAGGCACCCGCGCCACCCTGCCGCGCGTCATCGGCGGGCGCTATGGGTTGTCCTCCAAAGACTTCACCCCGGCCCAGGCCAAGGCGGTGTTTGACAATCTGTCGAAAGACGCGCCAAAGCCGAATTTCACCGTCGGCATCCATGACGATGTGACCTTTACCTCGCTCACGGTCGATCCCGGGTATGACATCGAAAAGGACACCATCGTGCGCGCGGTGTTTTACGGGTTGGGCGCGGATGGCACGGTCGGCGCCAACAAGAACTCGGTGAAAATCATCGCCCATGAGCCGGGCCATTTTGCCCAAGGCTATTTCGTCTATGACAGCCACAAATCCGGCGCGATCACCGAAAGCCATCTGCGCTTTGGCCCCGACCCTATCGCCGCACCTTATCTGATCGCTTCGGCCAATTTCGTCGCCTGCCATCAGTTCCATTTCCTGATGAAAATGGATGTGCTCAAACTCGCCGCCCCCGGTGCAACATTTCTGTTGAATTCGCCTTATGGGGCGGTGGCCACATGGGACCGTCTGCCGCGCTCCGTTCAGCAAACGATCATCGACAAGCGATTGAAATTCTACGTGATTGACGCCTCGGCTGCGGCCAGAGAGGTGGGTTTGGGGGCGCGCACCAACACCATCCTTCAAACTTGTTTCTTTGCGCTTTCAAACGTCCTACCCCACGATGACGCGATTGCGAAAATCAAAGCGGCGATCGAGAAGACCTACACCAAAAAGGGCAAACATATCGTTGATATGAACTTTGCCGCCGTCGACGGCGCGCTGGCGGGGTTGCATGAAATTGCCGTGCCGACGGAGGCCACAAGCCCGCATGAGCGCCCCGCTTTGGTGCCTCATGACGCCCCTGATTTTGTCCGCGATGTCACGGCAAAAATGATGGAGGGCATTGGCGACGACATACCGGTGTCCGCCCTGCCCGTCGATGGCACCTTTCCGTCCGGCACCGCCGCGTGGGAAAAACGCAATGTGGCTGAGGATGTGCCGGTCTGGATCGCGGACGAGTGCATCCAATGCGGCCAATGTTCCTTTGTCTGCCCCCATTCGGTTATTCGGGCGAAATATTTTGACGAAGCGCTGCTGGCAAACGCACCCTCGGGCTTTAAATCCGCACCGATCAACACCCGCGGCTATCCCGGTGCGCAATTCGCGCTTGAGTTCTATTTGGAGGATTGCACCGGCTGTCGCCTCTGTGTCGAGGCCTGCCCGGCGGTGTCCGAGGATGACCCGAGCCACAAAGCCATCAACATGGTGATCAAGGGCGATTTACCCGAAAAAGAACGCGAAAATATTGCGTTTTTTGAAAGCCTTCCGGTCAATGACCGCTCCCGCGTCGATTTCGCCAATGTGCGCGGCGTGCAGTTTTTGGAACCGCTGTTTGAGTTCCCCGGCGCTTGTGCGGGCTGTGGCGAGACACCCTATGTCAAACTGCTGTCGCAGCTCTTTGGAGACCGTCTCATGGTGGCCAATGCCACCGGGTGTTCGTCGATTTATGGCGGCAACCTGCCGGTCACGCCTTGGACCAAGAACGCCGAGGGGCGTGGTCCGGCTTGGGCCAACTCGCTCTTTGAAGACAACGCCGAATTTGGCCTTGGTTTCCGCTTGGCGGTCGACAAACAGACCGACGTAGCCCGCGCGCTTTTGGCGGACATGGCACCGGAGTTGGGTCAGGATTTGGTCGACGCCATCCTCACCGCGCCACAGGTCCGCGAAAGTGAAATCCGCACCCAACGCGAACGGGTGGCGGCGCTGCGCGTCAAACTCCTGAACCGGCCAAAAACGTCAGAGGTCGAGCACCTGTTGTCGCTTTCTGACCATCTCGTCAAACGCGCCATCTGGCTGGTTGGTGGCGATGGTTGGGCCTATGACATCGGCTATGGCGGCCTTGATCACGTGCTTGCAAGCGGGCGCAACGTCAACATTCTGGTGATGGACACCGAAGTCTATTCCAACACCGGCGGGCAGGCCTCAAAGGCCACACCACTGGGCGCGATCGCCAAATTCGCCGCCGCAGGCAAACGCACCAACCGCAAAGACATGGCGCTGCAAGCCATCGCTTATGGCAATGTCTACGTGGCGCAGGTTGCCTTGGGCGCGAACCCGCAACACACCCTGCGTGCCTTCCGCGAAGCTGAGGCGTGGGACGGGCCGTCAATCATTCTCGCCTATTCCCATTGCATCGCCCATGGGATCGACATGTCGAAAGGCATGGATCAACAGGCGAAAGCGGTGAAATCCGGCTATTGGCCACTGTTGCGCTATGATCCGGCGCTGCATGGCTCGGGCGAACCGCCCTTCCGTCTCGACAGCCCGCGCCCGAGCCTGGCCTTCAAAGACTATGCTTACGGCGAATTGCGGTATCGCGCCCTGACCCAATCGCGGCCAGAAGAGGCGGCAGAGCTTTTGGCCCAAGCGCAACAAGGCATCGTGGAGAAATACCGCACCTATGAGGAATTCGCCGAGATGGAAAAAGGCCCGGACCCAAGCCGGGTGATGGGCACGGGGTCGTTTTGACCAAAGCCTTTGCGGTTTAGAGTGACCGTCACCTCATCCGGTGCGGATCGGATGAGGTCCACCCACGTTTGGCAAAGTTAAAGAGAACGTGAGCCATGCCGCAAAAACTTGCGTTTTTATGGGGTTAGCTTAAGTATGGCAAAGTTGGGTCGCTGCCGCACCCCGCTGCCCCAAGGAGTCACGCATTATGTTCACCCGTCGCCATTTCATTCAAACCTCCACCGCGCTGTTTTCGGCCACCGCTCTCGGGACGGTGGCCGCACCCGCCATGGCCGCAACGAAAAGCGATTGGGAGGCTTGGGATGCGCAGGTGACGCCTGCGAATTTCGATCTTGAGACCTCAAACCCATGGGGGTTGCACAGGCGGTTTCTGCCGCGCCGGGTGGAAGCCAATGCCGGTCTCACCCCGGGCAGCATCCATGTCGATGCGGTCGCGCGTTATGTTTATTTGGTCGAAGAGGGCGGCACGGCGATGCGCTATGGCGTGGCGATTGGTCGGGACGGGCTGTATCAACCCGGCACCTATACGGTCAAACGCAAGGTGAAATGGCCAACATGGACCCCGACGCCTGCGATGATCAAACGCGAGCCGGAAACCTATGCGCAATACGCCGACGGGATGGCTCCAGGCCCGCGCAATGCGCTTGGCTCACGCGCGCTCTATCTTTACGTCGGCAACCGCGACACCTATCTGCGCATCCATGGCACGCCCTATCCGCGGTCTATCGGTTCCCGCGCCAGTTCGGGCTGTGTGCGGATGGTCATGGCCCATGTGATCGACCTCTATGATCGTGCCAATACCGGCGTCACCGCCCATCTTTATCCGGCGGAACGGGTCGTCACAGCGCAAAGCTGATACGACCCGCGCTCACATCACATCGCCGTCAGTTGCGGTTCTTGCTGCTGCGCGCAAATCACATTCCCACGCGGGGTGCGCAGTGGCAACATCGTCGTCTCGACCGGACCAACATGTTGATACCAAAAGCACCCATCTTCGGGGTTCAACTGAACCGCATTGAGGTTTTGATCTGGTGCGGCCAGTTGAAGGACCCCCTCGGGCACCTCTGTCATAAAGCCCTCCGGCGTGACCTGTGCCATCGGGTCCGCGCAGCCCGCCAAAGCCATCAACCCCACCAATACAAGACCATATTTCATCGACATATTTCCTTTGCGTAAGTCATCGCCTGCCATCATTTGCCTCCCCTTTAGGCGTTTCCCGCCCAGCTGTCCCGCAAAAAGACGCTCCACGTCTGGTGATGCAAGGCCGAAAGTCTCAAACAACCGCGTCAGTTCACAGGCGTGATCAACACCTCTCCGGCAAAAAACGCCGCCAAATTCGCGCATTGCGCCATCGACATGTCGCGACGGGTTTCGACGGTGGATGAGGCCTGATGCGGTTGCAACAGCACGTTGTCCATCGCGATCAACCGCGCATCGACATGCGGTTCGTTGTAAAACACATCCAACCCGGCACCGGCGATTTTGCCCTGTTGCAACGCCTCGATCAGCGCCTCTTCGTCAAGACATGTGCCACGCGCGATGTTGATCACCACACCCTGCGGCCCCAGCGCCTCAATGGCCGCGCGCGAGACGTAACCGCGCGTGCTCTCGCCGCCAACCACGGCAACCACAAGCCAATCGACCGCCACGGCCAAATCCACGACATCGGCGTGATAGGTCCAACCCGGTGTGTCTTTTTCGCCCCGTGAAGAATAATGAATATCCATATTGAACGCCGCCAAACGGTCGGCAATGGCGCGGCCAATCCGGCCCATACCAGCGATGCCGACCTTGGCCCCGGACATTTTGCGATTGAGCGGCAATTCACGCCCCAAAGCCCATGTGCCATTGCGCACCCAAGCGTCGCCTTGGGGGATTTGGCGCGCCCAGCCCAACATCATCGCAACCGCCAGATCTGCCACATCTTCGTTCAACACATCCGGCGTGTTCGTCACCGTGATGCCGCGTGCGCTGGCCGCCGCCACGTCGATCGCATCATAGCCGACGCCAAATTGCGCGATAAGTTTGAGATTGGGGAACAGGTCCATTTGCGCGCCATCAATCGCCCGATGTCCCTTGTTGGCAATGGCTTTGATTGATGCACGCTGATCCACAGGCAAGGCCGCGCGCGCCTCTTTCGTCCCGGCGCGCAGCGCAGGGGCCACGGCCTCGATCCGCGCGATTTCATCCGGGGAAAAACTGTCGGAGGCGATGAGGATCACAGGATCAGACAGGCGAGGATCAGACATGAGGCGGGTCCTTTTCAAACGTGAGAGCAATTGCGGCACGCGGCCTTGCGGACTGTGTCATTTGATCCCGGCGAGGAAAAGCGCAAATTGCCCAATGCCCCCCTGCGCAGGTCTGAACCGCACACGCCCGCACGCTGTGCTGTTTTGCGCGCCCCTTCGCGCTGGCCCGCCGCATGATCGCACACAGGCGCGAAAAAACGGTTGGAACGGTCACAAACCCGCCGTGATTTGTTCGAGGTCAAATCAGAATGTGTGAATGCATGTTCTAAACACCCCAAGACCGCGCGACATCCCTCCCCGGTATGGCCCATTTTCGCAACCTTGATTTGCAAGACCCATTGAGCACGCGTTTCACGCAGATCAGGGACAAACGCGCGCAGACACCCCAAGACCGCCCACCTCGCAAGGAGGCCAGATGACATGAGCGACCAAAGCACACCGCCCCCAACGCAAGGCCTGAAAGCGCCGCCCTTCGCACGCAATGCACCACAAATTTCTCTACGCCTGTTCGCAACGCTCATGTTGTTTTGGCTCTTGCTCAACGGCTCGATCAGTCCCGCAACCCTGATCACCGGCGTGATCGTCGCCGCCATCATCGCGCTGTTTTTTGGCTCAAGCCTGTCGTTTCTCTCCGGTCTGCGTCTGACCCCAGCCGCCTTTTTGGCAAGTGTCGGATTTATCGGCTTTTTCCTCAAAGAACTCATCAAAGCCAACCTGATTTTGGCCAAGCTGGTGCTGACGCCTGCGCTGCCCATTTCCCCCGCCATCGTCAAGGTCCGAACCACGCTGACCGATCCGGTCGGGCGGCTTTTATTGGCCAATGCCATCACCCTAACCCCCGGCACGCTGACCTGCGACATCCAAGGTGAGTGGCTTTATATCCATTGGGTCGTCGCCCCCACCACAGACCCCGACACGGCCACAAAGGCCATCGTCTCGGGCTTCGAGAACTACTTGGAGGTGATGTATGGCTGAGCTGATTTTATTTGTGGCGGCGGGCTTTGTTTTGCTGGCTTTTGTGTTGGCTGCGCTGCGGTTCATCAAGGGTCCACGCGGCACCGACCGAGTCGTGGCTTTTGACGGTTTGACCATCATATCGGTCACCGCGATTGTGTTGATCGCGCTGATCACTGACCGCAAAATTTACCTCGATGTGGCGCTGGTCTATGCGCTTTTGTCCTTCCTCGGCGTCCTCATCGCAGCCCGGTATTTAGAAGGGGGCGATCATGACTGAACTCTCTGGTTTGATGGATATGTTCGGCGCCTTGACCATATTGGGCGGCGCTGTGTTTTTGGCCTTGGGTGGGCTTGGCCTCTGGCGCATGCCCGATGTTTACAACCGCATCCAAGCGGGCACCAAAGCCACCACATTGGGCACGCTTTTGGTCCTGATCGGTGTGGCGTTGATCGCGCCGTCGTGGAGCGTCAAACTGGTGTTGATCATGTTGTTTTTAATGTTCACCAGCCCGCTTTCCTCGCAAGTTTTGGCCCGCGCTGCCCATCGCGCTGGCGTGCCACTTTCGGACAAAACCAAAGCCGACGCCCTCGCAGACGCAGTAAATGTGGAGGATGTGGCATGACTGTCTTGCTCGCCATACTGGCCATCATTTTGGCGCTCGCCGCATTGGTCGCCGCCCTCATATCTGTCCTCACCCGCTCGACCGTCACCGCCGTTTTGGCGGCGGGTCTTGTGTCCCTTATGTCCTCGGTGTTGTTCCTCGTACTGGCCGCACCCGATGTGGCGATGACCGAGGCCGCCATCGGGTCCGGCCTCACCACATTCCTGTTTTTCTTTGTCCTTGGACGTATCCGCAGGGAGGGCAAATCATGACCCGAAACGCTATCATTTTTGGGATTTTGGCGCTTTTGGGCGTGGCGTTTTTCACGCTCTTTGCCGGGTTCACCCCCGACAGCGCACTGAACCAAACCGCCGCCTATTACGCCACGCAAACGCCAAACGAGACCGGCGCGCAAAACGTGGTGACCGCGATTGTCGTCACCTATCGCGGGCTCGACACGCTGGGCGAGGTCACGGTGTTGTTTCTCACGGCGGCCATCGTCGGGCTGGTTTTGGCCCATTCGAAAGCCCCAAAAGGCCGGTCGGGATCGGGCTTTTTGCCTTCGGGTGAATTGCTCACGACAGGCACGCGGATGTTGGTGCCCGTGATTATGCTGTTTGGCGCTTATGTGTTCCTCAACGGCCATTTGACCCCCGGCGGCGGCTTTCAAGGCGGGGCGATTGTCGCCTCTGGCCTGTTGCTGACGCTTTTGGCCAATCCGGCAGAACGGTTTTCGCATCGCCTCATTGCCCGGATCGAAAGCACAGCGGGGCTGACATATGTTTTGATCGGCCTGCTTGGTTTGGCCTTTGCAGGCGGATTTTTGGACAATCGCATCCTGCCTTTGGGCACGTTTGGATCAATCCTCTCCGCCGGGGCGATCCCGCTGATTTATGCCGTGATCGGGTTGAAAGTCGGGGCGGAATTTTCCTCGATCCTCACCTCTTTGGAAGAAACGGAGGACGCGCAATGACCCTATCTCACATTGCAATGGCATTGGGGTTCGTTTTGATCCTTGTCGGTCTCTACGGCGCACTGAGCAATCGCGACATCTTTCGCATGATCGTGAGTTTCACCATCGCCGACACTGGGGTGAATGTGGTTTTGGTGTCGGTCGGCTATCTGCCGGGGCGCACCGCGCCGATCTTGGACGCTGCCGTGCCCACCTCCGAGGCCCTCGCCCGTATCACCGATCCGGTGCCGCAGGCGCTGGTCCTCACCGCCATCGTCATCGGCCTGGGCGTCACCGCCTTGATGCTCGCCTATGCCTATCGGCTGTTCCGCACGCGCGGCAGCTTGGACATCTCTGACTTTACGGAGCTGAAATGGTAAGCCCTCTGTTCCTCCTCATCGCCGGGCTTGGGGCCGCGTTTGTGTTGGGTCTGTTGCGCGCGGATCGCCCGCGCATCGCCTTTTCCGTCAGTATCGGCGCGCTTGCCGTCATGTTTTTTGTTGCGCTGTCATGGACCGTGGCCCTCCTGATGGGCCAAGCCGTCCCGGTCGACATCCTCACCGCCGGCACCCGCCCGCCCTTTGCCATCAACCTGCGCGTTGGGGTCAGTGAGGCCGCCCTTTTGTCGGTCGTGACCATCACTGGGCTTTTGTCCGCGTTCTACATGCGTGACGATTTGATCCGGCTTGGCCGTCAGGCGATGGCCGTGCTTTTGGTCCTGATCATGGCGCTGTCGGGCTTGATCATGACGCGCGACCTGTTCAACATGTTCGTGTTTTTGGAACTGATCGTGATCGCGACGGCGGGGCTTGTGTTGCTCTCAAAAGACGCGCGCGCACTGGCCGCCGGTTTCAAATATCTGATCGTCTCGCAGGTCATTTCGATCCTGTTGTTGATCGGCATCATCTTCACCTATCACGCCCATGGATCGCTGAATATTGACGACATTTCGGCCCTGCCGATGGCGTTTTCCGGTGCATCCTTGGCGATCTTTTTGGTCCTGATCGCGCTGGTGTTGGAACTCAAACCCTTTCCCGCCAATGGTTGGGCCCTGGACATCTACGAGAGCGCACATCCGGGGTTTTCGGCGTTGTTTTCCGCCGCTTCCGGCACCGCCGCGCTGTTTGCCGCCGACAAGCTCTTTACGGTCGCCGGGCCCGCGTGGTTGCCGCTGGCCACGGGGATTGGCCTGTTTACCTTTGTAGGATCCAACATTTTGGCCCTGTCCCAAACCAATGATCGCCGCCTTTTGGGCTATTCCTCGGTCGGCCAAATCGGTCTTGTGTTGATGGTCATCGGGCAAAAAGCCGTCCTCGGCCCGCAATTTGCCTATGTCGCGGGCGGGATTGTGATCTCTCACGCCGTCGCCAAAGCCGGGTTGTTTTGGCTTTCGGGCTTGGTCAATGGCCGCACGTTGGCCGATTGGGCAGCGTTGTGTGACTCCCCGATGTTGATTTTCGCCTTTGCCACCTTCATCGCCATGCTCTCTGGCCTGCCACCGTTTCCGTCCTTTTACGCCAAATGGATTTTGGCGCATGGGTTGATTGCCTCCGGCCAAATGCCGGTCCTTGCGATGATGTTGGTCGCGGCCTTGATCGAGGCGGGCGTGATGTTTCGCTGGTTCGGCATGGCGCTCAAACGCCCCGCCCAGCGCCCGCTCATCTATTCTCTCACCAAAGAGGCCGTGGTGTTGATTGCCGCACTTGCCGGTTGGAGTTTGGCCTATGTATTTGGCACGGCGCAGAGCGTGGACAATGTGGTGATAACCGTGCCGATGCTCTTTGCGCTATTGTTTCTGCCGCTCGACATCCTTCCCGCCAAAATCAAAAATGCACTGGCCATCGCGGGTCTCGTGACTTGGTTTTCCTTGTCTTATCAAAGCTTTGATCCGCTGCGGCTGGTCTTTGCCATCATCATGATCCTGGGTGGCGCGCTGATCCTTTTGGCCTCGTTTCAGGCCACGGGGCGGCGGATCGGATTCTACACACCCGCAATGCTGATGTATGCGGGCATGGCGCTTTTGCTATCGGCTGAGACCTCGCTGCAATTCTTTGCCGCATGGGAAATTCTCACCGTTGGCTCTTATTTCCTGATCCTGCGCGGGCGCGAGTCCGAGCCGCATGCGCTGTCCTATATCCTGTTCTCTCTGGGGGGCGCGTTTGTGATCCTCGCGGGCTTCGCTTTGGCCTCTGGCGGCATGATGCCCTTTCCGCTCGAAGGCCTGGCCGCCCTGCCCGCCTCTATCGCGTCTTGGGTTTTCGTGCTGCTCGCCTTGGGCTTTATGACCAAGACCGCCTCGATGGGGCTGCACATCTGGTTGCCCGGTGCCCATGCCGAGGCCGAAACCGACGTCTCACCGATGGTTTCAGGTATCCTGCTCAAGGCCGGATTGTTTGGCCTGTGGATTTTGCTGCTCAACATGGGGCATCAGACCCTTTACGGCGTCGATCTGACCCATGTGCTTGTGTGGATCGGGGCAATCTCGGCGTTCCTTGGCGCGGTCATGGCGATCTTCCAAGAGGATGCCAAACGGCTCTTGGCCTATTCTTCGATCTCGCAGATGGGCTACGCCTTGTTTGGTCTGGCGCTGATGAACCACTTGGGGTGGCTCTTGGCCCTGATGTTTGTGATCAACCACTACGTCTACAAGAGCATGCTCTTTCTGGCGGTGGGCGGCGTCAAAGAGCGCACCCACACCAAGCTCATGTATAAAATGGGCGGGTTGATCACGCTGATGCCCTTTACCTTTGTCTCTGTGCTGGTCGGGATCATCGCCATGTCCGGTGTGCCGCCTCTGTCGGGCTTTGGCGGGCGCTGGATTTTCTACAATGCGATCATGTCCACCGATCTGCGCTTGCCATTGATCCTAGTGTTCATGGCTGGGCCTGTGGGGTTCTTGTACCTGTTCCGGCTCATTCACACGATCTTTCTTGGGCAACTCCATGACGAGCATCGCCAAATCAAAGAGGCCCCATTTTGGATCGTGGCACCGCAAATGCTGTTCGTTGCGTTCCTGATCTCATTCGCCGCCCTGCCCGGCATGATCCTGCGCCGTGTCGACACCTATATCGGCGAGATCTTTGGCGACCAACCACTGATTTGGTCCGGCAAGGCGATCACCTCCGCCTATGGCAATTGGAATCCGGTGGCGATCTGGGGCGTGATTGCGACGGTGTTCATCACCGTATTGCTCTTGCTCATCTGGATGAACCACAACGCCCAGCGCGTGAAGCAATTCAACATCGTGTTTTCCGCCGAACGGCCATTCAAACCGCAAACCACCCATTATGCCTGGAACTTCTTTGCGCCCTACCGCAAGGCCATGGGATTTTTGGAGGCCCCGGTATCCACCGCGTTCTGGGGCGGGGTCACCGATGCGTTGCATGGTGTCGCGGAGTTCACCCGCAAGGTCTACACCGGCAATGGCCAAACCTACGCCGTGCAGCTGCTGTTCTTTGTGGTCGCTGTCTATCTGATCGCGCTTGGCGCAACCTTGGGAGGCGCATTATGACCAGCCCTGTCCATTTCGAATGGGTCCAAATCCCCTACGCGCTTTTGACCCTGTTCATCGTCATCAACTACGGCATGGTGATGACCGCCGTGGTGCGCAAAATCGGCGCGCGTGTCGGCGGGCGCTACGGTATCCCGGTTTGGCAGAACTACGTGGATCTGTTGAAGAACATCTCTCTGCGCTCCAAGATTTCGCATGGGGTGATGTATTACCTCGGCCCGGTGTTTCGCCTCACCGGCGGTGTGGGCCTGTTGCTGTTTGTACCGACGATCTTTGGGTCGCACTGGTCACAGAATTTCTCCTACGCCGGTGATCTGATCCTTGCGCTCTACTTCGTGTTCTTCGGCACCTTGGGCATGGCCTTGGGTGCGGGTGAAAGCGGTCATCCCCATGCCGCCATCGGCGTGTCGCGCGGATTGTCACAAGTCACCATGGCCGAACTGCCGCTGGCGCTTGGCGTCTATGCCATCTCGCTGCAATACGGCACGCTCAACATCACTGAAATTGTCAGCGCCCAACAAGGGTCGATCTTGAACTGGACCCTGTTCACCAACCCGGTTGCCACCTTGGCCGCGCTTTTCGCCTATGTCGGCACAATGATGCGCTCGCCCTTTGATGTGGTTGTCGCCCCACAAGAAATCCCGATCGGCCCGCCGACAGAATATCACTCGTCTTACCTGGCTTTGATGCAAACCAACCGCGTTCTCTTTCCGGTCGCCAAAACGGTCATCTACATGAACCTGTTCTTTGGCGGGGCCACAAGCTGGGCCGAGTTCGCGATCAAAGTCTTCGCGCTGTACATGATCACCGCCGTCATCGGCGTGGTCCACCCGCGGTTCCGGGTCGAACAGAGCATTCGCTTTTTCCTCAAATGGGGGCTGCCTGTCGGCATCCTCGCAATCCTGATGGTGTAACTCATGAAAGACGTTGACGACACATTCCTGAAAAACACCGATCCCGTGCCCCTGCGCGAAGAATTGAAACCCCGCACAGTGACCACGCCCGATGGGCAAGAGATCGACATCGACCCGCTGCGCGATTACTTTTGCGATGCCGCCCCTAAAGTGCACCCCAAAGCCTATTCCAAAATCGTCGAAGATTTTTACAACTGGGCACGTTCGAACAGCCTGTGGATTTTGGGCTTTGGCACCGGTTGCGGCGCGATTGAGATGCGCCCGTTGATGACACCGCGCTTTGATGCCTATCGCTACGGCATCCAATGGCGGCCCACCCCGCGTCAGGCCAATCTTTTGGTGATCTCCGGCTACCTGTCCGTGAAGACCCTCAAACGCGCCATCCGCGCCTATGAGCAAATGCCACAGCCAAAATACGTCATGGGGCTTGGGTCCTGTACCATCAACGGCGGGATGTATTGGGACAGCTACAATACCATCAAACGGCTCGACGATTACCTGCCCGTCGACATGTATATCGCGGGCTGTATGCCCCGTCCCGAAGCGTTGCTACATGGCTTTATGGAACTCAAAAAAGTCATCCGTCGCGGCGAGGCCGAAGGGGCCAATAAATACGCCGAACATTTTGCCCAGTACAAAGCCAACCAAAAGGCGGTGATCAAGGACTGGGACATGCCGGATTACAATTGGTGAGCATGATGAGAGATCTCCTATACCGCCTTAAAGACCGCTATCACCTTGGAACGCCGACGTTTCAACGCCCGGACCTGTGTTTCGTCACCGTCAAACGGGCGGAGCTGCGCAGCATCCTGACCGAGCTGCGCGATGTGCATGGCTTTACCCACCTGACGCTCCTCACGGCTGTGGACTGGATCGAAGAAGGCCAGTTTCAACTGACCTATATGATCAACAACCGCGCGGCCAATCGAACACTGGCGTTGCGGGTGATGTTGGACCGCACGGAGGCAACTGGCGACACGATCCATGACCTCTGGCCGACGGCGGCCACCTATCAACGCGAGTTAAACGAAATGTTCGGGATCAATTTCCCCGGCTCTCCCCGCGTCGATGAAGAGTTCATTCTCGAAGGCTGGACCGACCTGCCGCCTTACCGGCGCGATTTCGACACGCTGGCCTATTCCCAACAAACCTACCGCGACCGCCCCGGACGCGAGACCCATGATCCCAAAGAGCATATGCAAAAGACGCTCTATGCCGAGTATCCGAAAGGAACCAAATGATGTTTTCTTTCAAACCTGACCGCGCGCAATACCCGCAACCCGGCCCCGATGGCACACTTGAGATCGACCTTGAAACCGGCAAATACCTGAAACTTTGGCACGGGCCAAACCACCCCGGCATCACCGGCAATATGTCGGTCGAACTGACCGTCTGTGGCGATGAGGTCGCCGAGGGCAAGGTCCATGTCGGCTATCTGCACCGGGGGTTTGAGAAACTGATGGAGCGGCGGACCTTTATTCAGGTCTTCCCCATCGTCTGCCGCGTCTGTGTGCCGGAACCCGATTTTAATGAGTATTGCTACGCCGCCGCCATCGAAGAACTGGCCGGGATCGACGTGCCAGAGATGGCGCAATGGATTCGGACGTTGATTTTGGAAATGGGCCGGTTCAACAGTTACATGATGGCCATGGGCGGCATTTCCGGCGCTTTGGGGCTGGGCGTGGTTGGCCAGTGGATGACCTACACCCGCGATCTGATGCTTGATCGGTTCGAAGAACTCACCGGCGCGCGGATTTATCATATGTTCATCCTGCCGGGCGGCGTACGCGCGCATCTGCCCGAGGGGTTTGAGGCCCGGATGGAAGAGGTTCTGAGCACCGCAGACCGCTATATCGCCGATGCCGAAAACCTGATGTTCAAAAGCTCGGTGTTCAAAACCCGCACCCAAGGCGTGGGCACTATCGACCCGGCATTGTTTGACAGATACGGCGTGACCGGACCAAATGCGCGCGCGGGCGGGGTGGCCAAGGATGTGCGCAAGGACAGTCCTTACCTCGTCTATGACCAACTCGATTTCACCGTCCACACCGAACAGGCCTCTGACATCTATGCCCGTACCTTGGTGCGCTACAATGACCTGAAAGAAACCATTCAGCTCATCCGCCAAATCCTACAAAAGATGCCAAAAACCGGCGCGGTCATGGGCAATCTGCCCAATGTGCTGCATTGGAAAATTCCGCGCGCAGAGACCTATATCAAAGGCGAAAGTTCGCGCGGCGAGTATGGCTATTACGTCGTCACCGATGGCACCGCCTATCCGCGCCGGATCAATGTGCGGGGGCCAAGCTACACCCACGCTATGGCCCTGCTCGAACATCTGATCCCCGGCACCAATATTTCCGATGTCGCCGCCCTCATGGTGTCGCTGCACACCTACCCGCCTGAGATCGAAAGGTAAGCCCATGTCATTGCGCGACGTTCTCTCCCCCTTCACCGCATGGAAACATGTGATCAACGATCCGGTCACCATCAAAGACCCGTTCACCCGCGAGGCCGCGGATCGCTATCGCGGCTTTCACCAAAACGACATGGAAAAATGCATCGGCTGCGGCTCCTGCGAAACGATTTGCCAAAACGCCGCCATCGACATGGTGCCGGTGGAGGGCCAGGTGACTGGCCCGGGCGATTCCGGCCTGCGCCCGATGATCGACTATGGCCGCTGCTGCTGGTGTGCTTTGTGCGTCGATGTCTGCATGACCGGCTCGCTCACCATGTCGAACGCATACACATGGGTCGACAGCGACCCGGACGCGTTCCGGTTCGTGCCCGGCGTGGACGCAAAATCCTGGGACAATGAACCCAAAGGCTACAGCCGCGAAGATGTGCGCCGCCTCTCCGGCACCACCCGTGCCCCTATGGGCGAGATGGAACCCGAAGCACGCATTTGCAACTTTGATGAGATCGTCCATGGGTTCACCCGCGAACAGGCGGTGCTTGAGGCGGATCGTTGCGTTGAATGCGGGCTTTGCGTGGCCACTTGCCCCGCCCATATGGACATCCCCGATTACATCCGCCTCGTGCGCGAGGGGGATTATGAGGCCGGGCTGCAACTTTTGTATGAAACCAACCCGTTCTCCCAAGCCTGTGGTCGGATTTGCACCCACAATTGCGAAACCTCCTGTGCTGCCCTGCATGAAGGCGATCCCATCGCCATCCGTTGGCTCAAACGCAACATCACCGACTCGGTGCCGCGCGAACGCTATTTTGATTTGATCCAGAAACCCGATGTGCCCGAAACCGCCCAATCTGTGGCGATCATCGGCGCCGGACCTGCGGGTCTGACCGCCGCGTTCGATTTGGCGCGCAAAGGCCATAAGGTTGTGGTGTTTGAGGCCCTGCCCAAACCCGGCGGCATGATGCGTTACGGCATTCCCGAATACCGCATGCCCTATGACGTGTTGGACCATGAGATTTCGGTGATCGAGAGCATGGGCGTCGAGATCCGCTGTAACATGCGCGTCGGCCACGAGATTTCGATGGACCAGCTCAAAACCGCCTATGATGCTGTGGTGCTCGGCATTGGCTTGCACCAAGGCCGCTCCACCCGCATCCCCGGTTCAGTTCATGCCGAAGCGGCGATTGATCTGTTGCGGCGGATCACAGCAGACGAGGAAGTCCCCGTGCCCCCGCAGGTCGCCGTCATTGGCGGCGGCAACGTGGCGATGGACATCGCCCGCTCCATGGCGCGGCTGCAACAGGCCAAATACGGCCAGGTCGGCGTCACTGTGACCGCCCTCGAAGCCTTGGAAAAATTCCTTGCCGACCCCGAAGAGGTCAGAGAGGCATTGGAGGAAGGTTGTGTCATCTTAGATGCGCGTGGCCCGCAAGAGATCATGTTGGACGGCGACACGGTCACTGGCCTGCGCACATGGAAGGTCAACGCGATCTTTGACGCCGAGGGCCGATTTGCCCCAAAATATGACGAGGGCGATGAAGTAATCCACCCGGCTGGCATGGTCATCGAGGCCATCGGTCAAATGTCCGACATCTCGCTTTTGGGCGCGGAGCTGACCGAGACGCTCGAATGGAACCGCGGTCGGATTATGATTGATCGCGATGGCCAAACCTCCGAGCCGTGGCTCTGGGCGGCAGGGGACGCGACCTCCGGTCCCGACGTCATTCACGCCGTCGCCGATGGGCACCGCGTCGCCGTATCCGTGGCTAAAATGCTGACCGCAAAACGGGAGACACTGCAATGAGCGAAGCCAATAAAGACAAACTCTCCGGCCTCACCACCGTCAAAGAGATCATGGACACCGCCACCTCTTTTGAAGTGGTCGCGCGGGATTTTTACACCGCATTGATCCCGAAAGTGTCGAAAAACATCCGCTGGCTGGCGAAAGAATTGGCCGAGGAAGAACAGGGCCACGTCGATCTGTTCACAACACTCGCCAATGACCCGAAAGTTTCGGCCGTGATGGCCGAAAAAATCGCCCGGCCCGTGGCGGACGGCAAATTTTCCGACTGTGTGCAGGTCCCCGATCTTGGTGACACCCCGGATGATCAAACCGTGCTGCAATACGCGCTTTTGCGCGAAACGGCGGCGATGGAGCAATATACAGAACTGGCCGCCTCTGCGCCTGAGGGGCCCCTGAAAGAGGCGTTTACATTCCTCGCCAATGAAGAGGCCGAACACAAAGAAGAGTTGGAGAAAATCTACTACGAGGTGGTGCATTCCGGCGGAGTGTGATCGCCAAAATGTTCGATTTGCACATGTTTTTAAGTCCTAAGACGTCGTAGATAGTCTAATTTGTCCGATTTATGACACTCTAGACTCCGAGCGTATCTACACATGCATCTCAATGGACCCAGTGATCAGACAGGTACAGCAAACCGATCCGCCACGGCTGCGGGCTTTTCGGGCGCGATGTTCAACTGTGGGTTTTCTGGTGGATTTTCTAAAGGTTATTCGAGAAAGGCGGTTGACGACCGCCCCAAACGTATATACAAAGATCACCCCAAACCGAGACACCAACATGCCCCCCAAAAGCAAAAAAGACAGCAGTTTGATCATTCGCCTCCCGAAGGTGGATCGGGATGACTTTGTCGCGCTTTGCGAGAAAACCGGCACCTCGGCGTCACGGGAATTGCGTGACCATATTCAAAAATTCATCAAGAAAAATAGCAAGAAAGGATCGTCCTCGTGAAAACGCTACTGATCGCCAACAGCAAAGGCGGATCCGGCAAGACCATGACGGCGATCACATTGGCCTCGGCGTTGAAAGCGGCGGGGTTTAAGGTGGCTTTGGCCGATGCCGACCCGCAACAATCGGCGCGAATGTGGGGCAAACGCCGCTCTGCCTATGCGCCCCATATCCCCCTGCTCGATTGGTCCGGGACGGCACGCCCGTCCGTGCCCAAAAAGACCGAATGGCTGGTGATCGACAGCGGCGCGGGGCTTGGTGCGGATGAGGCAAAGCCGTTTTTGAAAGACGCCGATGTCATGGTCACCCCGGTGATGGCCTCGATGTTTGACGAATTGGCGGTCAAAGGCTTTTTGAAATCGCTGCGCGAGATCAAAAAGATCAAGAAAGACAAAATCGACATCCTGCCGATCGGATCGCGCATTGACCCACGCCGCAAAGATGCGCGGCTGTTGCGCGAGTTTTTGGCAGCCAATGGTCAGGACCTTGTGACCATGATTTCAGAACGCGCCGCCTATATCGAATTGGCGCGCGAGGGATTGTCGATTTTCGACCAAAAACAAGCGCGCTATACGCCGATGAAGGAGCAATGGCGGCCCGTGCTCAAACACATGGGCGTGAAATTGTAAATTCAGGCGCTCTGGCCCAAAGGTTTTGTCCTCTGGCCCCGTGACGTCAGGATGAAAATCGGCAAATTTGAGCGCGCAAAGGTCGGTCCCCGCGGGCGTGGGTCTGTCATATTGGCGACACAGCTCGGCGTTACCCCTCTGCGACACCGCTTAGAGGACACGCGCATGATCCCTTCCGCCTTCACCGCCCCCGGCCGTTTTTATCGCGGCAATCTCCATACCCATTCCACCCTCTCTGACGGGGTGCTGCCCCCGCCGAGGTCTGCCGTCGCTATAAGGCCGAGGGCTATGATTTCATCGCCCTGACCGACCATTTCATCGGCATTTACAACTACCCTCTGGCCGACACCGTGCCATTTCGCGATGACGCGTTTACCACGATCCTGGGTGCCGAATTGCATTCGGGCGCGATGGAGAATGGCGAGCTTTGGCATATTCTCGCGGTCGGCCTGCCCGACGATTTCGCCCCCTCCAACAGCCCGGCCTTTGTGCCCGTGCAGGGTCAGGAAACCGGACCTGAGATTGCACAACGCGCCCGCGATGCCGGTGCTTTTGTCGCCGTGGCGCATCCGCAATGGTCCGGCATGTCGCTCTCTGACGCGCGCTCCATCGAGGCCGCCCATGCGGTCGAGATTTACAATCACGGCTGCGCCATGGGCTGTGACCGCGCGGATGGGGCGTTTTATGCCGATTTGCTGCTCTCTGAGGGCCGCGACCTGACCCTGATCGCCACCGATGACGCGCATTTTTCCGAACCGGATCACTTTGGCGGCTGGGTTATGGTCAAATCCGAAGAGAACACCCCTGAGGCGCTTTTGGAGGCCCTCAAACGCGGCGATTTCTATAGCTCGCAAGGCCCGGAATTGCGCCACGTTGAGGTCAACGACAAAGCGATGACGGTACAGTGCAGCGCCGCCGCCTCGGTTATCGTGCAGGGACATGGCAGCGCCGCCACAGCTGTGCATGGCGAAAGCATGACCCAAGCGGAGGTGCCGTTGGGGCGGTTTTTCAACAGCCCTTGGCTGCGTGTGACGGTGCTGGACCGGGCCGGGAAACGCGCATGGTCCAACCCTATGCCCAACCCGGCCTATAAAATGCCGAAAAAATAGTCACATCCGGTCGCGCCTCAAACGGGCGCGACCGCGGTCACTTCGACCTCGACCAAAAACTCTGCGCGGGTGAAGCCGGTGACGATGATCAGGGTGGATGCGGGTTTGGTGTCAACCTGCGCCAACCACGCATCGCGCACCGCCATATAGGTCGCAAAATCTTCGCGCCGGGTGACAAACGCGGCGATGCGGATCACATCAGATCGCCCCGCGCCCGCCTCGTTTAAAATGGCGTCAATATTGGCGAAACACTGTTCTGACTGGGCTTTCACACCCTCAGGACAGGTGCCATCGGGGGCAAGACCAAGTTGACCCGACGTCACGATGACCCGCCCCCCGGACCTGCCTCAATCCCATGCGAATAAGCGCCGAAAGGCGCGGCAATGCTCGGGGGCGTCAGGGCTTTTTTCATTGTCGGCACATCCATTTGAGATTCGGTTGAGTGCGATCTTCATGGCAGGTTGCGTCAAAAAAGACCCGAATTGTGTACAATGGCGCATCCGAAATCCCCGTCTGTCGCATGATATTTGACCATCCGGCCAGAAAATCGCCGCATAATTCAGCAATTGCCGTTTGCCCAAACAAAAGCATCGCCCGGCCCTACCCTTCCCCCAGAACCGCTCGCTAGGATGGTCTTCGGAATTTCACCCACGGAGAATTGACATGACACTCAAACGCGTCATCGCGGGGCTGACCCTTGCCGCGACCACGTCCACCGCCGCCCTCACGGGGGCGACAGCCGCCGATCTGACCCCCGTCACCTTTGGCACCAACTGGTTGGCTCAGGCCGAGCACGGTGGCTATTACCAAGCGGTCGCAGACGGCAGCTATGCCGAATGCGGTCTGGATGTGACCATCCAATCTGGCGGCCCACAGGTGAACAACCGCGCCCTGTTGCTTGCCAATAAAATTCAATTCCACATGGGTGGCGATCTTTTGCAGGCCTTCAATGCCGCCAAAGAGGGGATCCCGGTTGTGGCCGTGGCCGCCACGTTTCAAAAACACCCGCAAGTGATCATCGCCCACCCCGGCCAAGCGCACACATTTGCCGATCTGAGCAAGCTGACGCTGTTGATCGGCGACAACGGCTTTGCCTCCTATTACCAATGGATGATGGCCGCCTATGGCTTTACCGCCGAACAGCGCGAACCCTACACGTTCAACCCCGCCCCCTTCTTGGCCGATGAAGGCAAGGCGATGCAGGGTTTCTTGTCCTCTGAGCCCTATGTGATTGAAAAAGAAGGTGGGTTTACCCCTGACGTGTTCTTGATCGCGGATGCGGGCTATTCGACCTATGCCACCACAATCGAAGCCATGCAGAAAACCATTGATGAAAGCCCCGATGTGGTGGCCTGTTTCGTCGATGGGTCGGCCAAAGGGTGGTACACGTACCTCTATGGCGATCACGCGGCCGCCGATGCGATGATCATGGCCGCCAACCCGGACATGACCCAAGACAAGATCGACTTTGCCATCGAGAAAATGAAATCAGAAGGCATCGTCGACAGCGGTGATGCGCTTGAACTGGGCATTGGTGCGATGACCGATGAAAAGATCAAAGATTTCTACGACAAAATGGTCGATGCGGGCGTGATTGAGGCGGGCCTGGATTATTCCGCCGCCTACACCTTGGCCTTCACCAACAAAAAGGTCGGGATGGATCTCAAATAAGGCCTTTGGTCTGAGCACGCCCTGACATCCTACACCGGGGGCGCGACCCGTTTGTCCCGCCCCGTGATCTCTAAAACCAGTAGGTAAACATGACCTCCCCCAACATAATCCCGCCCATGGGCCAGCGCGAAAAGCTCTTGGACATGGTGAATGTCGATAAGGTGTTCAACGGCAATGTCGTGGCCCTCAAAGACATGAACCTGACCGTCAATCAGGGCGATTTCATTTCGCTTTTGGGCCCCTCAGGCTGTGGCAAATCCACCGCTTTGCGGTTGATTTCCGGGCTGATGCGACCCACCTCTGGCCAGATTTCTTGGGAGGGCGGTCAAAACTCCGGTGATTTGGGCGTGGTATTCCAGGAGCCGACTTTGATGCCTTGGGCCACGGTCGAACAAAACGTCTGGCTGCCATTCCGCCTGCGCGGCAAATCGCTTTCGGATGTGCAAGACGAGATCATGTGGGCACTCAACATGGTTGGTCTTGAGAAATTCCAACGCTCCTATCCGCGCGAACTCTCGGGCGGCATGAAAATGCGCGTCTCCATCGCCCGTGCTTTGGTCACAGAGCCGCGGTTGATCTTAATGGATGAACCCTTCGCCGCCTTGGACGAAATCACCCGCCACAAATTGAACAACGATCTGTTGGACCTGCGCGACAAATTGAAATGCACGGTGATTTTCGTCACCCATTCGGTGTTTGAATCGGTGTTTCTTTCGGATCGCATTGTCGTCATGGCGGCGCGTCCGGGGCGAGTGTCCTCGGAAGTCACGGTCGATGCGCCCTACCCGCGCACCGAAGATTTCCGCACCTCCGCCGCCTATGCCGACCTGTGCCGCAAAGCCTCGGACGCCTTGCACGGCGCAATGAACCAACATGGCGCGAGGGCTTCCGCATGAGTGTGACCGATATGACCACCCCGCTTGCTGTGGACGAAGAAGAGCTGCGCCACGCCCGCGCCCAAAAACGCGAGCGCATTGCCAAATGGGTCTTGCCCGTTGTGGTGATCGCTTTTGCGATTTTCATGTGGGACCGGGTCGTGGTCTGGAATGACATCCCGCATTACATTTTGCCCGGCCCCGGTCTTGTGATCAAAACCCTGATCGCCGATTGGGGCATGTTGTCTTCTGCCCTTGTTGTGACGCTGAAAATCACCTTGGCCGCTCTGTCGGTGGCGGTGATCGGTGGTGTGGGATTGGCGATCCTGTTCACCCAATCGCGCTATTTTGAAATGTCGTTCTACCCGTTTGCCGTCATCCTTCAGGTGACGCCCGTCGTCTCGATCGCGCCATTGATTTTCATCTATGTCGACAACCGTCTGGCGGGGCTGTTGCTTTGTGCGTGGATCGTGGCGTTTTTCCCGATCTTGTCCAACACCACGCTGGGCCTCAATTCCACCGACCACAACCTGCGCGATCTCTATAAAATCTACGGCGCGACCCGGTGGCAACGTCTGCGCTACCTGCAACTGCCGACCGCGCTGCCGTATTTCTTAGGCGGGCTTCGCATTGCGGGCGGGCTGTCCTTGATCGGGGCGGTGGTGGCCGAATATGTCGCGGGCACGGGTGGCATCGGATCGGGGCTGGCGTTTCGCATCCTTGAGGCGGGGTATCGCCTCAACATCCCGCGCATGTTCGCGGCCCTACTTTTGATCGCGGCCACAGGTGTCGTGATCTTTACCGCAGCCTCGCTTTTGAGCCACGCGCTGCTTCACAAATGGCACGAAAGTGCGATCAAACGGGAGTCATAAGGAATCTGAATGAGCTTTTGCGTTCTGCCCAGCGGCGCGAAGATACTTGAAAACGTCACCCTCCCGGCCTGCCTGATGGGCCTTGAGGGGGATCTTATCCAAACCAACCTGACCCTTGCAGATGGCAAGATCACATCAACGGACGCTGGAGCTTCAGCCGAAACTGTGATCCCCAGATTTGATATGAAAGGCGCAATGGTCTTTGCGTGTTTTGTCGATATGCACACGCATTTGGACAAGGGACACATCTGGCCACGGGCCGCGAACCCGGATGGATCGTTTATGGGCGCGCTCAACACCGTGCGCGCAGATCATGCCAATTGGACGGCCGAGGATGTTGAAGCGCGGATGGAGTTTTCTCTGCGTTGCGCCTATGCCCATGGCACCAAGGCGATCCGCACCCATATCGACAGCTTGGACAATCTCGCGGCCTCTTCCTTTGGTGTGATTGCCAAACTGCAAGACAGATGGCGCGGCAAGATTGCGCTTCAGGCCTCCTGTCTGGTCGCTATTGACCGGGTGTTCAAAGAGCAGGGCGATTTCCCCGCGATTGCCAAAATCGTCGCAGAGGGCGGCCATACACTTGGGTCCGTGACCTATCCGGTGCCCGATCTCAAAGAGCGGCTGTTGGATTTCTTTCACTTCGCCATGCTCTATGATCTGGACGTCGATTTTCACGTCGATGAAACCGATGATCCCAGCTCTGACACCCTGCGCACCATCGCCGAAACTGTCTTGGAACTGGGCTTTAAAAACACCGTCACCGTGGGCCATTGCTGTTCGATCTCGGTGATGCCGGACGAAACGGCGGATGAAATCATCACGCTGGTGGCCAAGGCCGGGCTGAATGTCGTGTCGCTTCCGATGTGCAACATGTACCTGCAAGACCGCACTCCCGGTCGCACACCACGGTGGCGCGGGGTGACCATGGCGCATGAGCTGAAAGCGGCGGGGGTGAATGTGTCCTTTGCGTCTGACAACACCCGCGATCCGTTTTACGCCTATGGCGATCTCGACATGATCGAGGTCATGCGCGAAGCCACGCGGATTTGCCATTTGGACCACGGTCGCACCGATTGGACCGAGGCCTTCGTCACCAACCCGGCGCGGGCCTGTGGCTTTGACGCCCCCTCTTTGACCATCGGCGCCCCTGCCGATCTGGTCCTGTGCAACGCACGAAACTGGACCGAGCTTTTCGCCCGTCCGCAGGCCGACCGCGTGGTGTTAAGGGGCGGAGACCCCATTGACCGCAGCCTGCCGTCCTACAGTGAACTCGATCAAATTGTGAGCAAATCCCATGTCTGACATGACACCCAATATCGCCGCCGCCAAAGCCGCGCTGTCCCATATTGAAATGGACGAAAGCCCCGTCACCATCCGCAACAAATCCCGCGATTTCTTTTGGTATTCGCCGGTTTTGAAAGCGGAAATGGACCATTTGGAGGCCGATTTCGTCGTCAATCCAAAATCCGAAGCCGAGGTGATCGAAGTCCTCAAGGTCTGTTATGCCCATGACGTCCCCGTCACCATGCGCGGCGGCGGCACTGGCAACTACGGCCAAGCCATGCCTTTGGCGGGTGGCTGTGTCATGCACATCACCGGCATGAATAAGATCAAGGAAATCGGCCAGGGCTACGTCGTCGCCGAACCCGGCATCATCATCAAAGAACTCGATGCCGAATTGAAAGAGAAATCCGGTCAGGAATTGCGCATGTTCCCCTCGACCTATTCCCAAGCCTCGCTTGGCGGCTTTGTTGCCGGCGGCTCTGGCGGGGTTGGATCGGCCAATTGGGGCGCGCTGCGCGATCTGGGCAACATCAACCGCTTGCGCATTGTGACCATGGAGGCCGAGCCGCGGGTGTTGGAGTTCACCGGCGAAGAATTGCACCGGGTCAGCCACGCTTACGGCACCAACGGCATCATCACCGAACTCGAAATGCCGCTCGCGCCCGCCTATGAGTGGGTCGAGATGTTCGTGCGCTTTGACACCTTCCGCGCGGCCACAGAATTTGCCGGGGCATTGACCAAAGAGCCGGGCATCCTGATCAAACTCGCCTCTGTCTACGGCGCACCGATTGCGCATAAATATTTCCAGCGCGTCAAAGCCCATGTCACCGAGGGTGATCACCTCTGTGGCCTGATGGTCGCGCCGCAGTCTATGGACGGGTTCCTGACACTCCTCGCCCGCTTTGACGAAGGCGAAGTGATTTACCGCTCCGACGATGTGGTTTGGGACCGTCACCCCGGCCCGATCTATGAATATGGCTGGAACCACACCACGTTGCGGGCGCTGAAGTTCGAGAAAGACCTGACCTATCTCCAGGTCCGCTATGGCGGCGATGTGGACAAGGTCATGGCCGCCGCTGAGGCCTTCGAAGACAAGCTCTATATGCACCTCGAAGTGATGCGCGAGGGCGCGGGGATTTCATACGCGGGCCTGCCCATCGTGCAACCGATGAGCAAGGCGGAACTGGATCAACTGGTCGCCGATCACGAGGCGATGGGATGTATGATTTTCAACCCGCATCGCTACACATTGGAAGAAGGTGGACGGCAATCCGCGGACCAACGTCAACTTGATTTCAAACGCGAAGCCGACCCCAAAGGCCTGTTGAACCCCGGCAAGATGATCACATGGGACGAACCAGATTTCGACTATTCGGACATGTATTCCTACAAAGGCATCCGCCCGAAACCGGAGGCGGCGGAATGACCCAGCCCCGCACCGCCTCCAAAGGCCGTGTGCTCGTGCTCTACGCCCATCCCTGCCCCGAAAGCTTTAACGCGGCGGTGCATGAGGTGGTCGTCGACACGCTGAGCACATCCGGCTGGGAGGTCGATGATTGCGACCTCAACGCCGAAGGCTTTTTCCCGGTGCTCACCGAACTCGAACGCCGCGGCTACCATGACGAGCCCGAAAACATCGCACCGGTCAAAGACTATGTCGCCCGCGTCAAAGCCGCCGATGCTTTGGTCATGGTGTTTCCGGTGTGGAATTTCGGCTATCCGGCGATCCTCAAAGGCTTTTTGGACCGGGTGTTTTTGCCGGGGATTTCGTTCAAACTGATCGACGGCAAAGTGCGCCCCGGCCTGACCAATATCAAAAAGCTCTACGCCTGCACCACCTACGGCGGCACCCGCTGGCGCGCGATCCAGAACGCCGATCCACCCCGCAAATGCGTCACCCGCGCGGTCTGGTACGCCTGCGGGATGCCGAAAAAGAAATACATCGGCCTTTATGACATGAACCGCAACACCGCGCCAAAACTCAAAACCCATCTGGAGCGGATCCGCCGCGAGATGGAGGCCTTTTGAATGCGCGCGCTTGTTGTCTATTGCCACCCGCGCGAGACCTCGTTCAATCGTGGCATTCGCGATCTTGTCCTCGCGCGGCTCAGTGCCGCCGGGGCCGAGGTGCGCCTGCGCGATCTCTACGCCGAGGGGTTCGATCCGGTGATGTCGGCCTATGATCACGAGACCTATGAGAGCGTGCCGGAGAACCGCAGATTGGTCCAACGCGATTGCACGGACCTTGAATGGTGCGACACGTTGATCTTTGTCTATCCGACCTGGTGGTATGGTTTGCCTGCGATGCTCAAGGGCTGGCTGGACCGTGCCTTGGTGCCCGATGTGGCCTTTATCATGCCGAAATCCGAAGGCGAGGACATCAAACCCGGCCTCACCCATATCACCAAACTGGGCGTGTTCACCACCTGCGGTGCCTCCCGTTGGCTCACCTTTCTGGTTGGCGCACCGGGCAAGCGCACGTTGATGCGAGGCCTTCGGATCATCTTGGCAAAACGCTGTAAAACTGCCTTTGCCGCGCATTTCCTGATGGACAGTTCCACGCCTGAAAGCCGCGCCAAACACCTGAACCGGTTGCAAAAGCGGCTTGATAAATTGATCTCCGCCCCAGCCCCAAAGGAGGGTTAAATGGATATTCCCGTACTGGATTGGCAACGCTTTGCCTCGGGTAAAGATGGTGACGGCTTCGTGCGCGATCTGGGCCGCGCCTGTCGTGAAACCGGGTTCTTTTTGATCACCGGCCACGGCATTGCCGAAGACCTCATCACCGATGTCTTTGCCAAAAGCGACGCGTTTTTTGCCCGTCCCATGGCCGAAAAAGCCAAGGTCGACATTCGCAACAACCCGCACAATCGCGGCTGGGCCTGTGAAGGCTCTGAGGCTTTGGATGAAACTTCCGGCCAAATGGACCGCAAAGAGGCGTTCAATGTCGGGCTTGATCTGGCCGCAGACGACCCCCGTGTTCTCAATGGCGAGCCTTTCCGGGGCGTCAATGTCTGGCCCGAGGTCGAGGGGTTTCGCGACACGATGCTGGCCTATTACGCGGCTGTGCACCGCTTGGCGGTCGCGCTTCATGGTGCCTTTGAACGCGATCTTGGCCTGCCCGACGGGTTCTTTGCCCCACATTTCGACGCCCCCTTAGCAACCCTGCGCGTGCTCTCCTATCCGGCCTCCCCGGATGGGGTGGGCATTGGCGCGGGCGCGCATACCGATTACGGCTCTGTCACGATGTTGATGACCGATGGCGTCGGCGGGTTACAGGTCAAACCGCGCGGTCAGGATTGGATTGATGCACCGCATGTGCCCGGCGCGTTCGTGGTCAATATCGGTGACTGTTTGATGCGGTGGAGCAATGACATCTATGTCTCCACCCCACATCGGGTGTTGCCGCCCAAAACCGCCCGCCGCTCCATCGCCTTTTTCCTCGACCCGAACCCGGACAGCGTGATCACCGCCCTGCCCGGCACCGGCGAGGCCAAATACGCCGCCATAACCGGTGCCGATTATCTGCGCTCGCGCCTGGACGCCACCTATACCCAAAAGGACATCAAATGAGCCGTCTTGCAGAAAAAAGATACGACTGGGCCGAGTTCCGCACCACGGAATTTGCCGACATGGACCCGGAAAAAACCATCGTCATCCTGCCCACCGCCGCCGTGGAACAACACGGGCCGCACCTGCCTGTGGGTGTCGATCAATACATCAACGAAGGCATGCTCGCCCATCTGCGCGCCACCTGCCCCGAGGACATCAACATTCTGATCTTGCCGGTGCAAGCCATCGGCAAATCCAACGAGCATATCCACGCCAAAGGCACGCTGACCTATACGGCCAAAACCGCGCTTGATGCCTGGACCGAGATCGGGCTGTCGGTGGCGCGTGCGGGCCTGAAAAAAATGGTGATCGTCAATTCCCACGGCGGCAATTTGGACCTGATCTCGATCTTGGGCCGCGAGTTGCGGGTGCAGGCCGGGATGATGGTGGTGAAATGCCAATGGGGCAATTTTGGCAAGCCCGAGGGCCTGTATTCGGCGCAGGAAAGCACCTACGGCATTCATGGCGGCGACTTGGAGACCTCCCTGATGCTGCATTTCAAACCGCATCTTGTGGACATGTCCAAAGCCGAAGATTTCCGTTCCACCGCCGAAACCGCGCCAATCTCACCGATCGGTCCGGTGAACCTCGCGTGGGTGTCGAAAGACCTGAACCCCAAAGGTACGGTCGGCGAAGCGCATTTGGCCACGGCTGAAAAAGGTGCCGCCACCTGCGCACATCAAGTGGCAGGGTTTGTTGAGATGCTCAAGGCGTTTCACGACCTGTCCTCTGAGGGATACGCACGCACGATACCGGAGTAAGCCTGCGGGTGAGTTGCGATGACAAAGGGGGCCGATTGGTTCCCTTTTTGTGAGGCTGTGATGACGCGAAGGGCGGGTTTAAGCCCTTCGTTGACATACCCTGAAGGCCCAAATATGCTTTTTTCAGGCAAAGAGAACTGATGAATTTGTCTCGCTTGCATACCGATAGAAAGAAATAAAAATAACCACCGAACAACCTGTTGCACACTGGCGCATTATGTTGGCAGCAATCTTGGACTTTCTGACTGCATTCTTTGTCTTAGGGTTTGTTATTGCGTCACTATTTGGTGGAATGACTGAAAGTGGCTTTCAAATTAGTGGGTTGCCCACACTCCTACTATTTGGCCTAATATTTGCTTATTTTTGGGCCGGTAAAAGATATTTTGGTGGAACGCTTTGGAAGCGCATTCTGAAGCTCCGGTAAAGCTGCATCACGACCATACCTTCAAGTTTGGAACGGTAGCTTTGTCCTAAAAGCTGGCCCCCACCGAAAAAGACCCCCGAATTCCCCTTCGGGAGCCTTATCTTTTCCTAAATCAGCCCGCTTCCAAACCTCACTCGCTCGGCGCGGGCGGTGCGATGCCGCCGAAGGCTCCGCCAAATCCGCCTTGGGGTTTGGGCGCTGGAGTGGCAGGTGCCGCCCCGCCCAAACCACCAAATGCCCCACCAAACCCGCCTTCGGGTTTCGGTACGGTGATGCCCTGCTCCGCCTCTTGCGCCTCGATTTTGGCCTTTTGCGCGGCGCGCAGTTCGGCTTGGCGGTCGAGTTTGTCTTGCAAAATGGCCGCCTCACAGACCGAGCTGTCGTGTTTGGAGCCGATATAGGACACCGTCACCACAATCGCCACGAGGATCGCGAACACCACGCCCGGATGGGTCAACGCGCGCGTCACCGGGTTTGCGTAAAGCGGCGAACGCGACGCCTTGCCGCCCAGTTCCGCCTCTTTGCGCCGTTGCACCGCCTCGTTGGTCAAGGCCCCGACCAGCGTGATGGTGATGATGATCACGGCCAAAGCGGAGAGCGACGGATCGGTGCCATGACGCACCTTTGAGGCCAGAGCTGTGGTGAATGTGCTTTCCGAGAGGACGGTGAACACCGTGGTGTTGTAATTCTCAAACGAGGCCAGAAGCGTGATGAAGGCCGCCGAGCCAATCGCCGGGGCCATAAAGGGCAAGAGGATTTTGCGAAACGCCTGACCGGGGGTGGCGCCAAGGTCCAAAGCCGCCTCGGTTTGGGTGGCATCAAAGCGTTGCAACCGGGCAATGAACACCAACATCGCATAGGCGGAGACAAAGGTGATCTGGCCCACAATGGTCAGGAAATAACCGTTGTAAATCCCGGCTTGGACCGCTCCGCCGAGCCCACGGGACATCTGGCCCCAAAGCACGATGGTCGAAATGCCCAAGACCACGCCGGGGATCAGGATCGGCAGGATCAACACGGTATAAAGCGTCGCGCGCAATTTCGAGGGCAGCTCTGACAAAGCCAAAGCGCCCGCAAGCCCGATCGGCACCGCCAGCGCGACCACCCCCACGCCGATGATCACCGAATTGAGCAGCCCGTCCATCAACCGCGCATTGCCAAACAGTTCGGCAAACCAGCCGGTGGTGAAACATTCCCATGGCACCACGCGGGGGAATTTCGACGAGTTGAAGGCGGTGATCACCATGATGATCAGCGGACCAAACAAAAAGGAGAAAAACGCGATGGCGTAAGCGCCACCAAAAACAACCGCCCGGCTCATTTTCCGATCTCCCCAACAGAGACCTTAAACACCCGCATCATCAACAAAACAAAAGAGATACAGGTCAAAAGCAACACCACCGCATAGGCCGAGCCGCGCGGCCAGTTGGAGCTTTCATTGAACCATTGGTAGATGACTTGGGTGAACCACAGGTTTGATGGCCCGCCCAGGATTTGCGGTGCGGCCAAGGCCCCGGCGGTGAGCATAAACACCATGGTCGCCCCCGACACGATGCCCGGTTTGGCAATCGGCAACACCACCCGCCAATGCACCCGCCAGAGCGGTGCGCCCATGTCGCGGGCGGCTTCGACTTGGGTGTGATCGAGCGCCTCGATGGCATTGTACATCGGGAAAATCATCAGCAAGATATAGGCATAAGACAGGCCAAAATAGAGCGCGACATCGGCACGGATGAAATCCACTGGCACGTCCCAAAGCCCCATCTGCATCCCCACCGTATTGACCACGCCGGTGGCCCCAAACAGCACGCGAAAGGCAAAAGCGCGCAGGATTTCATTGATCCAATACGGGATGATCAAGCCGATCACCATCAACCGCGCCGCCACGCCTTTGGCCCCATGGGCAAGGATATAGGCGATGGGATAACAGATGATCACATCAATGAACGTGACGATGGCGGCGGCCAAGAGCGTGCGACCCAAAATGACCAAATCCAACCTGTTGAGCGACCCATCCGCGTTGAAGAAAAAGCTGTGGAAATTCTCCAGCGTGTAGTGATCCGCCTCGGTGCCAATCTGATCCGCGGGCAGGTTAAAGCGGAACGAATAATCGAGCATCGACAGTTGCGGCAGGGTGATGAACACCACCACCCAAAGCGTCACAGCGATGGCGACAAACAACGCTGCGCCCATGCCATGCCGATTGGCCAGCGCGCGGTAGGCCTGTGTCAAATGTTTCATGCTTCGCTCGCGATCTGACCCACGGGCAGGATCGTGGCATTCATCGGCGCAAACCCCAGTGACATCGTGTCGCCCGTGCTGCCCACGCTACCCGCCAGGCCCGCATTGACCATGGAGACGCGCAATTCGGTCTCGCCCGCGCGCGCAAACACATGGTTGGTCGCACCTTCAAACTCTTGCCGCGACAGCGTCGCCTGAAAGGCGTTTTCCGCCTTGCCGGGCACCAATTGTTCAGGGCGCACAAACAACAACGCCTCATCGCCGGGCTTATATTTGCGCCCGCCGCCGACGCGGGCCTCAAAGGTGCCCATCGGGGTTTCCAGCGCCGCCATGCCTTCAGACTGTCTCTGAACAACACCTTTCAAGGCATTGTTTTCCCCAACGAAAGAGGCCACGAATGAGGAGCGAGGGCGATTGTAAATCTGATCCGGCGCACCGACCTGTTCGATCACGCCCTTGCTCATCACCGCCACCCGATCCGACATGGTCAAGGCCTCGCCCTGATCGTGGGTGATGTAGATAAAGGTCACGCCGACCTGTTGCTGGATGGCGCGCAGCTCGGTGCGCATATGTTGGCGCAGCTTGAGATCAAGCGCCGAAAGCGGTTCGTCCAACAGCAAAATATCCGGCTCCACCGCCAAAGCGCGGGCAATCGCCACGCGCTGTTTTTGCCCGCCAGAGAGTTCCGAGACCTTCTTGTCGCCAATCCCCGGAAGCGCAATCATATCAAGCAGCTCTTCGGCTTTCCTACGGCGCTGCTTTTTACTCACCCCGCGCACTTCCAACGGAAACGCGATATTGTCGGCCACAGACATCAGTGGAAACAACGCCAGATGTTGAAAGATCAACGCGGTCGGACGCTTGTTCGGCCCCACACCTTTCATGTCTTTCGCGCCGATCAAAACCCGGCCTTCGGTGGGGTCGGAAAACCCCGAAATACAGCGCAACAGCGTGGTTTTGCCACAGCCGGAGGGACCGAGAAAGGAAAAGAATTCGCCGGAATTGATTTTGAGATTGGCGTTATCGACAGCGGTGAAATTGCCAAAACGGATGGAGACGTGATCAAGCAGAACGGAGCGGTCTGGGGAATTGGCTGGGGAGGAATCTGGCATGGTATCGCCTTGTTATGGTGGGTCGTCAAAATGAAAGCCGCCCCACGCCAAAAGGCACAGAGCGGCCCGTGACCCAAATCAGGCCGAGAGGAATTTGTTGGTGTATTCAGTGCGCATTTCCGAATACCAAGGGGCCTCTGCTGGCCATGCGTTCAAATTCGCCAAGGCGTCGCCCGGATAGGCATCGGCAAAGTTTTTGGCGTAAATGTCGCCACCAAAGGCATCCGCCCCCAAAACCGGCGAATTGTAGCCGTGGGTTTTGATCGCCTCACCCGCCCATTCCGGGTTATAACAGGCGTCAATAAAGGCGTAGGCTTGGTCAATATTGGTCGCACCCGTCGGCATCGCCATCCCGTCAACCCAGGCCATCGCACCCTCAATCGGCGCGCGGTACATCACCGGCTCACCTTCGTTTTTCAACGCAATCGGCGGGCCATCCCAAGTTTGACCCACAATGACACCTTCGTTCAAAAGACCGTTCTTTTGGGTGTCGGAATCGTTCCAAATCAGCTTGATATTGCCCTTCTTTTCAAGCGCATGGGCCAGAACAACATCCCACACTTCGGTCATCTTCTCAGGCGTCGTATACGCCGCCCACATCGACCCCGGCTCCATCAGGCCAAGGCGCTCCATGCCCAGACCAAGCCCCAACATCATCGAATGCCCCCGGCCCATGGTTTTGCCCGCATTCGCATCATCCCAGATGTCGTAATAGGACGGAAATTCGCCCGCGGGCGTGAATTGATCGGTGCGCCACGCCACCCCTTCGGTGCCCCAGATATGCGGCACCCAGAACGTGCCTTTGCCCTCAAAATTCCAATGTTTTTCGCCCAGAGCCATCGCCGGATTGACTTTGTCGATGGCGACTTTGGTCATGTCAAACGGCTGCAACAGGCCCAGTTCGGCCCACAACAAGTTGCGGTTCACAGTCGGTGAGACGATGTCAAACCCCTCACCGCCGGTGGCTTTGAGTTTGTTGATGATTTCATCGTTGGAACCGATGCCGGTGAAGTTGAGCTTGATGCCCGTCGAGCCCTCAAAAGCGGTCACAAAGCTTTCCGGCAAATAGTCGGACCACATCATCACGTTGATTTCACCCGAGGAGGCAAGCGCGGAACGGCTGACCAGCGCAGGTGCCGCCAGACCGCCCAGCACTGCGGCGGAGCCTTTGAGGAAACCGCGTCGCGCGACGCCTTCGGATGTGTTAAAATTGGGTGTCTTCATGTCACTCCCCGTGAACTTGGTTGGCTGGCTCGCCGCGCTTTTGCGCCATGTTAAAGGGTCATTTGGTCGAGCCACGGCGCGGGATCATCCCCTTACCGCTCATAAGAAAAGCCTAGGGGTCGCCCCTCTGGCGCATTTAGAGCCAGATTGTGTAAATTATGGGTCCAGAGCGCGTTTCGCCCCTGTACCTCGCCGCGATGCTCAATAGAGTGGCGCTATTGGGGTGACCCTGCCCAGCTTGCGGGCGGAGCGATGATCCCTCTCGCCAAACACAGCGGCGGTAAAACAGACGTGGTGAAAGAGACAATGAAAGAAACGGTGCGCCCTCATGTTGGAACGCTATTTTACCCCCGCCTTTGATCAAAGCGCCTCACTGCAACATCAGATCCAAGAGCGGCTCATTCAGGCGATTTTGGACGGCGCACTTTCGCCCGTCGATCCGTTGCCCTCCTCGCGCAGTTTTGCCAAAGCCATCGGCGTGTCACGCAACACCATTTCCATCGTCTATGAGCGGCTGAACCAAGACGGGTTCATCACCGCCAAAGCTCGACGCGGCTATTTTATCGACGAAAATCTCGTGCGCGAAAAACTCAATGTGACCCCACCGCGCCGCTCGCAAGAGCGCGCCGTGCCCCCCGATTTCAACCTCGCCTATGCCCGGCGCTACACCACCCAACCCAACATCGCCAAACGCAGCGACTGGCGCACATTCCCCTACCCGTTCGTTTATGGTCAGGTCGGGCGCGATGAGACCTCGGTGGCGCGCTGGCGCGATTGTTTGCGCCGGGCGGGCACGTCGCGCCATGTCGGCACCTGGGCCGATGATCTGGTCGACAGTGACGATCCGCTACTTTTGGAACAGATCGCGCGGCGCGTGCTACCCCAGCGCGGCTTTCGCGCCGATCCCGACGAGATGTTGATCACGGTGGGGGCGCAAAACGCACTATGGATGGTGGCGGAATTGTTTGCCGATGCCAGCAAAGAGATCCATATCGAAGACCCGGTCTATGTCGATGCCCGCAATATTTTCGCCGCCCATGGTGCACGGATTGTGCCCACGCCGGTGGATCGTAAGGGGTTGAAACCCGGTCCAGAATTGGCGAACGCCGATATGGTCTACGTCACGCCGGGCATCAATCCCCGACCAATGTGACCATGCCGATGGAACGGCGTTTGGCCTTGATCGAAGCGGCCTCCAACCATGATTTCCTCATCCTTGAGGACGATTACGAACATGAGCTGAACTTTTTGGGCGCTCAACATCCGACCTTGAAGGCGCTTGATCCCTGCGGGCGGGTGATCCATGTCGGCTCGCTCACCAAACCGCTGTTTCCCGGCATCCGCCTTGGCTTTATCGCCGCCGATCGCGCGGTGATCAAGGAGCTGCGCGCGCTCAGGCGGTTGATGTACCGCCACCCCTCGGCTCTGGCGCAACGCGCGATGGCGCTGTTTCTTGCGGAAGGCCATTATGACGCCCATATCCGCCGCCACCGCCGCGCCATGTCGGAAAAATGGCACATGATGCTGCGCGAGATTGACCGGCAATTGCCCGACTGTCAGGCGACGGCAACCACCGGCGGGTCCGGCATCTGGATGGCCCTGCCCGAGGGCATGGACGCAGGCGATGTGTTCACCGCCGCCGAAGCGCGCGGGGTTTTGGTGGAAAACGGCACGCTGCATTACCTGCGCCCCAACCCGCCACGCAATCAATTGCGACTGGGGTTTGGGGCGATTGATCTGGCCAAAATCGCGCCGGGAATTGGCGAATTGAAACGGGCGATTGACGCGGTGCGTTCGGCCTAATCGAAACTCATCACGATGGTTTTCGAACGGGTAAAATGCGCGAGCATCGCCTCCAAAGACGCCTCTTTGCCCAAACCCGACCGCCCAAACCCGCCGTAGGACACGTTGGGCTGGATCGTCAGGTTTTGGTTGACCTGCACATAGCCCGCGTTGAGCCGCGCGGTCGCATCCAAGGCCATCGACAGGCTTTGGGTCCACACGGTCGCGGCCAAACCATAACGGCTGTCGTTGGCCCGCGCGATCACGTCCTCATAGTCGGACCATGTTTGGATCACCGCCACGGGGCCAAAGATTTCATTTTGCACACAGGGGTGATCTTCGGCCAGACCGAGCAACAACGTCGGTCGGGCAAAGAGATCGGGCGACAGGCCCGCGCCTTCTGGCATTTTGCCACAGCGGACAATTTTCGCGCCCGGCGCGGCCTCGGCCATGGCGACATAGTCCGCCACCACCTTGGCCTGTTTGGCGTTGATGATCGTGCCGATGTCGGTGGCCTCATCCAAGGGATCGCCAATCACCAGCGCGTCCAATTTGGCGGTCAACGCGGTGAGGAAGGCCTCATACAGGCTGTCATGGACATATATCCGCGACGAGGCCGTACAGCTTTGGCCCTGACGGGTGAACCGCATACCAGAAATCGCCCCCGCCACGGCTTTGCTCAGATCGGCATCGGCGCAGATGATCATCGGGCTTTTGCCGCCCAATTCCAAGGACGCGGGCACGATCCGTTCGGCGGCGGCTTTGTAGACGGTTTCCCCCACGGCCTCAGAGCCGGTAAAGGTGATTTTCGCCACATCCGGGTGCGCGGTCAGCGCCGCGCCACAATCCGGCCCCGTGCCGTTGATCACATTCAACACGCCAGCAGGCAGGTGGTCCATCACGATTTCAGCCGCCAAATAGGTGGCAAAGGGCGCTTCTTCGGAGGCCTTCACCACCACCGTGTTGCCCGCCACCAAAGCCGGCGCAATTTTGAGCATCATCAAAACAAGCGGCACGTTCCACGGCACAATCGCCGCGACAACACCCAATGGCTCGCGCACCGTCATCGTCAACATACGCGGGTTGAACGGGATGGTTTCGCCTTTGAGTTCCGAGCCCAGCCCGCCGTAAAATTCCATAATGTCAGCACAGACCGCGACCTCGCCCCGGCATTCGGTGCGAATGGCCTTGCCGGTCTCGCGCGCCAAGACCTGCGCCACCAATTCGGCGTGTTCGGCCAAGGCCCGCCCGGCGGCCGCGACCCGTTTGCCGCGCTCGCGCGCGGGCATCGCGGCCCATACGGCCCCGGCGGCTTTGGCGGCCTCAACGGCGGCGTTCGTCTCGGGGGCTTTCGAGGCTGCGGCCTGCCCCAAAACCGCACCCGTGGCCGGGTTCAACACGTCCAGTCCCACCGCCACAGGCACGCGTTCGCCGCCCACAAGATTGAGGCTGCGATAGGCCGCGAAGACGGCGGAGGCGTCGGGGAATGTGGATGCAATGTTGGTCATCCCTCATCCATTGCTGGAAAAATCAGGCCCGGACAGAGCCAGCCAAATGATTCAATGGGTCCAGATTGGCTTCTGCCTTGATCTGGACCGCCAAATCGTTTCCGCTGGCCGCATGCACCGCCTCAAAAGGTCGGTTTGACCCCCTATTTGGCCACGGAGTTCCCAAATGTATGACAATGATCTCTCTGCCGTCGTCAGCGCCGATCGCGCTCATGTGTGGCACCATATGTTCCAACACCAACTGCTCGAGAGCCGCGATCCGCGGATCATCGTCGAGGGCAAGGGCATGTTGGTTTGGGATCAGAATGGCCGCGAATTTTTGGACGCGGTGTCGGGCGGCGTGTGGACCGTCAACGTCGGCTACGGGCGTGAACGGATCGCCAACGCAGTGCGCGATCAGTTGATCAAAATGAACTATTTCGCGGGGTCTGCCGGGTCCATTCCGGCGGCGACATTTGCCGAAAAACTCACCGAGAAAACCCCCGGTCTGAGCCGCGTGTATTACTGTAACTCCGGCTCGGAAGCCAATGAAAAGGCGTTTAAAATGGTGCGCCAGATCGCGCATCAACGCTATGGCGGCAAGAAATCCAAAATCCTCTATCGTGATCGCGATTATCACGGCACCACCATCGCCACGCTGTCGGCCTGTGGCCAACAACAACGCGCCACACATTATGGCCCTTTCGTGCCTGATTTCGTCCAAGTGCCGCATTGCCTTGAGTACCGCAAACAATGGGACGTAGAGAATTATGGCCTGCGCGCCGCTGAGGCGATCGAAGAGGTGATCCTGCGCGAAGGCCCGGACACTGTGGGCGCGCTCTGCCTTGAACCCGTGACCGCAGGCGGTGGCGTGATCACCCCGCCCGAGGGCTATTGGGAAAAGGTCCAGGAGATCTGTCAAAAATACGACATTCTGTTGCACATCGACGAGGTGGTGTGTGGCATGGGCCGGACCGGCGAATGGTTTGGCTATCAGAACTACGGTATCAAACCGGACTTCATCACCGCCGCCAAAGGCGTGGCCTCGGGCTATGCCGCCATCGCGGTGTTGATCACCACGGATGAGGTGTTTTCGATGTTCAAAGATGCCCCCGAAGACCAACTCAACCACTTTCGCGACATCTCTACCTTTGGCGGCTGTACGGCAGGTCCGGCGGCGGCACTTGAAAACATGGCGATCATCGAAGAAGAGGGCTTGCTTGCCAACACCACAGCCATGGGCACGCGCCTGATGGAAGGTTTGGCGATGCTCGAAGACAAGCACCCGTTGATTGGCAACATTCGCGGCAAGGGCTTGTTCTGTGGCGCGGAATTGGTGGCAGATCGCGACACCAAAGAGCCATTGGCCGAAAAGCTGGTGCAGGCGGTTGTGGCCGAGTGCGACAAGCAAGGCGTGATCATCGGCGCGACCATGCGCTCGATCCCCGGCTTCAACAACACGCTGTGTTTCTCGCCAGCGCTGATCTCTGGGCCGTCCGAGATCGACCGGATTTTGGATGCGGTGGACAACGGGTTGACCACAGTTGAGGCGACACTTTAAGTCGACCCCCTACCTGATTGATCTAAAATAAATTATGCCCCGTCAATGCGCGGGGCATTTTCCATTTCAATCTGTCCACTGTCCTCTTTCAAACCTGTGCCCGTGAGGCCCAATGTGAGCGCCGCGCGGGTCAGCCACGCAATTTTTCGCGCCGCCTCATCCGGGCTCATCCCGCCCTTGCCATGGATGTTGGACAGACAATTTCGGTCGCTGTCGCGTCGGCCAACCCGCGGATCAAAGGTCAGATAGGCGCCCAAACTGTCGGCCACGCTCAACCCGGGACGCTCGCCAATCAAGACCACCACAAGCCGCGCCCCCAAGAGATCGCCGATCTCATCGCCAATCGCCACGCGGGCCTGCGCAGCGATGACAACCGGGCCGATCCTCAGCCCCGACAATTTCGGCACACAGGCATGAACCACCGCCGCCGCATGGGTTTGCACAGCCGCCGAGGACAGCCCATCCGCGATGACAAAGGCCACATCACAAGGCGCGCGGGCGTTGAGGTGTTCCGCCTCGCCCACGGCCAATTTGCGCCCCAAATCCGGGCGGCGCAGATAGGTGGCGCGATCCGGTGCGGCAGAGGCGACGCGGATCACCTCGGCCGGAGCCAAATCCCGCACCAACGCCTCAATATCCAACGCCGAATGCACCGCATCGCGGGCGCGGGCATGGGCGTATTGAAAGCTCAGATTGGACTCTGTTGGCAGACCCGCCCCCGTGCGGCCCAACCCGATCCGCGCAACGGTGGCCGCGCGCAGCTTGGCCCATGGATCGGCATTGTCCAGATCACTCATTGCGCCGCCTCCAAAAGCCGCTGTGCGCCCGCACCGCTGTCGATCAAATGGCCGGTCTCCGCGACAATCCCCATCGCCATAAGCCAAGCTTCAAATTCAGGCGCGGCCTTTAGTCCCAAAGAATTGCGCAGATAGGCGATGTCGTGGAACGACAGGCTTTGGTAATTGAGCATGATGTCATCCGCCCCCGGCACGCCGATCAGGAAATGCGCCCGCGCCTCGGCCAGAAGTGTCATCAACACATCCATGTCGTTTTGATCCGCCTCGGAATGATTGGTGTAACAGACGTCACAGCCCATCGGCAGGCCTAAGAGTTTGCCGCAAAAATGATCCTCAAGCCCGGCGCGGATGATCTCTTTGCCATCATACAAATACTCAGGACCGATAAAGCCGACGACCGTGTTCACAATCAACGGATCATAGGCGCGGCAGACCGCATAGGCGCGGGTCTCAAGCGTTTGCTGGTCAAGGCCGTGATGGGCATTGGCGGAGAGCGCCGCCCCCTGCCCGGTTTCGAAATACATCACGTTTTGGCCAACCGTGCCGCGTTTCAGCGACAGGGCCGCCTCATGCGCCTCCGTCAGCATCGACAAGCTCACCCCAAAGCCCTCATTCGCAGCTTGGGTTCCGGCCACCGATTGAAACACCAAATCGACTGGCGCGCCGCGATTGATAATCTCAATCGCATTGGTCACATGGGTGAGAACACAGCTTTGGGTCGGGATGTCATAGCTTTGCCGCAGATCCTCCAACATTTGCAACAGCGCCATGGCGGTTGGAATATTGTCCGTCGCCGGGTTGATCCCGATCACCGCATCACCAACGCCAAAAGACAGCCCGTCGAGCGTCGAGGCAATGATGCCTTTGAGATCATCGGCGGGGTGGTTGGGTTGCAGACGCGAGCCAATGCGGCCCTCAAGGCCCAGAGTGGTGCGAAACGCTGTGACCACGCGGATTTTGCGCGCCACAGCAATCAGATCGCGATTGCGCATCAGTTTTGACACAGCGGCGACCATTTCCGGCATCAATCCCGGCGCGAGTGCCCTGAGCGCGGGAGCATCAGCCACGTCGGACAACAGCCAATCGCGAAACTGACCGACGGTCATGTGAGACACCGGCGCAAAGGCCACCGCATCGTGACTGTCGACAATCAGCCGGGTGACATCGTCGATCTCATAGGGGATCAGCAGGTCGCTCAAAAACAGCTTGAGCGGCAGATCAGCCAGCACCATTTGGGCCGCAACCCGTTCGACATCGCTCTCGGCCATCACCCCCGCCAAAGCATCTCCCGAGCGCGCGGGCGTGGCCTTGGCCATCACGTCCGCCAAAGTCCCAAAGGCGTAAAGCTCGCCTGCCATACTGGTTTGAAAACGGCTCATTCGACCCTCTCACATGCGATCCAGTTAAGACCTAAAATGCGCCGTTGTGAAAGCCCCGTGAAAACCGCCCCCAATCCAATGACCGCGGCGCGCATTTACGTTTGCGCCCTAAAATGAGGCACAGGCGCATAAATTTATCGCCGCCTCTAAGAATCGCCGCCTCTAAGACCTCTGTGTCAGGCAGCCGTTGAGAAAAATCTCAATCGCCGCTTCTCGGCGCAGGGCCATGTCGCCATCAACCGGATAGGTATACTCCGGGTCCAACAGGCTTGGCACCGGGTCCCAAAACGCCATATCCATCAAAATCTCTGCCGCCAGCGCCACCCGATCTGGGGCAATTTGAAGCGCCCCCTCGCGCACCGCCTCCTCCAACTCGTCACGGATATACCCCCGCAAGATGCCACGACCATTCTGGCACATTTCACGCGCCAGATTGGGAAAAACATGCGCCTTGGCAATCAGGGTGCGCAGGAATTCACGCTTGCGGTCTTCACTGACCGGCGGCTTGTTCAGCGTGAGCAAAAGCGACAAACGCTCCTTCAAAGGCTTGGTTTTTTCAACCTCGTTCAAGGGGAGAAAAATCACCTTACCAATCTCGGCCATGCTGCGGCGCAATAGGGCTTCGAGACTGTCGAAATGGGCATAGATCGTGCGCTTTGACATGCCGGTTTCGCACGCAATCGCCGCCATCGTGACCTCGTCCAAGGACGAACTCATCAACAGCGCCTTGGTGACACGCACAATTTCCTCTTCGCGCGCAGCACTGTCCATTTGAACCGGGCGGCCGCGACGACGATGGGGCTCACACGGGGTCACCTCTGTCTCTTTCACCATATCCGCCTTCTCCTCCATACCGTCATCGCCCCCATTTCGCCCACAGCTGTCCTGCATTTGTGCACAGACAGGGCGCCGATCACGAACTTTACAAAACCATCCCGTTTCTTTAATGAAAATTCAAGAGCGACATGCATCTGTATGATAAACGGAGCCATCGCACACGCATCATTTCTGAGACTGGGCCGCGCCCGCGCGCGCCGCAATCCCCTTGCCGGAGACCTCCATGCCAAACACCCTCCTCCCCAAAGACTGCCTGTGTCGCTGCGCCGGATGTCTACCGCCCTTGCGCTTGCCCTTTGCGCCGCGATGCCCGCCCTTGCCCAAGACGCCCGCCCGCCCACGCCTGTGACCGTGGTCACGCTGGAGGCCAAAGACCTCACCTTGACCGCACCGCTGCCCGGTCGCGTTGCCGCCTCAAGTGCTGCCGAAGTGCGCCCACAGGTCAATGGCATCATCCGCGAGCGCTTGTTTGAAGAAGGACGCCCGGTTGAAAAGGGTGATGCGCTTTATGCCATCGACGCCGCCTCTTATGAGGCGCAAAAAGCGGTGGCAGAGGCCGGTTTGGCCCAAGCCAAGGCCGCATTGAAATCGGCGATGATCGAATATGATCGTCAGCAAGAATTGAAATCGCGCAATGTTGTGGCCCAACAAAACCTCGACAGCGCCATCGCCGCCCGTGATTCCGCCGAAGCCGCGATCAAACTGGCCGAAGCCAATCTGTTGACCGCTGAAATTGATTTGGATCGCACCACGGTCCGTGCGCCGATCTCGGGTGTGGTGGGCCTGAGCCAAATCACCCAAGGGGCGCTGGTCACCTCTGGTCAAGCCAGCCCGCTCACCGTGATCCGCGCGCTTGATCCGGTCTATGTCGATGTGACCCAAGCGGCAGCGGAAATGCTACGCTGGCAGCGCGCGGGAAGCGATGCGACCTTTGCCGGGAACATCGGCCAAACGGTCGAGTTGCGGCTGACCGATGGCAGCACCTATGAGCAAAAAGGCGAATTGTCCGCCGCCGAACCCCATGTCGATGAGCAGACCGGCTCGATCCTGTTGCGCCTGTCGTTCCCGAACCCGGATCATTTCCTGCTGCCCGGCATGTATGTTCAGGTTGAGATGCCACAGGGCTTGATCAAGGACGCAATTTTGGTGCCGCAAGAGGCGATCACACGAGATCGTCGCGGTCGCCCGATGGCGTTTGTCGTCACTCCTGAAAATATCGTCGAACAGCGCACGCTGACGGTGCAAAGCGATCAGGGCGCCAATTGGGTCGTGACCGAAGGGGTCGCCTCCGGTGAAATGGTGATCGTAGCAGGGCTGCAAAAAGTCTCCGCTGGCATGACCGTCGCCCCGCAACCGCAAGAGGCCGCCCCCGCCTCCAGCGACAGCAACTGAGCAAAGCCCGGAAGGACCCCTTATGGCCCGCTTTTTCATTGACCGCCCGGTATTTGCCTGGGTTATCTCGATCCTCATCATGGGCATTGGCGCGCTGTCGATCGTGACCCTGCCCATCGCTCAATACCCACAAATCGCACCGCCCTCGGTTTCGATCCACGCCGCCTATCCGGGGGCTTCGGCTGAAACCGTGGCCAATACCGTCACCCAGATCATCGAACAACAGATGACCGGGTTGGACGGGATGCGCTATATGTCGTCCAGCTCGACCTCATCCGGGTCGGCCTCGATCACCATGACGTTTGAAACCGGGATTGACCCCGATATCGCGCAGGTGCAGGTGCAAAACAAATTGTCACAGGCCACAGCGCTTTTGCCCGAAGCGGTGCAGCGCCAAGGTGTCACCGTTCAGAAATCTTCCGCGGGCTTTTTGATGGTGATCGGCTTGATCTCCGATGATGGTCAGTTGGATCAGGCCGACCTTGCCGATTATCTGAACACCAATCTTGTGGACGCGTTCAGCCGCATCGAAGGCGTGGGCGGCACCCAGATTTTTGGCGCACAATATGCCATGCGGATTTGGCTTGATCCATCGAAACTGGCCGCTTTCGACATGACACCCTCCGATGTCGTCGGAGCCGTGTCGTCGCAAAACGCCCAAATTTCGGCGGGCGCATTTGGCAGTCTGCCCTCCCCCGAAGGTCAAGCGCTCAACGCCACCATCACCGCACAATCGCTTTTGAAAACGCCCGAGGATTTCCGCAATATCATCCTGCGGTCTGAAGGCGACGGCGGCATTGTGTTGTTGCAAGACGTGGCCCGTGTCGAAGTCGGCGCGGAAAACTACTCCACGATTGCGAAATACAATGGCAAACCCGCCTCTGGCATGGCGATCCAGCTCGCCCCCGGTGCCAATGCGCTCGACACCTCGAAATTGGTGCGTGAAAAGATTAGCGAATATGCGCAATATTTCCCCGAAGGCGTGAGCTACGTCATCCCCTATGATACCACACCCTTTGTCGAAATCTCGATCCACGAGGTCCAAAAGACCCTGATGGAAGCCATCGTTTTGGTGTTCTTTGTGATGCTGTTGTTCCTGCAAAACCTCCGCGCCACATTGATCCCGACCTTGGCTGTGCCCGTCGTTTTGCTTGGCACTTTCGCGGTCTTGTCGCTGTTTGGCTACTCGATCAACGTGCTGACCATGTTGGCGATGGTTCTGGCCATCGGTCTTTTGGTCGATGACGCCATCGTGGTGGTCGAAAACGTCGAACGGATCATGGAAGAAGAGGGCCTGAGCCCGCGCGAAGCCACGCGCAAATCCATGGATCAGATCACCGGCGCGCTGATCGGCGTGGCCTTGGTGCTCTCTGCCGTGTTCATTCCGATGGCGTTTTTCGGCGGCTCGACCGGGGTGATTTATCGCCAGTTCTCGATTACAATCGTCTCGGCCATGTTGCTCTCGGTCGTTGTGGCCCTGACGCTGACGCCCGCGCTCTGCGCCACCTTGTTGCGCGGCAAAGACGCCCATCATACCAAACGTGGCCCCTTTGGCCTGTTCAACCGGGTGTTTGAAAAAATCACCGGCGGCTATGGCGCGACCGTGGGTTACACGGTGCGGCGTCCGCTGCGAATGTTGATGATTTATGCCATCATGGGCGGCGGCATTGTCTGGTTGTTCCTGCAAACCCCCACCGGCTTTTTGCCCGATGAGGATCAGGGCATCATGTTGGCACTGGTACAAGGTCCGGCGGGCTCCACCGCCGAAAACACCGCCAAAGCCAATATGCAAATCCAAGAGTATTTCCTCAACGCCGAAAAAGAGGCTGTGGATTCGATCTTTACCATCGTTGGCTTCTCCTTTGCCGGAGCGGGTCAAAACAACGGTTTGGCCTTTGTGCGGATGAAAGATTGGGGCGAGCGTCCAAGCCCGGCGCAATCGGTTCAGGCCATTGCTGGCCGTGCGTATGGCGCCTTCATGGGCATCCAAGAGGCCATGGCCTTCCCGATTGTGCCGCCTGCGGTCACCGAACTTGGCAACGTTTCGGGCTTTGACTTCTACCTGCAAGCCCCAGGCGGCCAAACCCACGAACAACTTCTGGAAGCCCGCAACATGATGTTGGGCATGGCCGCGCAAAGCCCGTTGATCGCCTCGGCGCGCCCCTCGGGTCTTGAGGATGCGACCCAGTTCAAACTGGACATCGACTGGCGAGCAGCAGGCGCGATGGGGGTCTCCCCGACCAACGTCGGCAACACGCTGTCGATCGCCATGGCCGGAACCTACGTCAACGATTTCGATGACAACGGCAAAACCAAACGCGTCTATGTCCAAGGCGAAGCCGATGCCCGTGCCACCCCGACCGATTTGCAAAAATGGCGGGTCCGCAACAGTACCGGCGATCTTGTGGCCTTTTCCAACTTCACCTCGGAGCGTTGGGTCTATGGTCCGCAAGGCCTGAACCGCTACAACGGCATCCCTGCGATGCAGATTCAGGGCTCCCCTGCCCCGGGCGTCTCCACCGGCGAAGCCATGGCGGAAATCGAACGTCTGGTCGGAAACCTGCCGCCGGGATTTGCCGTGGCATGGACTGGCCTGTCACTGGAAGAACGCGAATCCGGCTCACAAGCGCCGATGCTCTATGCGCTCTCTTTGGCCGCGATCTTCTTTTGTCTCGCCGCGCTTTATGAAAGCTGGGCGATCCCGTTCTCGGTCATGTTGGCCCTGCCGGTCGGCATCTTGGGCACGCTCTCTACGGCCTATTTCTTCCAGTTCCAAAACGGCGTGTTCTTTCAGGTCGGCATGTTGACCGTGATCGGTTTGACCGGGAAAAACGCCATTTTGATCGTGGAATTCGCCCGCGAGCAATATGACGCCGGGGCCAATTTGATCGACGCGGTGCTCAAAGCGGCACGGCAACGGTTCCGCCCGATCATCATGACCTCGCTGGCCTTCTCCTTGGGGGTTGTGCCGCTGGTCCTGTCGTCGGGCGCTGGCTCGGGGGGCCGCCGCGCAGTCGGCTCCGCGGTTCTGGGCGGAACGATCTCCGGCACAGTCTTCGGCATCATCTTCGTGCCGCTGTTCTTCGTGCTGGTGATGAAAATCTTTGGCCGCAAAAAAGCCACCGCCTAAGGCTCAGGTGCGGCACGTAGATATGGAAACGGCCGGGCGTCAGACCCCGGCCGTTTTTGTGTGTCTGGGGCAGAGGGGACAATCGCCCCTCACATCCCTTTCAACACCATGTCCCGCACCTTCACCGCCTTCTCAAAGTGATCCAACTGGTGAGTTTTAATCCACCAGTCTGCCGCCTCCATCAGCGTTTCGGGGTCGTCATTTTTATTGGCGAAAAACGCGTAAAACGACAGGCCGACCCCCTCGCCTTTCTGGGCGATTTTGGCATCACACGTGGCGATGATTTTGCTGCGAAGGCTCGTTCTCATACTCTGTCCTTTCATAGAAAACGGCCGGGAACGCGCGCCCCGGCCGTGTCGCACGCAACTGTCACGCAGCTTTAGGTGATCACATCGGGCGCGTTGCGGCCTGTGCGACTGCGGATCTCGGCCAAGCCGTCCGCCGCCGCAATCACCGCCGAAAGCGCGTGTTGCGGATTGTCCTGAAGCGCCGCCGCTGCCGTTTCCACTCGTTCCAAATAGACCCGCAACGTCGCGCCCTCGGTGCCGGTGCCTGAAAGCCGGAACACAATGCGCCCACCGCCAATGAACATAATCCGAATGCCCTGCCCCTCAGAGCGCGACCCATCGACCGGATCGTCATAGGCGAACTCATCGGCGGCCTCGATGGTCATGCCCTCGATCACCTGCCCCGGCAAATGGCGTAACTTGCCGCGCAGAGCCTCCATCACCCCATTGGCCGCCGCAGTGTCAACCGCCTCATAGTCGTGACGCGAATAGTAGTTGCGGCCATAGCGCGCCCAATGATCGGCCATGATCGCGGCCACGGATTGCTTCCGTTCGGCCAAGATATTGAGCCAAAACAGAACCGCCCAAAGCCCATCTTTCTCGCGCACGTGATCCGATCCGGTGCCCGCACTTTCCTCGCCACACAGTGTCGCACGGCCCGCGTCCAACAGGTTGCCAAAGAATTTCCAGCCCGTCGGCGTCTCATAGCAGGCAATGTCGAGCGTCTCGGCAACGCGGTCGAGTGCCCGCGAGGTCGGCATCGACCGCGCCACGCCCTTAAGCCCGCTTGCATAAGCCGGAACCAATGTGGCATTGGCCGCCAACACCGCCAAACTGTCCGATGGCGTCACATAGGCGTTGCGGCCCACAATCATATTGCGGTCGCCGTCCCCATCCGAGGCCGCGCCAAAATCCGGGGCCGATCCCGAAAACATCAAATCCATCAACTCTTTGGCCCAAATCGGGTTTGGATCGGGATGCCCGCCGCCAAAATCCGGCAGCGGCATGGCATTGACCACAGAGCCTTTCGGCGCACCCAGCCTGTCCTCAAGGATGGCCTTGGCATAGGGGCCGGTGATCGCATGCATCGCATCAAAGCGTAGGGTAAACCCGCCCGCAAACAGCGCGCGGATTTTGTCGAAATCGAAAATCTCTTCCATCATCAGCGCGTAATCGGCGACCGGATCGACGACCTCGACGTCCATCTCGCCCAACACCGTCGTGCCGATGGTGGACAGGTCCACATCCGGCGCGTCCATGATGGCATATTCGGTGATCGTCTTGGTCGCTTCAAAGATTTTCTCGGTCACACCTTCGGCGGCGGGGCCACCATTGGGTGTGTTGAATTTCACCCCGAAATCCTCTTTCGGCCCGCCTGGATTGTGCGAGGCGGACATGATGATACCGCCATCCGTACCGCGTTTGCGGATCAAATGCGAAGCCGCCGGGGTGGACAGCAATGCGTTTTGGCCAACGATGACCTTTTTCGCACCATTGGCCGCCGCCATACGCAACATCACCTGCGCGGCACGGTCATTGAAATACCGACCATCACCGCCCAACACATAGGTCTTGCCCGCAGCCCCCCCGATTCCGTTGAAAATCGCCTGAACGAAATTTTCCAGATAGTGCGGCTGCATGAACACCGGAGTTTTCTTACGCAGCCCCGACGTTCCGGGTTTTTGGCCGTCAATCGCATGGGTTTCAACCATGTGGCGGGTCATATGATGTCCTTCCTATCGGTCGTGTTTGCGCATGATTTCAGCCACGCGCATGATTTCACTATTTGTGGTGAGGGTATCAGAAGTTTCGGGCAAACGAATGCGCCAATTTGGATATTCGCTGGTGGTTCCGGGTAGATTTTGTTGATCCACCATGCCGAGCATAATTTCGGCCTGAACCGCGACCAATCGTGAGGGTGTGCGTGCCAAAAAATCGTGCAGCGTGTCTTGCTCCGCGTCCGGCAACAGCCGATCCATCGCCGCCACTTCACGTGCCCGATGGTCCAACTCATGTTCGGTCTGCGCCGCGTCCAACCCTCCGGCAGTTTGCCGCGCCGTGACATCCGCGCCCTGACGCCAGCCCTGCCATGTCGGCAAATCATGGGTCGAAAACGACGCAATCGCCGCCTCATCATAGCGCTCTGCCGGTTTGAAGTCGGGGTCCTGCCAATTGTCACGTTCAAACATCATCACCCGACAGCCCAAAACCCCCGATCCGGCCAAAGCCGCGTGCAGACCGTCAGGGATCAGGCCCAAATCTTCGCCGATGATGATGCCGCCTGTGCGCGCGGCCTCGATGCGCGCCACGGCCAACATCGCATCGCGTGGCATTTGCACATAGGCGCCGGGGGCCTGTTCCGGCACCCAAAAGGTGCGCTCAAACCCAAGAATGTGATCAATCCGCATCGCCCCCGCAAAACGCAGTTGCCGGGCAAAGGTGTCGCGCAGGGCGGCATAGGAGTTTTTACGCAAATCCAATGGATTAAACGGGGCAAGGCCCCAGTTTTGCCCCGCAGCCGAAAACGCATCGGGCGGTGCCCCCAGCGAGGCGCCATAGGCGAAACTGTCGCGATCTTCCCATGTTTCCGCGCCATGCGGATGGGTGCCCACGGCCAAATCGAGATACAGCCCATGCGCCATCCCGGCGGTCTTGGCCTGTGCCTGCGCATCGGACAAATCGGTATCCGCGCGCCACTGCAACCAGGCGTGAAACAGAATTTCATCGCGCAAATCGCGGCGTGCGGCCTGTGCGGCAGCGCTATTTGGACATTGCAAATCCGTAGGCCAATCGCACCAAAACGGGCCATGAATGGCGGAGAGCGCCTGATGCAGGGCAAAGGTTTCAAGCGACGCGCCCTCTTGCGCCAGATAGGCCAGAAACTCGGGCGATGTCGGGTGGGCTTCAAACGCCTGACGCAGCGCGGTCATCCGCGCGGGCGTGTCGGTTTGGTAGTCGATCAACGCCCCTGGCACGCCGGTCTCAGTCGCCAAATGCAGGACATTCAAACGGCGGCGATGGGACGGCGAATAGGGGCTGAACATATCCGGCACAGTCGGAAACCCGGCATGCACCGGATTGATGCCCAAGAACGCCGCACCATGCGGCCCAAGCCCGCGCACCAGCGCACTCAAGCCCTCATAGGTGCCAATGCCACGCGCGGACAGGCCATAAAGCGGCGCAACCAGCCCCCAACAGCGGTCCGGCAACGGGATGGATGCGGGCGCAGCCAAAAGCGTGATGCGGATCGGCCCCGCGATCAGATGATGGATGCCCATCGGCAGCTCCGGCAAGCTGTCCCCGCCCCGGCCCTCGCATGTCCGGCCATCCTCATAGGTCAACACCCATGCGCTGTCGCCAATATCGACCCAAGGCGCGGTGCCCGCCTCACAGACCACATCCCACGGCAGGCCCGTGTCCCAACCCGCCTCAAGATGTGCGCGCGCGTCCTCCTCAGTTTCGGCCTCAAACCCGAGCGCACGCATCAGCGCCACGGCGGTCTCCACCGAGGTTTCGCGCAACACGCCCAACTGGTCGTAAAACTGGCCATGGACACCAATCCGGGCAGAGAGTTCAAGCCGCAGATCCGTCATCAAAAGGCCTCCAGTTCAAGCGCCAAAGTGGTTTCGCGCCCGGCCAGGATGATGGACCCGTCGATCACTTCGCCATCAATATCCGGGTGGCCGGTGTCGATCCAAAGCCGCCAACGCCGCCCCGGCATACAGGCCGGAAGATGCACGCTCACCGCCTCGCCCCGGTTGAAAATCAGGAACAGAGCCTCTTCGCGTTGGGCATAAAGCGGCGTACCGGAGGCGATGCGCATTTCGGCACAGAGTGTTTTCAACTCCGGCGCGGTCCAATCCCGGTCGCGCATCAAAACCCCGTCAGGCCGCCACCAAAACAAGTCTTCGATCCCATCCATCAACCGTTCGCGCGAATGCAAAAACCGTTTCTGACGCAAAATCGGGTGGTCGCGCCGAAAGGCGATCAGCCGTTTGGTAAACTCCAAAAACGCCGGGTCAGCCCTGCTCCAATCAATCCACCCGATCTCATTGTCTTGGCAATAGGCGTTGTTGTTGCCCTGCTGGCTATTGCCCAGCTCATCCCCCGCCAAAAGCATCGGCGTGCCTTGGGAAAACAACAGCGTGGCCAAGAGGTTACGCCGCCGTTGCGCGCGGGCTGCATTGATTTTGACATCCTCGGTCGGCCCGGCCACCCCCATATTGTCGGAGGCATTGTCATTGTGGCCATCGCGGTTGTCTTCGCCATTGGCCTCATTGTGTTTGCCAGTGTAGCTGACCACATCCATCAAGGTGAACCCGTCATGCGCCGTGACAAAATTGACCGATGAGGTGGCTGGACGGCCCGAATGATCAAATTGTAACGCCGATCCGGTCAGGCGATCGGCCAGCACAGGCACATGTCCCGCATCGCCGCGCCAAAAGCGTCGAATGCCATCGCGAAACTTGTCGTTCCATTCCAAAAACGGCGGAGGGAACCCGCCCACGCGGTAGCCACCGGGGCCAATATCCCACGGTTCCGCGATCAGTTTAACCTTGGTCAGAACCGGGTCTTGCCGGATCGCATCAAAAAAGGACGCGCCGCGATCAAACCCCGTGGGGGTGCGGCCCAAGGTGGTGCACAGATCAAAGCGGAAGCCATCGACATGCATCACCTCGACCCAATAGCGCAAGGAATCCAACACCATACGCAGCACCATCGGGTGATCAATATTAAGCGTATTCCCGGTGCCCGTGTCGTTGATGTAATAGCGCTGATCGTCGGTCAGCCGATAATAGCTTTTGTTGTCGAGACCTCGGAAGGACAGCGTCGGCCCCTGTTCATTGCCCTCGCCGGTGTGGTTATACACCACATCCATGATCACCTCGATGCCCGCCGAATGCAGCCGCGCAACCATATGTTGGAACTCGGCGATTTGGTGATAGGCAAGGTAACGCGGATCAGGGGCAAAGAAGCTCAGCGTCTGATAGCCCCAGTAATTCACCAAACCCTTTTCGACCAAAAACCGATCGTTGAGAAAAGCCTGCGCCGGCAAAAGTTCAATCGCGGTGATGCCCAGATTCACAAGGTGATCCAAGATCGCATCCGAGGCGAGGCCTAGGAATTTGCCCTTGTGCAACACATCCGGGTGCAGTTCCGTCAGGCCTTTGACATGAGCCTCATAGATCACCGATTGCGAGGTGGGCCGGTGCGGCGGTTGATCTTTGCCCCACGCAAAAAGCACATCTTCGACGACCGAACGCGGCATGTATTTGGCGCTGTCTCGGGTGTCAAAAGACAGATCGGCGGCCTCGTGCCCGACCTCATAGCCCATCAAGGCGTCATGCCAGTCAGGGTGTTTGGTCACGCGTTTGGCGTAGGGATCCATCAAGAGTTTGTTGTAATTGAACCGATGGCCTTGGTCCGGCGCATAGGCCCCATCGGCGCGCAGCCCGTAGAGTTGCCCCGGACGCATGCCCGGCACAAACCCATGCCAAACATCGCCATCACGTTCTGGCAAATCCAAACGCTGGGTTTCGGTTTGACCGTCGTCCGAGAACAAACACAGGGTGATCCGGCGGGCATGTTGGGAAAAAACCGCGAAATTAACACCTTCGCCGTCGGCCGTGGCCCCCAGCGGTGCGGCATGGCCGCCCAGGATCGAAAATTGCCTCATTTAGGGTGCGTAGCTCCTGTCATCGCCTCAAAAAGATCGGCATATGTGCCTGCCGATGCGTTCCAACCGACGGGTTGTGCCATGGCATTGTCCATCATTTTGGTCCAGACATCAGGCTTGCGGTAGAGCGCGCAGAGATGGTTGAGCGCCTGGGTCAGCGCCAAGGTCGTGACCGGGTGAAATTGCACCCCCGTGGCAACGCCTTGCGCCAGTGCTGCGGCATTGGCATTGATCACCGTATCGGCCAACCCGCCCGTCAGCGAGACCAACGGCAAGGTGCCAAACCGCAACCCATACATTTGCGTCAAGCCACAGGGTTCAAAGCGCGAGGGCACCAAAATCGCGTCCCCACCTTCGATCAAACGACGGGCGAAGGCTTCGTCATAGCCAATCCGCACCGCCACACCCGCAGAACGCAAAGCGGCATCGCGGAAGGCGGATTCAAACGCGCTATCGCCCGACCCCAAAAGCGCCAATTGCCCGCCCTGCTGCAACAATGTTGGCAGCGCTTCGAGCAAAAGATCAAAGCCCTTTTGCCCGGTCAACCGCGAGATCACCACGCAGAGCGGCCCCTCACTGGCCGGACCGGAGTTTGGCAGGCCAAGCTCGTCGCGCAGCGCGGCCTTATATTTGGCTTTGCCTTTTGGGGTCTTGTAACTTGGCGACCAGACCTCTTCGTCGATGCCATTGAGAATGCCGACAAAATCCGAACCGCGCGCGGCCAAAACGCCCTCCATCCCCATGCCATATTCGCCTGTCATCAACTCGGCGGCATAGGTGGGTGAGACGGTGGAGACCTTGGTCGCGCCAATAATCCCGGCTTTGAGCGCCGAAATCTGACCCCAATATTCATAGCCACCGGGGCTAAACCCGGGACGCGGCAGGCCCAGCGTGTCGATCAGATCGGCCGAACAACAGCCTTGAAAGGCGATGTTGTGAATGGTCATCAGCGTCTTGACCCGCTCAGCCGCCCCCAATTCGCGCAGGTACACCGGGGTCAATCCGGCCTGCCAATCATGCAGATGCAAGACCTCGGGCACCCAGCCTTCGATCCCGTGCGCCGCAATCATCGCCGCGGCCAATGAGAGCGCGGCAAAGCGTTGCGGGTTGTCGGCCCAATCATAGCCACCGGGGCCGGTATAGAGCGATCCGTCACGGTCATAGAGATGCGGGGCATCCAAAATATAAAGTACAGTGTCGCCCAATGTTGCGCGGCGAATTTGGGCCGAACCACCGAAGAAATCATGGATGTCAAACACCGGCTCAGCACCCGGCCGGGCCGTCAAAACCGCGCGATAGCCCGGCAAAAGCGTACGCATGTCCACGCCATGCGCCGCCAATGCGCCGGGCAAAGCCCCGGCCACATCGGCCAATCCCCCGGTTTTCACCAGGGGCACACATTCGGACGTGACGGAGAGAACCCGTGTCATAGGCCTTTGGCCCTCCGGTTCAGCATGTCTTGGGTGATCAAGGTGATCCCGCCCGGTGACACCCGAAACCATTTGGCATCCACTTCGGGATCTTCTCCGACCACAAGCCCCTCTGGGATATGAACGCCGCGATCAATCACCACGTTTTTAAGCCGCGCATGACGCGCCACATTCACATAGGGCAAAACCACGGCGCCCTCCAAAGAGGCATAGGAATTGGTGGTCACATGGGTGAACAACAGGCTTTCGCGGATTTCCGTCCCCGAAATGATGCAGCCCCCCGAGACCATCGAACTCACCGCCGTACCGCGCCGATCCGGGCGGTCATGGATGAATTTTGCCGGTGGCGTGTTCTCGGAATAACTCCAAATCGGCCAACTGCGGTCCCACAGATCAAGCTCGGGGGTGAAATCGGTCAGGTCGATATTGGCCTTCCAATAGGCGTCAATCGTACCGACATCGCGCCAATAGGCCGGGGCGTCGGGGTGGCGGATGCAACTGTCGGTGAAACGATGCGCCTGCGCTTTGCCCTTGGCCACGATGTCGGGGATCATGTCGTTGCCAAAGTCGTGGCTGGAGGTTTGATCCTCCATGTCTTCCAACAGCCGTTCGCGCAGGAATTTCCAGTTGAACACATAGATGCCCATCGAGGCGAGCGCGTTTTTCTCATCGCCCGGAATGCCCGGAGGATCGGCGGGTTTTTCCAAAAACTCGGTGATCCGGTCCGTGCCATCCACCGCCATCACGCCAAAGGCCGAGGCCTGTTTGCGGTCCACGGTCAGACAGCCGATGGTCACATCCGCGCCGCTGTCGACGTGATGTTGGATCATCAACTCGTAATCCATCTTATAGATGTGATCGCCCGCAAGGATCAGGATGTAATCGACATCATAACTGTCGATGATGTCGATGTTTTGCGCCACGGCGTCGGCTGTACCGCGATACCATGTGCTTTCTTCATAGCGCTGCGAGGCGGGTAAAATGTCCAAAAATTCATTGCGTTCGGCGCGGAAAAATGTCCAACCGCGTTGGATGTGGCGGATCAGAGAGTGGGCTTTGTATTGCGTCGCAATCGCCATTTTGCGGATGCCGGAGTTGAGCGCATTGGAGAGCGCAAAATCGACGATCCGGGTTTTGCCACCAAAATACACCGCCGGTTTCACCCGCGAATTGGTCAGTTCCTGAAGCCGCGAACCGCGCCCCCCCGCCAACACGAACGCCATGGTCCGATTGGCCAGTCTGTTGCGCGTCTGTGTTTGTGTCTGTGTCATTCCTCCACCTTTCCGCACCCCGAGCCCCTGCCTTTCGGCTCAGACCGTCATGCTTTGTCTTTGATAAAGACCATTGTTGAGAGTGGCGGCACGGTGATCTCCGCTGTCGCAGGCTGTCCGTGCCACTCGCCCTTCGTGGCGGTGATCCGCCCCAGATTGCCGCGGCCTCCGCCACCGTAGCATTCTGCATCTGTATTGATCGCCTCGCGCCAGACGCCCTCTTGCGGAAAGCCGAGCTTATAGGCGCTGCGTTCGAGCGGCGTGAAATTACACACCACGACGACTTCGGCATCGTCAGCTCCGCCGCGCCTGATCCACGCGTAGATCGAATGTGCCGCGTCATTGGCCTCAATCCATTGGAACCCGTCCGGGTCGCAATCCTTGGCGTAAAGCGCGGGCGTGGCGCGGTAGAGCGCGTTGAGATCGCGCACCACGTCCTGGACGCCTTGGTGCATGTGATAGACCAGACAGGCCCAATCAATCTCACCATCATGGCTCCACTCTTGCCATTGGCCAAACTCTTGCCCCATGAACAAAAGCTTTTTGCCCGGATGCGCCCACATGAACCCATAATAGGCCCGCAGATTGGCGAATTTTTCCCATTCCGAGCCGGGCATTTTATGGATCATCGAGCCTTTGCCATGCACCACTTCGTCATGGCTGATCGGCAGGATGAAGTTTTCCGAGAACGCGTAATGCAGACCAAAGGTCATCTGGTGATGATGGTGTTTGCGATGCACCGGATCGAGCGCCATGTAAGACAGCGTGTCGTTCATCCAGCCCATGTTCCATTTGTAACCAAAGCCAAGCCCGCCCCCATCCACTGGCGCGGAAACACCCGGATAGGCGGTGCTTTCCTCAGCCACAGTCATGATGCCGGGCACCTCGCCATAGGACAGCGTGTTCATGCTCTGAAGCATGTGGATCGCCTCAAGATTTTCCCGCCCACCGTGGATGTTCGGAATCCATTCGCCCTCTTTGCGCGAATAATCGCGGTAGATCATCGACGCCACGGCATCCACCCGCAGCCCGTCAATGTGATATTCTTCAAACCAATAAAGCGCATTCGAGGTCAGAAAATTTTCCACCTCGTGACGACCGTAATTGTAGATCAGCGTGTTCCAATCTTGGTGGAACCCCTCGCGCGGATCGGCGTGTTCATACAAAGGCGTGCCATCGAATTGCGCCAAGCCATGCACATCGGTCGGGAAATGCCCCGGCACCCAATCAAGCAAGATACCAAGCCCCGCCTCATGCGCCGCTTCAACCAGATCGCGGAACTCATGTGGCGGGCCAAAGCGGATGGTGGGGGCAAAAAGTCCGACGGGTTGATAGCCCCAAGAGCCGTCAAATGGATACTCAGAAATCGGCATCAATTCGATATGAGTGAACCCCATGTATGTCACATAGTCGATCAGCTCAACGGCGGCCTCTTTATAGGAGATCGGACGCCCGTCATCCTTGCGCCGCCAGGAGCCAAGATGCACCTCATAAATCGAGATGGCCTGATCGCGCTTTTGCGCCTCGGCGCGGCTTTCCATCCACGGCCCATCGGACCAGCCATAGCCCGAAATATCGCGTACGACAGAGGCGGTTTCGGGCGGGTGCTGACTGCCAAAGCCGACCGGATCGGCTTTGAGGTGGAGGCCATCCTGCGCATCCAAAATCTCGTATTTATAGGCTGCCCCCTCGCCCACACCCGGCATGAAAATTTCCCAAACGCCAGTGCCGCCGCGTTTGCGCATCACATGCCGCCGCCCGTCCCAAGCGTTGAAATCGCCAACCACGGAAACCCGTTTCGCATTCGGTGCCCAAACGGCGAAATGCGTACCATGGACGCCCTCATGGGTCATCACATGGGCACCAAGCGCGGTCCAAAGCCGATTGTGATTGCCCTCACCCAACAGATATTCGTCAAGCTCGCCCAACACCGGCCCAAAACGATACGCATCTTCGACCTGCCACTCCGTTTTGCCTTTTTGGCCGATCAAAACATAGGGCTTGGTGCCAGATACGGCGCCGTGAAACAGGCCCCGATAGCCCGCGACCGAGGCCAGAGGCGACAGTTTGCCCGCGCTGAGCGCCGACATCGCCTCCGCCCCCGGATCATAACAGGTTACCGTGCGAATCCGGCCCTTTTTATGTGGACCTAAAATGGCGAAAGGATCATCAAACCGCCCCGCACAGATCTGCGCCAGAACCGTGGCATCTGCGAAACTCTTTTGATCTGTCTGTGCCATCTGATTTTCCTTTATTTGATGGCACCTTAGGGGATTCCAAGAACCAATCAACTGTTTGATTTTTAGGGAATAAGGCTCTTAGCCCCCCAGATATCGCACATGTAGCCGTGGATGGTGCGATCCGACGAAAACCACCCGGAACGTGCCACATTGAGCGCCGCCATTTTGGCCCATTTTTGCGGGTCCGTGTACACGGTATCAACCTCGCGTTGTGCACGCCAGTAGTCGGTGAAATCGGAACAGACAAGGAAGTAATCCGACCATGTCAGATTGTCAGCGATATGGGTGTAACGGCCCGGATCTTCGGGGCTAAAACGGCCCGAACGCAGCGCATCAAGCGCGCGCGCCAAACGCGGATCGGCGTTGATCGCCTGTTGTGCGTGATCATGCATCATCCGGCGTTGCATCACCTCATCGGCCAACATGCCAAAGAGAAAGAAATTATCCGCACCGACCTGTTCGCGGATTTCGACATTGGCCCCATCCAGCGTGCCAATCGTGAGCGCGCCGTTGAGGGCAAATTTCATGTTGCCCGTCCCAGAGGCCTCTTTGCCCGCCGTCGAGATTTGTTCGGACAGGTCCGCCGCCGGGATCAACCGTTCGGCCAAAGTGACGTTGTAGTTCGGCAAAAACACCACTTGCAACACATCACGCGTGTCCACATCGGCATTCGCCACTTTGGCGAAGTCGTTGATCAGGCGGATGATATCCTTGGCGAAATAATAGCCCTGTGCCGCCTTACCCGCAAAAAGTTTGACGCGCGGCACCCAGTTGGCCGACGGATTGTCTTTGATTTCCAGCCAATGGGCGATGGTTTCAAGAATATTGAGGTGCTGACGCTTATATTCATGCATTCGCTTGATCTGAATGTCGAACATCGCCTCTGGGTTCAAATTGATCCCATGCGCCTTGGACACGTAGTCACACAGCGCGGCTTTGTTGTCGGTTTTCACCTGAGTGAACCGCTCCAACCAACCGGCATCCTCGATGGCGGGTTCCAGCTTTTTGAGCTGTTCCAGATCGGCCACCCATTCCTCGCCAATGGTCTCGGTGATCAGGGCGGACAGTTTCGGGTTACACGAATGCAGCCAGCGGCGTGGGGTCACACCATTGGTTTCATTGACGATACGACCCGGGTGCAGCGCGTTGAGTTCTTTGAACACGGTCTTTTTCATCAGATCGGTGTGCAATGCGGAAACGCCGTTGACCCGGTTTGACACCATAAACGACAGCTCGCCCATTTTGACCTGCCCGTCCGAGCGCGCCGACAACGTGCGATGTGGATTGGCTTTGTAATGAGCGTCATCAATGCGGTCGATGATCTGCAAATGGCGCGGCAAAAGGCGACCAAACAGACGTTCGTCCCAACGCTCCAACGCCTCCGGCAACAGCGTGTGGTTGGTGTAATTCATACAGTGGTGGGTGATGTCGAATGCTTCTTCAAAGGACAGCCCGCGCTCATCATGCAGGATACGCAAAAGCTCAGGCCCCGCGATGGCCGGGTGGGTGTCGTTCGACTGGATCGCGACTTTTGTCGGCAACAGGCGGATGTCGTCATGCTGGCTGTCAAAGCGGCGCAGAATGTCGCGGATCGAGGCGGCGGAGAAGAAATACTCCTGTTTCAGGCGCAGTTCTTTGCCCGCCTCATTGCTGTCCTCGGGATAGAGCACGCGCGAGATTGAGCGCGCCAAGGCTTCGTGTTCGGACGCTGCGGCGAAATCGCCGGAGTTGAACAGGCCCAAATCAAACGGATCGACCGCGCGCCCGGCCCAAAGCCGCAGCGTGTTGGCCCACCGCCCCTGCCAGCCGACAATCGGCGTATCAAAGGCTTCGGCCTGGATCAGTTCGGAGGGTTTCCAGAGGGTTTTGCCGTTCTCGGAAATCACATCGCCGCCAAAGCCAAGGGTGAACCGCACTTCTGGACGCTCAAATTCCCAAGGATGCGGCTCTTGTAGCCATGTTTCCGCCGCCTCAACTTGCCGCCCGTCCACAAAGCTCTGTTTGAACAGGCCGTTTTCATAGCGGATGCCATAGCCATAAGCCGGGCAGCCGATGGTCGAAAGACTGTCGAGGAAACAGGCGGCCAAACGGCCCAAGCCACCATTGCCAAGCGCCGCGTCCGGTTCGTCCATCAAGATCGTGCGATAGTCTTGGCCAAAGCTGTCGAGCGCCTCTTTCGCCTCCTCGGCCAACCCAAGGTTGACGATCCCATCCTCAAGCAAACGCCCGATCAGAAACTCCATCGACAGGTAATAGACCCGCTTGCCGTCTTGTTCATAGGTCTTGCGCGTCGAGGCGACCCAATGGTCAACGATCCGGTCGCGCACCGCATGAGACAGTGCCATCCGCCAATCAAAAAACTGCGCATGTTCGGGGTCTTTGCCCATCGTGTAGGTGAGGTGTTGCAGGAGGGCGTGGCGGAAATCTTGGGAGGGCGTAGGGGCTTTGCCGGCCATGGGTCACCTTAAATTATGTTAAGAACCAAAGCGGATCTTAAGGGGGAGGGTCATTTTTTCCTAAGCCACATCAGCTTAGGAAAGCAAGCTATGGCAAATCCTAGACGGCCGCTGGCACTGCTATTGCCCTGTTTATAGTCATTTTCTGATGCATTCCTTAATCCACCTCAAATGAGAACCGATTAAGGCGCGTTTATGCTTTATTTTCAGTATATCTTTTATCCACCACAATGAAAGCCCACCGCCCTAAGAGCTATGCCATCTATGCGGATGTGGATCACGATTTCATGACAAGACGCCAAATGACCAGGGCGCGTCTGTATGCGGCAAAGTCGGCTTGAGTAATTGCCGTGGCTCCACGGACCGTCGAACATCAAGGTTCAGCCGAGCATGGCATCGACCACTGTTTCGCCCAGACTGTCATCGAGGTCGCGGGCAATCAATCCAAACGTGTGGCTCTCGAACGATACCCAAAATGGATTCACCCCTATCGAACCTTGCCGATGGCCACATGGCACAACCGAGCCAACAACCAGCGGCTTAAGAATTACAAAACATGGGAGCTATTTGGGACATGAGTTACACTTTCTGTAGAAAGTGTTGGTGCGGTCGAGAAGACTCGAACTTCCACGGGTGTTACCCCACAGCGACCTCAACGCTGCGCGTCTACCAATTCCGCCACGACCGCACAGTCTTGACTTGGTGAGGGGCTATGTAGCGAAGCGGTTCGGGGAAGTGAAGAGGAAAAATCGGGCGATCCTCACTTTTTCTGATTTTTTTCAAACGGCGGGCTTTGGCATATCAATTGCACCGGAAACGCCATCCTCACGCGGCGCAATGGCACATAGAGTTTCGCCAAGATGCGCCCAGAGGAACCGCCCACCTGACGCTCCTCGCCCAAAGAAAGGCCGCCCAGTGGGCGGCCTAGCAAAACATTCAGAGCATCCCGTGATTGGAGCCGTTATTCCGTGATCGAAAACGCGGGCAAAGCGGTGCCAGAGGCCGGAACCACCGGAGCCGGGGCCGAAATCGCCGCGCCGCTCAAAGACATGGATGCTTTGCGCAAGAGACCCGCACGCTCTGCCTGACCGGGCGCAAAGACGGCCGGTACACCTGTTGCCAACGCCGTGAGCGTATCGTCATACCACGCCTGAGCCAGATCCGGCCGCTGGGTGACGCCAACGCCTTGGCTCAGGTGATGGCCCAGAAGTTCGCCATATGCACGTTCGCCCACAGCCACCAACATCAGCGACGAGGCCAAAGCCACATCCATATTGTCGGTGCGGTAGCCCACGGAGAGACAGATTTTCGCCGTTCCCGCCAATTGCGCCGGAGACATGCCGGAGTTCAGCACGAAATTCGAAGTCTCCGCCAAAACCGCATCACGCGGTTTGATCGAGAGGGCCGCAACCTGCGCCGCCATCGGCGGGGCGAGACCTTCGCATTGAGCGGCGATTTGATCCGGGGTAAAGCCCTGAACCTTGGAAATCATGTCCTCACCCTGCGAGATCGCGTAGGTGCGCGCCAAGCAAAACTGTTCGTTCAGGGCCTGATTGGCATCCACCATGGAGGCTTCGGTGACGAACCCGCCATTGGAGTTGGTCAACAGGCTGACCTTGTTGCAATGCGACGCGAGCGACACCTGCGTGCCCGCCCCAAGGAAGCTGGGCATGCTCGACTCAGGAGTTGCCGCTGCGAAACTCGGCATGGTGGCCGCCGCGGGAGCGGGCGCGGCCGCCATTGTGGCCGGTGTTTGCGGTGCAGGCATGACCGGGTTCACCACAACGGTGGTGCCCGGCATGGTGGCCATGGTTGCGCCCCCTGCCCCGCCTGACGCCATTTCAGTGCGGTACATTTTCAAAAGACCACGGGTGCCTTCGGGATTGGAGGCCACGAGTTGTGTGGTTTGATACCCGCCCGCCTGCGCGCGATTGTACGACGAGATCAACAGCTCCTGTTCAAAGGGCGACAACTGACCGGTGATCGGATAGCCAAGATAGACCTGATAGGCCGACACCGCATCGCGGGTCTTTTTGCCAAGCTGGCCATCGACAGAGCCCGCATTAAAGCCGAAATAATTGAGCGAGGCCTGAATTTCCTTGCCTTCTTGCGTTGATGGCAAACGGGGGCGGGAATAGGTCCGCGTGCTGGTTGTTTTCTTTTTCGGTTGCTGACTGGCCGCGCCAAGCAGCCCGCCGATCACCGCACCGGCCAGAAAATCACCACCATCGGCCTGAACACGCGTTGTTGTGCCCAGCATCATCCCAGCCGCAAGCGCCGCCGATACAAAATGTTTGAATACTTTTTGATTGGACATACTTGTCCCTCCCCGCCAAATGACTCACTAAACTTCGCTTAGGATAGCACACAGCTTCGTGATCCCAAGGTTTATTCGCCGCATGGGCCTTCATTGCATATTCCGGGTTAGCAAATCGTAAGCAAAACACGAGTTTCCCCGCACGCCCCCTTTTCTGTCCCTGCCGCGCAAGATACACCCAAAACACATCCCCCGAAGCACAGAGTCAGCCGCGAAGGATAGAGACATGGTCGAATGGCGCATTTCAGACGGGTTGACCGATTACATGTTCGCCGCCACCGAAATGGAGGCCCGCGCCGATGCCATTGCGCGCGGCGAGGCGGACGAGTTGATTTGGCTGTTGGAACACCCGCCTTTGTACACCGCAGGCAGCTCCGCCAAGCGCGAGGATTTGGTCGATCCCGACCGTTTCCCGGTCTATGACACCCGTCGCGGCGGGCAATATACCTATCACGGTCCGGGTCAGCGGGTCGCCTATGCGATGCTCGATCTCAACACACGCGGCAAAGATGTGCGCAAATTCGTCGCCAATATGGAGGCTTGGGTGATCGCCGCGCTGGCCGAATTCAACGTCACGGGCGAAATCCGCGCGGGGCGGGTTGGCGTTTGGGTGGTGCGCGAGGACAAGCCGCTGACCCTGACCGGGCAAAAGCCCGAGGACAAAATCGCCGCCATCGGATTGCGCATTCGCAAATGGGTGTCCTTTCACGGGCTGTCGATCAATGTCGACCCCGATTTGAGCCATTTCGACGGCATCGTGCCCTGTGGCATCCGCGAACATGGCGTGACATCTTTGGTGGATCTGGGTCTGCCTGTGACGATGGAGGACGTGGACGTCGCCCTGAAACGCGCCTTTTCCGAGGTTTTTGGCGACTAAGCCCAGATGGCGGCGGGATGCGACATTGGTCGAAGGTGCGACAATACTGGACTGGCACAGAGGCCCAGACGCGCTATTGTGATCATTGGACACATGAATCAGTCGGGAGACACAACCCTATGACCAAACTATCCGGGACCAAACTTTTTGCCCTCACCGCCGCCGCCCTGATGGCAACCTCCACCGCCGCTTTCGCCGGTGATGCGGAAGCCGGCGCGAAAGAGTTCAACAAATGCAAATCCTGCCACATGATTGCAAACGGCGATGACATCATCGTCAAAGGCGGCAGAACCGGCCCGAACCTCTACGGCGTGATCGGCCGCCCGGTCGCCTCCTACGAGGGCTTCAAATATGGCGACGGCATCTTGGCCGTGGGCGCGACTGGCAAGGTTTGGGACGAAGCGTCTTTGATCGAATACGTTGCCGATCCGACCGCCTATATCGACACGCATGGTGGCTCTGGCCGCTCGAAAATGACCTTTAAGCTGAAAGACGGCACCAACGTGGCCGCCTATCTCGCCACCTTCTCGACGATGTCCGACGAAGGAGCCTCTGATGACGGGGCTGAGGCCGCTGACTCCATGGACACAGACATGGATGAAACCAAAGGTCAGGAGCACAACCAAGAGGGCGAGCACACTCAGTCTGGCGCATCCAACTGATCGAGCTTTTGCTTTGCGACAGGATCAAACGCCGCTCCTTTTGGGGCGGCGTTTTTGGTTCGGGAAAAGAACGCGGAATGGGGGGGAAGGACAGCCTGACCCAGCGTGATGTGACGTAGCTCACCCAGAAACCCGCATCTAGGGTGTGAACCCAATTCCTTGTCTTGCTGAAATGGGCTCTTCATGATTCATCTGCGGAAAACAGGTGCATGATGGCGAGATTTGATCTGAGCGACGAAGAATGGGCTGCAATCCGGCCTCATTTACCCAAACAAGGGCGCGGTCCGCAGCGCAAGGATGACAGAACAGTCTTGAATGGCATTTTCTATGTTCTGCGCACGGGGGCGCCGTGGCGCGATCTGCCGGACCGGTATGGCCCGCGCACGACTGTTTACAACCGCTATGTCCGCTGGGGTGAGCGCGGGATTTGGCAAGGGATATTTGATGTGCTGGCGACGGAATGTGAGGACGCGCTGATCTTCATTGATAGTTCAATCGTCAAGGCACACCGGGCGGCAGCAGGCTCAAAAGGGGGGAGTTGGCGCAAGGTATTGGACGCTCACGCGGCGGTCGCGGCAGCAAGGTTCACGTCGCCGTAGACCATCGCGGCCTGCCTCTACGGTTCGCGATTACAGGCGCACAAAGGCATGATAGCAAGGTATTTGGTTCATTTGTCGGCTGGCAAAAACAGCCGACAGCTATCGTCGCAGACAAAGCCTATGGCTCAAAAGCCATCCGCCAAACCATCGCTGACGAAGGCGCATTGGCAGTGATCCCATCCAAGTCAAACGCCCGCATCCACATCCCACATGACCCCGACATCTACGCCCAGCGAAACCTTGTAGAGCGGTTCTTCTGCCGCATGAAAGACATGCGAAGGCTAACAACGAGATACGAAAAGTTGAAACGCAACTTCCTGTCGATGGTCCATATCTTTGCAATCAGATGTTGGCTGAATTGAGTCCACACCCTAGTTCAGACCTCTGTAGGCTGGGAACGGGCGTTACGCGGCATTCTAGAACAATACCGAACAGCTTTGAGCCATGTTCTGTGCTCATATTCCCAAGTGTGATCATTCCCAAGTGTGATCAGTGCAATTTGAGCCGATGACGCTCAAATTGGGGGCTGTCCTCAGCGCCATATCGACAGTCTCTCTCTCGATATGTGGATCAAAAGGTTGCGCAGCAGATGTTCGTGGTCGGCAGGCCCCTGAGTGCGGTATCCGAGATGAGAAACTCACCCCCCCTCGCGCAAGCACGCCCAAACCCAGCCCCCCAAACCAAGCCCCCAACCCCAGCCGCAACGCCAGATTGTAGCCCATCCCCCTCACCTCACGCATTTTTCTGTCTTCAAAACGCGTTGACTGATTGCTCTCGCGTTCGTGACTCTCTAAAACATATGGTAATTCCGCCCCAAGACTCCCCTCTAAGGGAACCGGCGGATGTGACGCATACACGCATAGACCACGCACAAATCGGGAGGACCGCATGGCAGACGCAGCCATCCACGGCCACGAACATGGGGACAACCGGGGCTTTTTCACCCGTTGGTTCCTATCTACAAACCACAAAGACATTGGGATTCTGTACCTCTTCACGGCTGCCGTGGTGGGGTTCATTTCCGTCTGTTTCACCGTTTACATGCGCCTTGAGCTCATGGAACCGGGGGTTCAGTTCATGTGTCTCAACGAAGCTGGCGAGGCCGCAGCGCGGTTTGTGTCGGGCTTTGGCGCTGAGAACTGTGCGCCCAACGGCCACCTTTGGAACGTCATGATCACCTACCACGGTGTGTTGATGATGTTCTTCGTGGTGATTCCGGCGCTGTTTGGCGGTTTCGGCAACTACTTCATGCCGCTGCAAATCGGTGCCCCGGACATGGCCTTCCCGCGCCTCAACAACCTCTCCTACTGGCTCTATGTCTGTGGTGTGGCTTTGGGGATTGCGTCGCTGTTGTCTGTTGGCTCCGCCGATGGTCAAAACGGGGCTGGCGTGGGCTGGGTGCTTTATCCGCCGCTGTCGACCTCTTCGCCGGGTCACTCGATGGACCTCGCGATCTTTGCGGTTCACGTCTCTGGTGCCTCCTCGATCTTGGGCGCGATCAACATGATCACCACCATGCTCAACATGCGCGCGCCGGGCATGACCATGTTCAAAGTGCCGCTGTTCGCCTGGTCGATCTTTGTCACCTCCTGGCTGATCCTTTTGTCCCTGCCAGTTTTGGCGGGCGCGATCACCATGTTGCTCACAGACCGTAACTTTGGCACTTCCTTCTTCCAACCGGGCGGTGGCGGCGATCCGATCCTGTACCAGCACATCCTGTGGTTCTTCGGTCACCCCGAAGTGTACATCGTTGTTCTGCCGGGCTTTGGTTTGGTCTCCCACATCATCGCAACCTTCTCGAAGAAAGCCGTGTTTGGCTATCTTCCGATGGTTTGGGCGCTGATCGCGATTGGGGTTCTGGGCTTTGTTGTTTGGGCACACCACATGTACACTGTGGGTCTGTCGCTGACGCAGCAGTCCTACTTCATGATGGCCACCATGGTCATTGCGGTGCCGACAGGGGTGAAAATCTTCTCTTGGATCGCAACCATGTGGGGCGGCTCGATTGAGTTCAAAACACCGATGCTCTTTGCCTTCGGCTTCTTGATCCTCTTCACCATCGGTGGTGTGACCGGCATCGTTCTGTCGCAGGCTGGCATCGACCGCGCCTACCATGACACCTACTATGTTGTGGCGCACTTCCACTACACCATGTCGATGGGGGCGGCCTTTACCATCTTTGCGGGGATTTACTTCTACATCGGCAAAATGTCCGGGCGTCAGTACCCGGAATGGGCGGGCAAGCTGCACTTCTGGATGTTCTTTGTCGGCGTCAACCTGACCTTCTTCCCACAGCACTTCCTGGGTCGTCAGGGCATGCCGCGTCGTTACATCGACTACCCGGAAGCCTTCGCCTATTGGAACAAGATCTCGTCTTACGGCGCACTTCTGTCCTTCGCTTCGTTCATTCTGTTCATCGGCATTGTGTTCTACACCCTGCTGGCCGGTCGCCGCGTGACCGAGAACAACTACTGGAACGAATACGCAGACACGCTTGAGTGGACCCTGCCCTGCCCGCCGCCGGAGCATACGTTTGAAACGCTCCCGAAGCAGGAAGACTGGGATCACCAGCATTCGCACTAAGCCGCGCTGACGGATCAAAACAACAAAGGCCCCACCTCCTCGGTGGGGCCTTTTCTTTGAGGGTTTGCGCACGGTAAAGACCGTTGAGGTCACACATCAGGGGGCTTTGCAGGCCGCACCATGCCGCATAGACTGGCCGGAACACACATAAGAAACGCACATGCCCTATCAATGGACCCCGGATCATCGCAACCTGCCGCAGCGGGCCGCATTGGATGACGCACCTTTGGTGCGGCTTGACCTGTGGCCGCATCGCAGCCTCAAGGGCAAAGGCTTTTCCGCCACCATTTGGCTGATGTTTTTCGGCGGATTGATCCCGGTTGTGCCCTTTATCGGGACGGTTGCGTTTTGGATTTTGCTGATCTTTATGATGACGGCGCTGTCAGCGCTTTGGCTGGCGCTGAGGCGGTCAGATCGCGATCAGCTGCGCGAAGAGCTTTTGATCTGGCCGGATCGTATCGCGCTGACCCATTGGCCCGCCAAGGGCAAAGCGATGACCTGGGAGGCGAACCCCTATTGGGTGAAACTGTCGTTGCACCCGACGGAGGGGAAGGTCGAGCAATACCTGACGCTGAAAGGCGGCGGTCCAGCACAAACACGCGAAGTGGAGCTTGGGGCCTTTTTGACGCCCGAAGAACGCACGCACCTGCGCGATGATCTTGCGCTGGTTTTAGGGCAACTTAAGGACAGACCACGCCACACATCATAAGCCAAACGAAAAAGGCCGCCCAAAAGAGCGGCCTTTTCAACGATAGAGCCCTAGGGGTTTATCCCAATTTGGCTTTGATCTGTGCACCCACCGCGCCAAAATCCATCTGGCCGGTGTATTTCGTTTTCAAAGCGCCCATCACCTTGCCCATGTCGCGGATACTCTCCGCGCTGGTCTCAGAAATGGCATCAGAAATGGCCTGAGCCACCTCACCCTCTGACAACTGACGCGGCAAAAACTCTTCGATCACAGTGATCTCAGAACGCTCCTTTGCCGCCAGTTCAAGCCGCGCGCCTTCTTCAAACGCTTTGGCGCTTTCTTGGCGTTGCTTGACCATTTTGCCAAGAATACCAAGCACATCCGCGTCAGACACGCATTCTTCTTTGCCCTCACCCCGAGCCGCGATTTCGCGATCCTTGATGGCCGCATTGATCAGACGCAAGGTGGACAAGCGTTCGCTGTCCTTGTCTTTCATCGCCGTTTTCAATGCCGCGTTGAGCCGGTTCCGCATATCCATATGGGCCTCATCCCTCATGATGTCGCAAGTGGACAACATAGCGAAAGACGCCGCCGGTCTCAACCGTTGATAATTTCCGTAACCCATTGAAAACGCTACGTTACATAAAGTGACCGAAAATCCACCACCCGACCTTGACGCCGCCTGCCCCTTTCCTTAGGTTCCGGTGAATTTTGCCCACATCAGGAGAGTCGTGCCATGGCATCTGGTCAGTCGTCCGAGAAACCAACCGCGTGTCTGGCATTGGCCGATGGCACACTCTTTTACGGCAAGGGGTTCGGGGCCACCGGAACCACCACCGCAGAGCTGTGTTTCAACACCGCCATGACGGGCTACCAAGAGATCATGACCGACCCATCTTATGCCGGTCAGATCGTCACCTTCACCTTCCCGCATGTTGGCAACACCGGCGTGAACGCCGAGGATGACGAGACCGCCGATCCGGTCGCTGCGGGCATGATCGTCAAATGGGACCCGACAGAGCCGTCCAACTGGCGCGCGCAAGAAGAGCTCGGCCCTTGGCTTGAAAAACGTGGTCGCATTGGCATGGGCGGGATCGACACCCGCCGCCTGACCCGCGCCATCCGCCAACAAGGCGCACCACATGTCGCCTTTGCCCACGATCCCGAGGGCAATTTCGACATCGAAGCTCTGGTCAAACAGGCGCGCGCGTTCTCCGGTCTGGTCGGGCTTGATCTGGCCAAAGACGTCACCTGCGCACAGTCTTATCAGTGGGATGAGATGCGGTGGGCCTGGCCGGATGGATTTCCGAAACGGGACGGTAAAGGCCATAAAGTCGTGGCCATTGATTTCGGTGCGAAACGCAACATCCTGCGCTGTTTGGCCTCGGCGGGTTGTGACGTCACCGTCCTGCCCGCCTCTGCCACCGCTGAGGAGGTCTTGGCCCATGCGCCCGACGGCGTGTTCCTGTCCAACGGCCCCGGCGATCCGGCGGCCACAGGCACCTATGCCGTGCCGATGATCAAAGGCGTTTTGGCCGCCGATCTTCCGGTGTTTGGCATCTGTTTGGGGCACCAAATGTTGGCCCTCGCTTTGGGTGCCAAAACAATCAAAATGAACCACGGCCACCACGGGGCAAACCATCCGGTGAAGGATCTCGACACCGGCAAGGTTGAAATCACCTCGATGAACCACGGCTTTACGGTGGATGCGCAGAGCCTGCCCAAAGGCGTGAAAGAGACCCATGTGTCGCTGTTCGATGGCTCCAATTGTGGCATCGCGGTTGAGGATAAACCGATCTTTTCGGTGCAATACCACCCCGAAGCCAGCCCCGGCCCGATGGACAGCTACTACCTGTTTGAACGGTTTGCGACGGCAATGGCGGCTCGCGCGACCGCCTGATCCATTCAGATTACGTTACGGAAAGGCGGGGTTTTCCCCGCCTTTTTGCATGTATTTACCACATTTAAAGCCTTGGTTAATGCCTTGTTAACCTTGACGGATCAATCTTATCCACAGAGGTCTGGGGACAAACCCCAGCCATTGGGACAGTTGCGTCAGGGTGAAAATTTAGATGTCGTATGTCAGACATCCCCACTTTCCACAACCAAAGCTCCATACGGCCCGCGCGCCCGTGGACCATGAGGTCTTGGACGCACAAACCACGCCCCCGATTGGCCCCCACGCTCCCACGCGCAGTCCCATTGGTCAGATCCTCGTCAATATGGGCGCGTTGGACCCGGGCGATCTGGTCCGCGCTGCGGCTATGCGCCAACGCGAAGATGCACGCATCGGCGACATCCTTTTGGCCCACGGCATGGTCGATGAACCCACACTCTACCGCGCCTTGGCCCAGCAACATCATGCCACCGTCGCCGATTTTGATAAAACCGCGCCGGACGTGCGACTGATTGATCGTCTGGGCGCGGATGAATGCCTGCGCCGGGGGCTTTTGCCATGGTGTCAGGTCGGCGGCACGGTGATCATCGCCTCATGTCGCCCCGAACAATTCGAAGACCTGCGCCCGCGTCTCAGCGCACTGTTTGGTCCGGTCCGCATGGCCGTGGCCTCAGAAACGGCGATGCACGAGGCGCTCCTGCGTTCGCGTCAACGCAAACTCGCGCTATCGGCGGAAACCCGTGTGGCGGCGCATGAAAGCTGTCGCGAAATGGACATTCGCAAACTGACGCGGATGATGTCGTCTTTGGCGGTTTTGGGCCTCATACTGGCGCTGTTGTCGCCGATGAGCGCTGCGATCCTGTTGACCGCATGGGCGGTGTTGACCCTTGTCGTCTCCACCGGCCTCAAAATCGCCGCCACCTTTGCACAGGCCAGCACCGCGCGCACCCGCCAAAGCACGTTTAGCAGTCGCCGCACCAAAACCGCCCTGCCCACCGTGTCGATCATGCTGCCCCTGTTCAAAGAGCGCGAGGTCGCGACGCGGCTGATCAAACGGGTGTCGCGGCTGACCTATCCGCGCGAACTTTTGGACATTTGTCTTGTGGTCGAAGAAGATGATACCGTCACCCAAGACGCCATTGCCAGCACGGATTTGCCGCGTTGGATGCGGCAAATCATCGTGCCACGCGGCGGGGTCAAAACCAAACCACGGGCGATGAATTTTGCCCTCGATTTCTGTCGCGGCTCGATCATTGGCATCTATGACGCCGAGGATGCGCCCGAGCCGGAACAAATTCACAAAGTCGTCGCCCATTTCGCCCAAACCGGACCAGAAGTGGCCTGTGTTCAGGGCATTTTGGATTTTTACAACGCCCGTACCAATTGGTTGTCGCGCTGTTTCACCGTCGAATACGCGACATGGTTTCGGGTGATTTTGCCCGGCTATGAGCGCATGGGGCTGGCCGTCCCTTTGGGCGGCACCACGTTGTTTTTCCGCCGCGAGACGATTGAGGAACTGGGCGGATGGGACGCGCATAACGTGACTGAGGATGCCGATCTGGGCATCCGTTTGGCGCGCCATGGCTACCGCACCGAATTGTTGCACACGGTGACAGAGGAAGAGGCCAATTGTCGCCTCTGGCCCTGGGTCAAACAGCGCTCTCGCTGGCTCAAAGGCTACGCGATGACCTATGCGATGCATATGCAAAACCCGAGAGCGCTCTGGCGTGACCTCGGCGCATGGCGGTTTTTCGGGGTTCAGGCGCTGTTTCTGGGCGCCTTGTCGCAATTTGTGCTGGCGCCGTTCCTGTGGTCGTTCTGGCTGTTCCCCTTGGGCCTCCCGCATCCGATGCGCGCGATCTTACCGCATGACGTCTTGGTCGTATTGGGGACGATTTTCCTTCTGTCCGAAGTGGTGACTGTGGCGGTGGGCATGGCGGCGACCTCGACCCCGAAACACAAATGGCTTTGGCTTTGGGTGCCGACGCTGCATTTCTATTATCCACTGGCCACTCTGGCGGCGCTCAAAGGCCTGTGGGAGATGGTGACCAAGCCCTATTATTGGGACAAAACCGCCCATGGCGTGCATGATTTGGGATTCCATGAGGATGAGCCAGACACCGCATCAGCACCAAACTCAGCGCCCTCCCCGATGTCGTCACAGCCCCGCCCCGCCCCTTTGGTGCTGGGCACCGATCAACGCATCGCTGCAAGCCCCTCGAGTGCCGCCACCCCGCAAAAACCCGCCACCCCATTGATCCTCTATCCCGCCGCCAAACCCAGACAGAACAGCCATGAGAGCGGTGCAGATCGCGTTCGGGCCTTTGGCGAAGCGACCAGTGCCTTTGTGTTTGAGCGCCTTGAACAGGATGCGTCGGGATCGGTGCCCAAGCCGGGGCGGCGTTTGACCTTTGGTCTTGATCTTGAAGCCGCGCCCAACACCCCCGCATTGCGGCGTGCGCTTGAGGCGGCGGCGGTGGCGTTTGACCCCGACCGTCTACGCCCCGCGCCGAAGCCAGACCCAAAAACCATGCGTCCACCTCCGCCCGAAACCACCATCCCACTGCCGCATCAAATCAAAGACCCGAGCCCGCGCCTCCCGGTCAATACACCAAACGCGCCCGAATGGGCGCATATGGCCGCGTTTGTTGAGGTGCCCGAGTTTCTTCCAACCGCCCCCATCGAAGAGCCGCATCGTTTGAGCGGAACCTCTGGGAAACTCGGGGAGGCGTGAGGTTTAACGGACCTTATCGGCGTCGATTTTCAGGCGCGTCACAAAGGCCTTGGAAATATGCTCTGACAGCGCCTTGTGCGCGCGATCGCCATCGCGCGCTTCAATCGCTGAGACGATCTGATCATGTTCTTTGATCGCCTCTTCGCCCCGGCCTTCGGCGGCCAAAGAGGTGGTGGCGAGCAGGGCCATGGAGCGGTGCACCAAATCAAGCTGTTGCACCAGGTAGCGGTTGTGCGAGGCGAGGTGGATTTGTTTGTGAAACCGGCGATTGGCGCGCGACATGGCGTCGGGTTTGCCGATCAGGCCGCGGTCCTCTTCGACCATATCACGCAACACACGCACCTCCTCAGAGGTGGCATGACGCGCCGCAAGACGGGCCGCAAGCCCTTCAAGTTCGGTGCGCACAACGTAGAGATCCGCCATCTGATTGTGATCCAAAGAGGCGACAATCAGTGAACGCCCATCCCGCGTCAGCATGGATTGGGTCTCAAGCCGCTGTAACGCCTCGCGGATCGGAGTGCGCGACACGCCAAAGCGTTCGGCCAGCTCACTTTCAACAAGCCGGTCGCCGGGGCGATACACCCCGGTGTCGATGGCATCCAGGATCAGCCCATAAGCGTCCTTTTGCCCAGCGCGCGGATCTTTCATCTTGTGCCTCTCAGGTCAACAGGGGGAGACCATAGACAGCCCTGCCCCCCACGATCAAGCGCTAACATTGCCGCAACGCGGCCAAATTCAAGAACACCGTGTCGAAACATCCGCCAACCTCGCTCTGCGTTCAACACCACGTCCCGCCTTGCGTCGCTGTCGCTCTTTGCCTAACACGATGCCATGGTATCTGATCAATTCTCTCACGTGAACACATGGGTCTTTGACCTCGACAATACGCTTTACCCGCCAGAGGCCGCGCTTTTTGCCCAGATCGAGGTCAAAATGACCGATTGGGTGGCACGCGAATTGGGCGTGAGTTTAGAGGCGGCCAATGCGTTGCGCAGCGCCTATTGGCGCGATTATGGCACCACACTGTCGGGGATGATGGCCAAACATGGCACCGACCCATTGCCCTATCTCAGCTACGTGCATGACATCGACTTTTCCGGCCTGCAGCTTGATGCCGAACTCAAAGCGGCGATCACCGCCCTGCCCGGCCGCAAAATTGTCTACACCAACGGCTCCGCCCCCTATGCCGAACGGGTGTTGGAGGCGCGCGGCTTGACCGGAATTTTCAACGCCGTCTACGGCATTGAACACGCTAAATTTCATCCCAAACCTCTGGCCGAAGCCTTTGACACCGTGCTGGCCCTCGACGGGATCACGCCCAACACGGCGGCGATGTTCGAAGACGATCCGCGCAACCTCAAAGTCCCGCATGATCTGGGGATGAAGACCGTCTATGTCGCCGCCGCACCGCTTGATCCGCCCGCGCCTCATATCCATCACCACACCGACAATCTGTCGGCGTTTTTGCGCGCGCTGATCGGCTGAGACGTGGTAAAATCACAAGATTGACAGGATCGCGACAGCCCGCCCGCCTGCGCGCTTCTGTCGCCGTGACGGATGGGTCCGAACGCCCTATCTGACAGCGTAACAAGAAACGCACAGCCCGGAGACCGCACATGTCACAAGCAACCGCAGACCAAGCCACGTCCAAGTCCCACCACGAAGATGGTGTCGCCTCCACCCGTGGCGTCGTTCTTTTCCTTCTTGCCGTTCTCGTCGTGATCGCAGCGGTCATTTTTGGCATGTTCGCCATCGGCCCTTGGGTGCTTGGCGTCACTGCGCTGGCCACGGTTCCGGTGATCTATATCGTGATGGTCGTCCTCACGATGGGCCAATAATAGGCCGAACACGCCTCTTTGGTGGCTCTTTGGTGGCTCTGCCCCCCTGAGACAGCCTGTCCCTTGGACAATCCCCGCCTTTGCGCCTATCTCTTGGCCATGCCCAAAGAGTGGAAGCAAAGGAGATGATCATGGCGAACCAACCCCTCACGCTTGCACAGCGTGAAACCGTGGATGTTTTGGTCTCAGGCGGCGGCATCGCCGGGATGATTGCAGCGGCCGCGTTTGGGGCCTCTGGGTTCAAAACCCTGATGATCGACCCGACCCCGCCGATCACCAGCGGCACAGAGGACCGATCCGATCTGCGCTCCACCGCGTTTTTGCGCCCCGCGCGCGATCTCTTTGCCCGCATTGGCATTTGGGAGGCGCTTGCCCCCCACGCCACGCCACTTGAGGCGCTGCGCATCGTTGATACTTTGGGGCAACCGTCCGACATCCGGGCCGAGCGTCAGTTTGAAGGCCGCGAAACCGGCGACGAGCCCTTTGGCTGGAACTTTCTCAACTGGGTGATCCGGCGCGAGCTTTTGAAAGCCGTGCCCAATATCCCTAATGTCGACATGCGCTATGGCACCGGGTTTAAATCCATGCTCACCCGCACCAATGAGGCCATCGTCACCCTCACCGACGGCACACAGGTGCGCGCCAAATTGGTCGTGGCCGCCGATGGCCGCAACTCGCCGGTGCGTGAGGCGGCGGGAATTGGCGTCAAAACCACGCGTTATGGCCAAAAATCTCTGGCCTTCACCGCCACGCACGAGTGGCCGCACAACAATGTCTCTACCGAAATTTACCGCGAAGGCGGTCCTTTCACCATGGTGCCTTTGGCGGACATCGACGGCAAACCCGCCTCGGCGATTGTCTGGATGAACAAAGGCCCCTACGCGACTGAGCTGTTGAATATGGACCCCGAAGCATTCAACGCGGTGATGACCACACGCTCGGCGGGTCTCTTTGGTCAGATGACGCTGGCCTCCGGTCGCGCGATCTTTCCGATCATCACCCAAGTGGCCGAGCGCCTGTCGGGCGAACGTGTCGCAGTGATTGCGGAGGCCGCGCATGTGCTGCCCCCGATCGGCGCGCAGGGGTTGAACACATCCCTCAATGATCTGGGCGAACTTTTGGCGCTTGCCGAGACCTATCGTGGCGATTTGGGTGGGCAGGTCATGTTGGACGCCTATGCCAAAACCCGGCACCGCGACATCTCGGCGCGCGCCAAGGTGGTCGATGTCTTTAACCGCGTCACCCGTTCGGAAGGCGATATTTTGCAAGCGCTGCGCCTCTTGGGCCTGAAGACAGTGCATGACGTCAAACCGCTGCGTCAGAGGATCATGAAAGCGGGGCTTGGCCCAATCTAAAGCATCGTTTTACCCTGAGCCAAACACTCAAACGGCGCGCTCTTTGCCAAGGGCACGCCGTTTTCGGTGTTATACCAAAGGCTTATTTCGCCAAAACCGCATCCAACGCCGCCTCAAGACGGGCCACAGACGCATCCACGTCATAGAGTTTATCAAGACCAAACAGGCCCAGCCGGAAAGATTTATACTCCGGCCCCTCATCACATTGCAGCGGCACGCCCGCAGCGATTTGCATCCCCAATGCCGCGAACGCCCGGCCCGATTGGATGTCTGGATCATCGGTGTAACACACCACCACGCCCGGCGCCTCAACGCCCTCTGCGGCAACCGAGGCAAAGCCCCGCGCTTTCAACAGGGCACGCACCCGGCGGCCCTGTTCCCATTGCGCCTCACAAAGTTTGGCAAACCCGTACTCTTTGGTCTCCAACATCGCATCGCGAAAGGCGCGCAACGCGTCGGTCGGCATCGTCGCGTGATAGGCGTGCCCGCCGGCCAAATAGGCTTCCATGATGTTCAACCATTTGCCCAGATCAATCGCAAAAGACGAGGATTGGCGCGATTTCACCACCTCGATGGCGCGCTCAGACAGCATCACCAACCCGGCAGACGGCTGTGCCGACCAGCCCTTTTGCGGCGCGGAGATCAACACATCGACCCCGGTCGCTTTCATATCGACCCAGGCACAGCCCGAGGCGATACAGTCGAGCACCATCAACCCGCCCTCTTCATGCACCGCGTCGGCCAAGGCGCGGATATAGCCGTCCGGCAAGATCATGCCAGAGGCGGTTTCCACATGCGGGGCAAAGACGGCGGCGGGTTTGAGCGCGTGAATTTCGGCCACGGCCTCTTCCAATGGTGCGGGGGCGAAAGGCGCGGTGATCTCATTGCCGGTGCGACGGGCTTTGAGCACGGTCTGCGATTTAGGGATCGCGCCCGTGTCAAAAATCTGGCTCCAGCGGAAGGAGAAGAAGCCATTGCGGATGACCATCACATCCTCGTCGCCCGCAATCTGGCGCGCCACGGCCTCCATCGCATAGGTGCCGCCGCCGGGAACGACCACGGCAGTGTCGGCATGATAGACCTCGCACAGGGTGGCGTGGATGTCGGTCATCACCTTTTGAAAGGCTTTCGACATATGGTTGAGCGAGCGGTCGGTGAAAACCACGGAAAATTCCATCAACCCATCCGGGTCGATATCAGAGCGCAATGCGGGCATGATGCCTCCTTAAAATCATAACAAACGGTGCCAAAGCGACACAATGGCTGTCCGTTCGGGGGATGGGCGCACAAACGTCTGGACAAGTGACCTAAGGTTCACAACACTTGCCCAAGCGTCACGCCACGGATCGGGCCAAAAAGAGCACCGGACGGGCGAAAACACAAGCGGTTCAAACCGCATCGGCGCATTGAGGCAGATCCGGGTCACGGACCCAAACCAGACAGGCAGAGCAGTCATGCCAACAGAGAATCTAATTGTGATGGGGTCCTCCCTCATCAACAATCCGATTGGCTATTCCCAAGACCCTTGGGGGGATGCCAATGACGGGGCCTATATCACCGGCGGCGACAGCGTTTTTGAAGATGATGACGTGATCGTTTTCACCGTGCAAAAGGTCAATCATGACGGCACTTTTGACGACAAAACCCAAATCACGGGGATTGAGGTCTATGACAATGCCGCCGACTATGTGAATGGCATCCCCAAATACACCTATGAGCTGGAAAAAGACGGCGGCTGGGGATGGGGGCATAACACAGTCAGCGGCGATGTCTCCACAAGCGTGCACAACATGGGCGACGCCTATCTGCATTTCCCCGCCAATGATTTCGTCAGCTCCGACCCAAACGCCCCGGATTTGAACTACCTGTTTTTGGCGCCGGGCGTGGATTTATCCGAAGCCTACCCGGTTTGGCTCTCGCATGAGCAAGGCATCGACTATAACGAAGACGGCTCCATTGCGGGCAGCGAGGTCGGCGACGGGGTCTTTACCACCGACAACAACCTATTTGCCGAAAATGAAATTGCCGCCGCGATTTGTTTGACCCGTGGAACGTTGATTGACACGCCCGAGGGGCCCAAATTTATCGAGACCCTGAGCGAAGGCGACCTCATTCATACGCTCGATGATGGACCGCAACCGATCCGCTGGATTGGGTCCCGCCGGGTCGTGGCCACGGGCAAACTCGCCCCGATCCGCATCAAAGCCGGTGCTTTGGGCAATTTCCGTGACCTCACCGTCTCACCCAATCACCGGATGATGATCCGTGGTCCAAAAGCCGAAATACTGTTTGGCGAACGCGATGTCTTGGTCGCGGCGAAACATTTGGTCAACGACAACACGATCCGCCACATGTCTGGCGGCACGGTGGAGTATTTTCACATGTTGTTTGACCGTCATCAAATCATCTTTGCCGAGGGCTGTCCGACCGAAAGCCTCTACCCCGGCCAAGAGGCCTTGGGCGCAGTCAACCCAGAGGCGCGGGCCGAGATTTTGACGCTGTTTCCCGAATTCGAACACGGAACACAACAGGCGGAACTGTCACGCTATGAATTGAAAGCCTGGGAGGCGCAGGCGCTCAAACACGCGTCTTAAACAGCCTCACATCTTGACGTCGCGGTATGATGGCTTAGATCGCGATATCAGAACAGAGTCCCAAAATTCAGACCTGCATCAGAGGACCCCAAAGGGGCATCGCAGGTTAAAAAACATTGAAGCAACGGGGCACTTCCCCAAACATAGGCAGAGCAGATGCCAACCGAAGACATTCTCGTGATGGGGTCCTCCCTCCTCGACAACGCGTCGATTGGGACCAACAGTGGCGGCACCAATGGCGGCAACATGATGATTCACAGCGGCGACATGGTGTTTCAGAGCGACGATGTGATTGTCATCACCGTTGAGAACGTCACTGACGGCGAAGTCACCGGCCAAAGCCGGATCGTCGGCATGGTGGTCTATGACACCCCTGCCGATTATGTGAACGGCACGCCCCTCTACACGTATCACCCGATGAATCCCGGCCAATACGCCAATATCCAAAGCGACATTTCGGGGCTGGGCGACACCTATCTGCGCTTTAACGCCAATGTGTTGGTCTCCTCCGATGGCGGGCCGCAGATCAACACCATTTTGATCGCACCCGGTCAGGACCTAAGCCAACTGCGCCCCGTCATCCAAATTGGCCATGAAACCGACATGGATTATGATGGCGACGGGGTGATCGACACCCAAGGTGACGGCAATTTCAACATCGACAACAACCTGATCGCCGAAGAGATCATCCATGGCGCGGTCTGTCTGACCCGTGGCACCTTGATCGACACCCCCAAAGGCCCGCGCTACATCGAAACACTCACCGAGGGCGATTTGGTCAATACGCTGGACGCCGGGCCACAACCGATCCGTTGGATCGGATCGCGCAAACTTGCGGCCCGTGGCCCCCTCGCCCCGGTGCTGATCCGGGCGGGCGCTTTGGGCAATCTGCGCGATCTCTGCGTGTCTCAAAACCACCGCATGTTGTTGCGTGGTCCGCAGGCCGAAGTGTTGTTTGGCGAACGCGATGTCTTGGTTGCGGCCAAACATTTGGTCAATGACACCACCATCCGGCTCAAACCGGGCGGCACGGTGGAGTATTTTCACATGCTGTTTGACCGTCATCAAATCATCTTTGCCGAAGGCTGCCCGACCGAAAGCCTCTACCCCGGCCAACAGGCGCTCAATTCCGTCACCACAGACTCGCGCGATGAAATTCTATCAGTGTTTCCCGAACTCCTGTGCGAAAGCCGTGATCCCCACCTGTCGCGCTACGAATTAAAAGCCTGGGAGGCACAGGCACTCAAACGCGCGAGCTGACACTTGCCCCTGACTGCGCCTGCGTTTAGAACGCAGGACAACAGGATACGCAGGGAGCCGCGACATGCTCGATCATCTCGAATTCACCACGCCAAAACCGAAAGTCATTTCGGGGGCAAAAGACGACTGGGAACTGGTGATCGGGATGGAAATCCACGCTCAGGTTGCCTCTCAATCCAAACTGTTCTCCGGCGCCTCGACGAAATTTGGCAATGAGCCGAACTCGAACGTCTCTTTCGTGGATGCGGCCATGCCCGGCATGTTGCCCGTGATCAACGAATTCTGCGTCGAACAGGCGGTGCGCACGGGGCTGGGCCTCAAGGCCGAGATCAACCTGTTCTCCGCCTTTGACCGCAAAAACTATTTCTACCCGGATCTGCCGCAGGGCTACCAGATTTCGCAGCTCTATCACCCGATCGTCGGCGAAGGCGAAGTTTTGGTCGATATGGAACCCGGTGTCGCCCGTTTGGTGCGCATCGAGCGCATCCATTTGGAACAAGACGCCGGAAAATCCATTCACGACATGGACCCGACCATGTCCTTTGTCGACCTGAACCGCACCGGTGTGGCCCTGATGGAAATCGTGTCCCGCCCGGACATTCGCGGGCCTGAAGAAGCCGCCGCCTATGTGCTCAAACTGCGTCAAATCCTGCGCTATCTGGGCACCTGCGATGGCAACATGCAAAACGGCAACCTGCGCGCCGATGTGAACGTCTCCGTCTGTCGTCCGGGTCAGTATGAAAAATACCAAGCGACCCAAGATTTTGGGCATCTCGGCACCCGCTGTGAGATCAAAAACATGAACTCGACGCGGTTCATCCAGATGGCAATTGATTACGAAGCCCGCCGTCAAATCGCAATTTTGGAAGACGGAGGCACGGTCGATCAGGAGACCCGTCTCTATGACGCTGACAAAAACGAAACCCGGTCGATGCGCTCCAAAGAAGAGGCGCATGACTACCGCTATTTCCCCTGCCCGGACCTTCTCCCGCTGGAGATCGAACAGGGCTGGGTTGATGACATCGCGAAGACCTTGCCCGAGCTGCCCGACGAGAAAAAAGCCCGCTTTGTCAAAGAGTTCGGCCTCTCGGAATATGACGCAAACGTGTTGACCGCCGACACTGCCAACGCCAGCTATTTCGAAGGCGTGGCCGCGGGCACAGACGGAAAACTGGCCGCAAACTGGGTGATCAACGAACTCTTTGGTCGTCTGAAAAAGGACGACAAAGACATCGAAACCTCGCCAGTGTCCCCCCAACAATTGGGCGGCATCGTCAAACTGATCAAATCCGGCGACATCTCTGGCAAGATCGCCAAAGACCTGTTTGAAATCGTCTACACCGAGGGCGGCATCCCGGCCGAGATCGTCGAAGCGCGCGGCATGAAACAGGTCACAGACACCGGCGCGATTGAAAAAGCGGTTGACGAAGTGATCGCCGCCAACCCCGGCCAGGTCGAAAAAGCGCAACAAAACCCGAAACTTGCGGGTTGGTTTGTGGGCCAGGTGATGAAAGCCACGGGTGGCAAGGCCAATCCCGGTGCAGTGGATGCATTGGTAAAGGCCAAACTCGGCCTCTAAATCACGCCGCCATCAAAGGTATAAAAGGCGTCCGTCATGGGCGCCTTTTTTCATAAACTCGCCCTTAACTCTCGGCGAGTAACTTGGGACAAATGGAAGGAGCCCATCATGTCCCATTACGAGTACAAAGCCATCCCTGCCCCGCATGAAAGCGAAGCCACCTCCGCCTCGCAAACTCCTGAGGCACGATTGGCCGATGCGGTCACGGTACGGCTCAACGCGATGGCGAAAGAGGGCTGGACCTACCTGCGTTCGGACGCGTTCACCCTCACCGGCGTGGCGGGCAAACAAGCGGTTTTGGTGTTTCGCCGCGAAAGCGATTTCGGCATGTTTGGGCAGGACAAGCCCGGTTTTGGCACCTTCGGGCCAGAAGCCGCCGACTGAGGCCAGAGGCCCGCATGACACGCGGGCCATGCCTTGACCTCCGATCCCCATCCGCTAAACCTGTGCCGCAACGACGCGCCGCCCAACGCAGTCACCACAGGAGACCCTATGCCCCTTTATGAGTACCTCACCGTGCCCGCCCCGCGCAAAGGCGAGAAAATCCGCGGCATCAAGACCTCTGAGGGCCGGATCGCGCAAGCGATGCAAAGCGTGCTCAATGAAAAAGGCGCTGAGGGCTGGGAGTATATCCGCGCCGATCTTTTACCGATGGAAGAGCGTTCTGGGTTGACGTCAAAGGCCGTCACCTATCACACGGTTTTGGTGTTTCGTCGTGAGCGCGATGCCACTGCCGTGGCGACGGCCGCCACGACGGAACAGGCCGCGGTACAACCGCGCAAATCTCCGGTCGCGGACCGCAACACGCCACCGCCCTCTGTCCCCTTTCCGTCCCATGCCGAAAAAGGCGCGGGCGCCAACGCCCGCCGCCTCTCGCCCGACGTGGCCGATGAGATTGCCGAAGACCGCGAGTCTTAATCCCGCGGCCCCATCATAGCGCTCAGGCGTCCAAATCCAGGGCCAGCGCATGAATGCGCGGCACCAAATCGCCGAGCGCTTTGTGCACCATCCGGTGACGCGACACGCGCGATTGTCCGGCAAAGGCGTCTGAGCGGATCATCACATTAAAATGCGTCTCCCCCGCCCCGCCGGGATTTCCGGCATGTCCGGCGTGTGAGGCGCTATCATCCTCGATCTGCAAGATTTTTGGCGCAAAGGCCGCCTGTAACCTGACGCGCATTTCATCCGCAATTGTCATCTCTCTCTCCCAGTTTTCGGCCCCAAGGCCTTTCCCATTTTGCATTCTTCATCTAAAGTCCTGCGTCCGAGTCGAAAAGGTTGAGGCACATGGATAAAAACGATCCCTTCGGTTTTGATATGTCAGTCACGTCATCAAAAAAGAACAAACGTGGTGGCAGACGCGGCATGTCCGGGGCATTTGAGACCTCTAAACGGGTCTGTGAACATGACGGATGTCAGGAATCGGGCCAATATCGCGCGCCCCGGTCGCCTGATCATTTGGACGAGTATAAGTGGTTTTGTAAGGACCACGTGCGCGAATATAATTTGAAATGGAATTTTTTCACCAACGCCACGCCGGAAGAAATGGACGAGCAAATCAAAGCGTCCCAAACCGGCGAACGTCCGACCAAGCCCTTTGGCAAAAAATCGGTCGAACAGAGGGCGTGGGAACGTCTTGGCATTGATGACGCTCATGAGGTGTTGGGCGAAAACGCGACGCAGAATCCGGGCAAATCTGACCCGGCGGCCTCGACGCGCAAATTGCCACCTGTGGAGCGGCAAGCGATTGATATTTTGGAGGCCAAGGATCATTGGACCAAGGCCGAGATCAAAAAACAGTATCGCGCTTTGATCAAAGTGCTGCACCCGGACGTGAACGGCGGCGATCGCTCGCAAGAGGAGCAATTGCAACAGGTCGTTTGGGCCTGGGATCAGCTCAAAGAGAGCCGTTGGTTTAAATAGATCATAGGGTCAAACAGCCTCAAAATAGAAAAAGCCGCCTCACATGGGGCGGCTTTTTTGATGGCGTGAGGCGTGGCTTTAATGTGCCGCGTCCGCTTTCTTACCCGTCACCAAACGGATCAAAGGATTGATGATCCGAGCCACGATGGGGATGAGGATCAGGCCATAGATCAGCCCCAAAATACCATCGAAAAACGCGGTGACGACCCAGGCGACAAAGCCAGCCGCCCCTCAAAGGCATGGGCGGCCGTTTCGGCAATGTGGTGAATGTCGTCATACGGATGCGGTTGGCCCAGTTCGGACAGGCCATGGATCACGATCGAGCCGCCGACCCAAATCATCGCGGCGGTGCCGACAATCATCAAAAGGGTCATCAGGATCGGCATGAATTTCACGATCCCGCGCCCCAAAGCCCGCGTCATCGACAGCCGCCCAACCCGTGCCAACCACAGGCCGACATCATCGGCTTTGACGATCAAGGCAACGCTGCCGTAGACGACCACGGTGATGATCACCCCCGCCAGCCCCAAAGTGAAGGCGCGAAAAACAATGCCTGTGGTGGGATCTAGGGCGGCCAAAATGATGGTCATGATTTCGGCGGAGAGGATGAAATCGGTCTTGACCGCGCCCGCCACTTTGGTCGCTTCGAGATGGGCCGGATCGCCCGTCTCAGACGGCTGACCATCGGCGTGAGGGGCATGGGGTTTGAACAGGTGATAGACCTTTTCCGCCCCCTCAAAACACAAATACGACCCGCCGAGCATCAACAAAGGCGTGACCAGCCACGGCGCGAAGGCCGACAACAGCAAAGCCAGAGGCAAAAGGATCAGCAATTTGTTGCGGATCGAACCAAGGGCAATTTTGCCCACGATCGGCAATTCGCGCGCGGCGGCAAAACCATGGACGTATTTCGGCGTCACGGCAGCGTCATCAATCACCGCCCCCGCCGCCTTGGCCGAGGCTTTCGCCGCCTGGCCCGCCACATCATCGACCGAGGCCGCCGCCACTTTTGCGATACCCGCCACGTCGTCCAATAGTGCCAAAAGGCCGCTCATGCCCGTATCCCCATTTTCATCTTACGTTTGAGGCTATGTAGTCACGAATACGCTCACAGGCAAACCCACCAACCAACCCAAGTGCAAAAAAGCGGGGCGCCCCAAAGGACGCCCCACCCGCATGATCCCCGAAGGGAGACCTCATTCAAAGTACCGACCTTACATCGCCGGCAAAAGCACCTTGTCGATCACGTGGATCACGCCGTTCGATTGATCAACATCAGCGATTGTCACAGTGGCCGCGTTGCCCTGTTCGTCTTCGATCATCACCATACCGTCTTTGACCATGGCTTTGAGCGTACAACCGCCCACGGTCGGCACATCATGCACGCCACCGTCATCTTCGATCATGCCGACAAGAGCGGCAGACATGACATCAGCGGCAACCACATGGCAGGTCAGGATTTTGGTCAACTGATCTTTGTTTTCCGGCATCAAAAGCGTTTCAACCGTGCCTTCGGGCAAAGCGGCAAAGGCGTCGTTGGTCGGAGCGAACACGGTGAACGGACCTTCGCCGGAGAGGACATCCACGAGACCGGCGGCCTGAACGGCGGCGACCAGAGTGGTGTGGTCAGCGGAGTTCACAGCGTTTTCAACGATGTTTTTCTCGGGGAACATTTCAGCGCCGCCGACCATTGGGTTTTTCATGCCATGATCATCCGCAAAGGCGGTGGTGGCGAGAAGAGCGGCGGTTGCTGCGGCAAAAATTGTGCGTTTCATTGTAAGTCTCCCTTAAGAACACTCCCCGACCCAGTGTCGAGGTTATAAGGGTTACGGGGCGGATCACCGGGTGGATCACAGCCCAGAGATCACGTTCAATCACGCAAGCGTGAGGTGTTTTTTTACGCCACGCTGCATTCTGTGCACGCGCTCACCGCCCCCGCGACGCCTCGCCCCTTGCACCTGACGCGCTGATAGGGCACGAAGTCACCTAAAGCGTTCCACCAAAACCTGAGAGACGGGGTTTGAGGCGGGACAGTTTAAGTGAACACATAAGAAAACGGGCCGAACCATGGACGCGAACGCAAAACCGACCGAAACCATTTCTGTACGCGATGTCTTTGGCATTGATACTGACATGACCGTAAAAGGCTTTGCCGAGCGCCTCGACCGCGTGCCGGACGAAGACCCGACCTATAAATTTGACCCGGACACGACGCTGGCGATTTTGGCGGGCTTTTCCCACAACCGCCGCGTGATGATCCAAGGCTACCACGGCACCGGCAAATCGACCCATATCGAACAGGTCGCCGCCCGCCTGAACTGGCCCTCTGTGCGCGTCAATCTCGACAGCCACATCTCGCGCATTGATTTGATCGGCAAGGACGCGATCAAACTGCGCGACGGCAAACAGGTGACCGAATTCCAAGAGGGCATCCTGCCGTGGGCATTGCGCAACCCCTGCGCCATCGTGTTTGACGAATATGACGCCGGCCGCGCCGATGTGATGTTCGTGATCCAACGGGTGTTGGAAGCCGATGGGAAGTTGACCTTGATGGACCAAAACGAGGTGATCACCCCGCACCCGTCCTTCCGCCTGTTTGCCACGGCCAACACCGTCGGCCTTGGCGACACCACCGGGCTGTACCACGGCACGCAACAGATCAACCAAGCGCAAATGGACCGTTGGTCTTTGGTGGCGACGTTGAACTATCTGAGCCATGACGCCGAGGCGAATATCGTTTTGGCCAAATGCCCGCATTACAACACCGAGAAAGGCCGCCGCGACATCTCGCAAATGGTGACCGTGGCCGATCTGACCCGGACCGCATTTATGAACGGCGATCTCTCGACTGTCATGAGCCCCCGGACTGTGATCACCTGGGCGCAAAACGCCGAGATTTTCCGCAACATCGGCTATGCGTTCCGCCTCACCTTCCTCAACAAATGTGATGAGCTGGAACGTCAAACCGTGGCGGAATTCTACCAGCGCTGCTTTGACGAAGAACTGCCGGAATCGGCGGCCTCTGTCGCAAGCTGATAGCGCATCTTTTGAACATGAGACTGAAACGGGCCCCTTTTGGGGTCCGTTTTCATTTGGCCTCATAGGATGTCTTGTGTGTGGGCCTCTTGTCCTCAGTCGATATCTCGCCTACATAAAATTGTTACGATATAACATAACAATTCCATGGTACGACACACACAAAGAAAGTCCCGCAAATGCCCCACATAAGCTCGAAGACGGTCACCGCACTGGCCACCACAACACTGTTGATGTTCGCCACACAAACCTTAGCACATGACACCAAATCTCACGATGCAAGCCCGGAACACGCCCACAGCCATGAGGTGGATCAGGACATCTACAAAGGCTACTTTGCGGACTCTCAAATCAAAGATCGCCCCCTGTCCGATTGGGCCGGTGCGTGGCAATCGGTCTACCCATATTTGCAGAACGGAACGCTCGCCCCTGTGATGCAACATAAGGCTGATCAGGGCGACAAAACCGCCGACGCCTATCACAGCTATTATGACACAGGCTACAAAACCGACGTGAACCATATCGACATCGACGGCAACACGGTGCGCTTTGTCCGTGACGGGACACCCCTTTCGGCCCAGTATGAAAGCGATGGCTACGAAGTTCTCACCTACGCAAAGGGCAACCGGGGCGTCCGCTACATCTTTGAAAAAACGGACGGCGATGATGCCGCCCCCGCCTATATCCAGTTTAGCGATCACCGGATTTCGCCCGAGAGCACCGATCACTACCACCTCTATTGGGGCAATGACCGTGCAGCGCTTCTCAAAGACGTGACCAACTGGCCGACATATTACCCGGCCTCAATGGATGGCGACGCAATCGTTCACGACATGCTCACGCACTGACGCAGGCCCAAACATAAAGCCCGTTGGCCCACATCGCGCGCATCGCGGTGTGGGCTTTGAGGAATCGACTGTCTTTCAAATCAGATTGCCCTTCAAACGTATATACGTCCGATAGGCAAAAATGGCTTGTCACGACTCGCCTGTCGCGCTTACGCTTATGTAACGATTTTACGACATAGTGAGGCCATGACACAGAGAGCCCGCAGAGTTATCCACAGGCAAGCCCGCACATCCCTTGCCATCATGAGCGCCCTTTTGAGCGCGCTCAGCCTCTGTACTGCGGCTCATGCCCTGCCTGCGGCCACGTCCCCCCTCGCCCGCGATTTCGCCTATTGTGCCGGACGGCTGTCCGCCGAGGCGCAACACCGCGAAGACCAAAGCCTCAACGAGCTTAAACACGCCATGCAGGAACTTTTGGCCGCCGTGATCGCGCCTGATGAGGCCGCCGCCTACGAAGAATTGCGCTTGGCCGGCCATGTGGCGCAAAGCGAACTGTTGGCGCTGTCGCGCTTTTCCTTTGACCAAGGCGAGGCAGACCGCGCCACTCAGCTTGCCCAAGACAACATCCGCCACTGTCGCGCCATGCTTTTGGGCGCATGACCCAAGACTGAATCCGGGCATGAAAAAGGCCCGCGAAACGCGAGCCTTTCCCACTCTATATAACCTTGGCTTAACGCGCGGCTTTGGTCGTATTGGTCCACCAGGCCAAATCGCCCAACATGGCGGTGACCGACGGCAGGATATTGGCTTCGATTTCCGACATTTCGGCGTTGGCGCCCAGCGGCGAGACTTTGAAGAAATCCGAACCGGAAATGTAAACAGCGGCGCGCACCGGCACCATTGACAGGTTGATCGTCACGGCGCGCAGGTGCTCAACCGCACGAGCGGCACCAACCGCCCCATAGCCGAAGACGGCGGCGGGTTTGCGCACCCATTCCTTGCCGGCCTGATCCAACGCGTTTTTCAACGAAGCCGGGATCGAGGAGTTGTATTCCGGGGTGACGAAGACATAGCCATCAAATTCGGCCATCTTTTCCTGCCATGCCACGGCTTTTGCGTCCGAGGACGGCATCCACAGGTTGGAGGCCATTTCGTTGAACATCGGCAAGTCATAGTCTTTCAGATCGACCAGTTCGAAATCGAGATCGGCGCTGAGTTCTTTGGCTTTCTCCAACAGCCAGTTTGCCGGTTTATCAGCAAAACGGGCATCGCGGGTGGAGCCAATGATGATAGCAATTTTAGGGTTAGACATGGGGGTCTCCTGATCTGCACGCGGGGGATAAGGGGGAAGACAGCTCCGCGGCTTTGAGGCCTACATAAATTTGCACCCACACACAGTTCAATCCAAATATATGTGCGCCATCGCGCAATTCCTGTGCAAACACATAGGCCCCCTGTGTCGCATGTCTTTCTCTTGCCCGACCTGCGCGCGCATGATTTAACGAGCGCATGAACAAGCCCTCAGATAACCCTGCCGATCCGTTCAAAAAGGCGCTGGCCGAAGCCACGAAAGTGCTCGCCAACGATGCGGACCTGACGATCACCTATTCGATGGACCCCTCCGGTCTGTCGGGTGACACCGTGCGTCTGCCACAAGTGTCGCGCCGGATGACCAAAGACGAAGTGTTGATCGCGCGCGGCACGGCCGATGCGCTCGCATTGCGTCACAAGTTTCACGACCAACCGACATTCCAACGCTACGCGCCGCAGGGTCAAATGGCGTTTGAGATTTACGACGCCTTGGAAACCGCGCGCTGTGAGGCAGCAGGCGCGCGGCACATGCCCGGCACGGCCAAAAACATCAATGCCAAGATCGGCAATGAGGCCCTGCGCCGTGGCTACGATGGCATCACCAAACGCGAAGACGCGCCTTTGGCTCAGGCCATGGGCTATTACCTGCGAGAACTGTCGACCGGGCGCGACCTGCCGAAAGGTGCGGACACGGTCTTGGATCTATGGCGCGATTTCATCGAGGGTCAGACCCAAGGCACATTCGAAGATATTGGCGATCTGTTGGAAGATCAGCGCGGCTTTGCCCGTCTGGCACGGCGTGTGATCGAAGAGCTGGGCTACGGCGACCAATTGGGCGATGACCCGGACGCGACCGATCCCGAAGACGATCAATCCGCCGAAACCGACGAGCAAGAAGAAGAGGCCGAGTCCACCGGCGAAGAGCAGGACAGCTCGGACGAGGAAGAGGCCAGCCCCGAGAGCGCGCAGGACGAACAGCAGGACATGCAAGAGGCCTCGATGTCCTCCGATGACATGGCCGAAGATGAGTTTTCTGATGAGGTCGAGCTGCCGCAAGATGAGGCCGAGGTTGAGCCTCCGCAACCCGCGCCCTATTCTGATGCCGATCCGAATTACCAAGTGTTTTCCACCGCCAACGACGAAGAGATCGCCGCCGAAGATTTGGCCGAACCAGCCGAATTGGAGCGTCTGCGCGCCTATTTGGACCAACAGTTGGAGCCGCTCAAAGGCGCTGTGTCGCGCTTGGCCAACAAGCTGCAACGCCGCCTTCAGGCGCAACAAAACCGGTCATGGGAATTTGACCTCGAAGAAGGGATTTTGGACGCTGGACGTCTGGCCCGTGTGATCTCCAACCCCACCACGCCGCTGTCTTTCAAGGTCGAAAAAGACACCGAATTCCGCGACACGGTGGTGACCCTTTTGCTCGACAACTCCGGCTCGATGCGCGGTCGCCCAATCTCCATCGCGGCGATCTGTGCCGATGTGTTGGCGCGCACGCTGGAGCGCTGCAACGTCAAGGTCGAGGTGCTGGGCTTTACCACCCGAGCGTGGAAAGGCGGATTGGCGCGCGAGGCGTGGTTGGCCGCAGGGCGTCCGGCGCAACCGGGCCGTTTGAACGATCTGCGCCACATCATCTACAAATCTGCCGACGCGCCGATGCGCCGGACACGGGCCAATTTGGGTCTGATGATGAAAGAGGGCCTTTTGAAAGAAAACATCGACGGCGAGGCGCTTGAATGGGCGCATCGGCGGATGATGGGACGGCCTGAGGCGCGCAAAATCCTCATGGTGATCTCAGATGGCGCGCCGGTGGATGACAGCACGCTGTCGGTCAACCCGGCCAATTACCTTGAAAAACACCTGCGCGATGTGATCGGCATGATCGAGAAACGCAAACAGGTTGAACTTTTGGCCATTGGCATCGGCCATGACGTCACGCGCTATTATGATCGCGCCGTGACCATCACCGATGTCGAACAATTGGCCGGTGCGATGACCGAACAACTGGCTTCGCTGTTTGACAGCGACCCGCGCGCCCGCGCTCGGGTGATGGGCATCCGCCGCGCGTCATAAGGGCTGCGGCGCGGCTCCGCGCGCACCAAATGAATATGTAAATAGAAAAGGCACATGGCACCATGTTCCAAAGCTTTGACGTGACCTCTCGCCCCGACCAAGCCGCGCCGCGCGTCACCGCACTGCGCGCCGCAATGGTGGATGCCGGATTGGACGCCTTCATCGTGCCGCGGGGCGACGCTCATCAGGGCGAATATGTTGCCCCCTGCGACGAACGCTTGGCGTGGTTGACCGGGTTCACCGGGTCGGCGGGCTTTGCCGTGATCCTGCGTGACCGTGCGGTGATGTTCACCGATGGCCGCTACACGGTTCAGGTCCGCGCGCAATGTGACCCGGCGGTGTTTGACTTTGTCGCTTGGCCGCAGACCAGCCTTGGCGCGTGGCTCAAAGAGGCGGGTGCGGAAAAGATCGGCTTTGATCCCTGGCTGCACACGATCCGTGAGATTGACGGGCTGCGCCACACGCTTTCTGACACTTCGAAAGAGATGGTGGCGACGGTCAATTTGGTCGATAAAATCTGGTCCGACCGGCCCGAACGAAGCGTCACGCCCGTGAGCGTTCAACCCTTTGATCTGGCGGGCAAAACCTCCGAGGATAAGTTCCGTGAGATCGGCGCATCGGTGGCCAAAGCCGGGGCCGAGGCGGTGGTTTTGACCCTGCCCGACAGCCTGTGTTGGCTGTTGAACATCCGCGGCACGGATATTGCGCATAATCCGGTGGTGCAGGCCTTTGGGATTTTGACCACCACAGGCGACACGGGTGGCAAGCTGACCCTGTTTGACGCCGAAGAAAAATACGCCCATCTCGGCCCCGATCCGCGCATCACGATCGAGCCTCGTGATGGCTTTGCCGCAGCCCTTGAGACCCTCACAGGTCCGGTTTTGGTCGATCCAGGCTCCGCCCCCCATGCGGTCAAAACCATGATGTCCGCGGCAGAGATTATCGCGGGAGATGACCCCTGTATCCTGCCGAAAGCCTGTAAGACCGAGGCGGAAATCAATGGTATGCGCGAGGCGCATCTGCGCGATGGCGCGGCGATGGTGGAGTTTTTGTGCTGGCTCTCCGAGCAAATGCCCGAAGACCTGACCGAAATCGAAGTGGTCAAACGGCTTGAGGCCTGTCGTGCCGCCACAAATCAGCTCAAAGAGATTTCCTTTGATACGATTTGCGGTGCCGGGCCGAATGGTGCGATTGTCCATTACCGCGTGACCGAAGACACCAACCGCGCGCTCAAACGCGGTGAATTGCTGCTTGTGGACAGTGGCGGCCAGTATCAGGACGGCACCACCGACATCACCCGCACCATCGCGCTTGGCGATGTGGCGGGCGAAGAGCGGGTGAGTTTCACCGCGGTGCTTCAGGGCATGATCGCGATCTCAGCCGCGCGCTTTCCGCGCGATGTGTCGGGCGGGCATCTGGACGCATTGGCACGCGCGCCCCTATGGCGGATGGGGCGCGATTATGATCACGGCACCGGCCATGGGGTTGGCGCGTTTCTGTCGGTCCACGAAGGCCCACAACGGATTTCACGCAGCTCGACTTTGGCGCTGCGCGAAGGGATGATCCTCTCGAATGAACCCGGCTATTACCGCGAAGGTGCCTACGGCATTCGCATCGAAAACCTGATCGCGGTGCGCGCCGCCGCTGAAATTTCGGGCGCAGATGGTCGTGACATGTTGGATTTCGAAACCCTGACCTTTGTCCCGATTGATCGCTCGCTGATTCTGGTCGATGAATTGGCACCGTGGGAGCGCGACTGGCTCAATGACTATCACGCCGAAGTCTGGGACAAAATCGCGCCACGCGTTTCAGAGACGGCGCGCGATTGGCTGCGACACGCGGTTGCACCCGTCTGACATATACCTGACGCAAGAAGCCTGATAAGGTCTGCGAAAATCAACAGAGGGATACGAGACATGCCAGATCATATCAAGATCCGCACAGCCCCGGGGACCTATGTGGTTCGTGCCGGCGGTGCCGTTTTGGGCGAAACATCGCGGGCTTTGGAGCTGAGCGAAGGGGACTATCCGCCGGTGATTTATTTCCCGCGTGAAGACCTTGCGATGGCGTTTTTGGACAAGACCGACACTGTCTCCGTCTGTCCGTTCAAAGGCGAGGCCACCTATTATGCGATCCACACGAAATCTGTGGTGATTGCGGATGCGGCTTGGTCTTATGAGGACCCGAAACCGCTTGTCGCTGGGCTCAAAGACTATATCGCCTTTTATCCGCGAAAAGCCGCCGTCGAGCAGCTTTAACACCAAAGATCACCCCAAATACATCATAGAAACGCAGGCTCTCGGGCCTGCGTTTTGCATTCAACTGTGCTCTTCCGCCGCTGTTTCCGCGAGTTTTTTGCTAAACACCCGCAGCGCATCGACCTGAAACAAAGCACCGTGAAGTTCCGGGCCACTTTCCTCATGGAGCGTCACGACCGGGACAAACACCAAATTATGCGCCTCAAACAAAGGCATCGCCTTTTCCAAAGTCATATTTGGCGACACATAAATTCCCTGTTGGATCAGCTCCTTACAGGCCTCATCTGAAGCTGCACGCGGCGCGTCCGGGGCGCGGTAGCATTGGTGCACCCGTACAGTTGCCAAAAGATAGGCTTGCGGACCCGCCGCCAAATGGACGTCGCGCCGTTCCAAAAGCGTGAGGAAAAAAGACCGATCCACCAAGCGCGAGGCCAGCGCCGTCGACAGCGACACCGCCACCATCACTGCCAGTCCGGTTTGCCAATCCCCGGTCAGCTCGAACACGATCAAAGTGGTTGAAATCGGCGCGCCCAACACGGCCGCCGCCACCGCGCCCATCCCCGCCAAAGCATAAAGCGTGGCCGTGCCGGAGACATTCGGGAACACTGCCGTGGCGATCAGACCAAAGGCCAGCCCAGTCAAAGCCCCGACCATCAAAGCAGGCGAAAACACGCCCCCGCCCATGCGCCCGGCCATGGTGATGGCAACGGCCACAACTTTGATCACGGCATAGACGATGGCCTGCCAAATCAGCAATTGCCCGGTGAGCGCATAGGAGGTGGTTTCATATCCGACCCCGATGATATGCGGAAAAAAGATCGCGATGGCACCGAGCAATAGCCCCGCCGCCGCGGGTCGCAAAACCGGGGGCAGATGCAGCCGCTCTTGTACCCAAGTGCCAAAATCATCGGCCATAAAGATGGTCCGCATCATCACCACGGCAACCACACCGCAGAGCAGCCCCAACAGCAAAAACGCCGGGAGTTCGACGTAAAAGGTCAGCGCGCCCTCGGCGGCCAGGGTGAATTCGGTGACATCGCCAAATTCCAAACGGTTGATCACCGTGCCCGCAGCCGATGCAATGACGATCGGGGCAAAAGCATGGACCGCAAAATGGCGCAACACCACTTCGAGCGCGAACAAGGCCCCGGCAATCGGCGCATTGAAAGACGCCGACACGGCGGCAGCAACAGCACAGCCCAAAAGGTCGCGCCCGGTGATGCCATCGGCGTGCAATCGGTTTGAGACCCAGCTTGAAATCACCCCCGCCAAGTGGACCACGGGGCCCTCTCGCCCCGACGATCCTCCGGTGGACAGCGTGATCAGAGAGGCGGCGGCCGACGCCAGACCTGCGCGTTTTTCCACACGTCCCTCATTCAATGCCGCACCTTCGATCACATCCGCCACCGAACGCACCCGCCCGTCCGGCGTGAACCAGTTGAGGATCACCCCAACCACCAACCCGCCAAAGACCGGCAGCGCCAACACCCAGTACCACGGCAGACCTCCGGCAAAACTATGCAGGTGGCGCAGATCATGCGTGCCGTAGAAAAATCCTTGTAACTGATTGATCCCTTTTCGGAAAAGCAAAGCGGCAAAGCCAGACGCCACACCGATGCACAGCGCGATGAACCAAAACTGGATTTGGCTGGGGCCGCGCCTGCGGATCAGGGCCACTGTCTCTGCAAGACCCTCACGGATTTCACCGATGGCACGTTTTGGGTATGAAATTTTATCGTCAGACATGCCCGACGCTGCCCCCTGCCCTCAATTTTCGACGCTTTTCACGCCCAATCGCCTTTGGTCGGCGGATTTTGTCCTTTGACGCGCGAGGGCTGCGCTTTCACTACCCCGCCGCATCCTCTAAGGTCTATCAGCCCTAACAGACAGCGATTCCGATATGATCTCAGATACTCTCTTTGCCGAACTTTCCTCCGTTCTAGAGGGTCGCCTCAGCCGATCCAAGTCCGATTTGGATCAACATGGCCAGTCAGAGACATGGTTTCCTCTGACCCCGCCCGAGGCTGTGGCCTATCCGGAAACCACCGAAGAGGTCGCGGCCCTGATGAAACTGTGCCACGCCCATGACATCCCTGTCACGGGCTTTGGTACGGGCACCTCGCTTGAGGGGCAAACTTTGGCGATTCATGGCGGGATTGTGGTGGATTTTTCCCGAATGAACCGGGTGTTGCGGATCAATGACGCCGATATGGATGTGGTGGTGCAACCGGGCGTGACCCGCGAGGCGCTCAACGTCGAATTGCGCACCACCGGGTTGATGTTCCCGGTCGATCCGGGTGCGAATGCCTCGCTGGGCGGCATGGCGATGACCCGCGCGTCGGGCACCACGGCGGTGAAATACGGCACCATGCGCGACAATGTCATCGGGCTTGAGGTCGTTTTGGCCGATGGCACGATTGTGCGCACTGGATCGCGGGCGCGTAAATCGGCGGCGGGCTATGACTTGACCGCTTTGATGGTCGGGTCTGAGGGCACATTGGGCTTGGTCACCGAACTGACCCTGCGGTTGCATGGCCAACCCGAAGCGGTGTCGGCGGCGGTCTGTGCCTTTGACGAGATGGGACCAGCGGTGGAGGCGGTGATCGCAACGATCCAGATCGGCCTCCCGATGGCACGGATCGAGTTTTTGGACGCAGATTCCGTGAAGGCCGTGAACCTCTATTCCGGCTCGGAATTTCCGCTCAAACCGCATTTGTTCGTCGAATTCAACGGTTCAGAACAGGCGGTGTCTGAGCAGGTCGATCTGTTTGGCGAGATCGTCCACGATTTCGGCGGCTCCGATTTCAACTGGGCCACCAAAGCGGAGGACCGCACCGCCCTTTGGACCATGCGCCACCACGCCTATTGGGCCTGTTTGGCGCTCAGAAAAGGCGCGAAAGCCGTGGTCACCGACATCTGTGTGCCGATCTCGAAATTGGCGCAGGCGGTGGAAGAAACGGCAGAAGACATCAAGGCCTCGCCCTTGGATGGTCCGATTTTGGGCCATGTCGGAGACGGCAATTTCCATGCGATCTTGTTGGTTGATCCCGACAATGAGGCCGAGATCACAGAGGCCAAACGCCTGGCGCATCTGATGGCCGAACGGGCGCTGAAACTGGGGGAACGATCACCGGCGAACATGGCATTGGCATGGGCAAAAAGAGCCTGATGACCGAGGAGCACGGCGAGGCTTGGGCGATGATGGGCGCGATCAAGACGGCATTGGACCCGAAGAATATTCTCAATCCGGGCAAGCTTGTGCCCTAAAAATTTGAGCATGTGTCACGGTAAAGCAGGCGCGGAACGAAAGTCTCGCGCCTTTTCATTAGCCAATCAAAAGCGCGCGCGCAGCCTCGCGGGCAGCCTCAGTGATTGTGTCACCCGCCAACATCCGTGCGAGCTCATCAATCCGCTCCATGTCGCCCAACGGCGTCACCTCGGATAGCGTCATGCCGTCTTCGACTCGTTTGGCCACGCGCCAATGATGCCCGCCCAAAGCGGCCACTTGCGGACTATGGGTGACGACCAAAACTTGCCCTTCTGAGGCCAGCGCTTTGAGACGCCGCCCCACCGCATCCGCTGTCGCACCGCCAACACCCCGGTCGATCTCGTCAAAGATCATCGTGACGCCGGATTGATCGCGGGTGAGACAGACTTTGAGCGCCAAAAGAAAGCGTGACAATTCCCCGCCAGAGGCGATTTTACCGATCGGACCGGCAGGTGCGCCGGGGTTGGTGGCGACGGTAAAGGCCACGGCATCGCGGCCCTCTGCGCCCGGTTCGCCCGCTGTGATCTGGGTCGAAAACACCGCACGCTCCATTTTGAGCGGGGCGAGTTCTTTGGCCATCATCGCGTCCAACTCGGCGGCAGCTTTGGTGCGGGCCTGCGTCAAGGAGCTCGCGACTGTCTCATAGGTGGCTTCGGCTTTTTCGACCGCCTTGGCCAGCGCCACAAGATCGCCCGCGCCACTGTCGAGCGCGGTGAGTTTTGCCCGCAGCGCCTCGGCAAACCCACTTAAATCATCGGCCAAAACGTTATGTTTGCGCGCCAGTCCGCGGATGGCGAAAAGACGCTCTTCGACCTCTTCCAACTCATGCGGATTAAAGCGCAGAGCCTCAATACAGGCCTCGACGCCGGACTGGGCATCGGCCAATTCGTTGAGCGCCCGACCCAAGGATTCAATCGCGCCCTCAAGCCGCCCTTCGGCCTTTTCCGCCGCGCCCTCAAGCCAGCGTAGAGCATCCGCCAACATCCCCTCGCCGCCATCATAGGACAGGGCTTGGTGGGCCTTGGCGACATCAGCGGCGATCTTCTCAGATGATTGCATCAGGCGACGCCCGGCATCGAGCTTGGCCTCTTCGCCGGGCTCTGGATTGAGTTTGTCAAATTCGGCCACGGCATGGCGCAGGAATTCTTCTTCGTCCTTGAGCGCGGCTTGTTCCTTGGTCGCTTTGGCCAAGGCTTTGCGCGCGTCATAAAGCGTTTTCCAAGCCTGACGCACAGAAGCCACCATCGGCTCAAGCCCGCCAAAACTGTCCAAAAGTGTCCGGTGGCCGCGCGGGTTCAACAACCCGCGATCATCATGTTGGCCATGCAATTCGACCAAGACATCCGAGAGGCGGCGCAACACATCGCCCGACACCCGGCGGTCATTCACCCATGCGGTTTTGCGCCCATCGGCGGCATTGACCCGGCGCAGGATCAACTCGCCATCTTCGGCCTCAATGTCCAATTCTTTCAACACGTCTTCGGCGTCATGGCCGCGCGGCAAATCGAACACCGCCGTCACTTCACCTTGGGCCGCGCCCGCGCGCACCAAATCCGCACGCCCGCGCCAGCCCAGCACAAAGCCGAGACTGTCGAGCAGAATGGATTTGCCCGCGCCGGTTTCGCCCGTCAACACATTGAGACCCGGCTGAAACTCAAGCTCCAGCCGGTCAATGATCAACATGTCCCGGATGTCGAGACTTCTTAACATGAGATGGGCGCTCCGTCCCTCAGAGCCATTCGCCGCGGATCATCTGACGATACACCGCACCGAGCCAATTGTTCTCAAAGACTTTGGGTTCAAGCCCCTGCCCGGTCAGCAATTTGTAACTGTCCTGATACCACTCGGTCGATTGATAGTTATGACCCAAAATCGCCGCCGCAGTTTGCGCCTCTTCGACCAAACCAAGCGACAGGTAGGATTCAACCAACCGATGCAACGCCTCTGGCGTGTGACGGGTGGTTTGGAATTGCTCGACCACCACACGAAAGCGGTTGGCCGCCGCAGTGTAGTGTTTGTGTTTCAGGTAATAGCGCCCGATTTCCATCTCTTTGCCCGCGAGGTGGTCAAAGGCGAGATCAAATTTCAGAATCGCCGATCGTGCGTATTCGCTGTCAGGATAGCGTTCGATCACCACGCGCAGCGCCTGAAGCGCTTGGAAGGTCAGGCCCTGATCGCGTCCGATGTCGTCGATCTGATCATAATAGGACAGTGCGAGCAGGTATTGCGCATAGGCGGCATCCTCATCGGCAGGGTAGAAATCAAGGAAACGCTGAGCGGAGACGCGCGCATTTTCATAGTCGCGATCCCGGTGATAGGAGAAAGCCTGCATGATCAACGCGCGTTTGGCCCAATCGGAATAGGGATAAAGGCGCTCAACCTCGCCAAAATAGAAAGCGGCGTCGCCGAAATCCTTTTGGGTGATCTCATATTCTGCGCGCTTGTAAATCTCTTCTGCCGGGTAGCCTTCGAGGTCACCTGTGGGTGCGTTGTCTCCACAGGCCACAAGAAAAGCCATGGAAAGTCCAAGCGTTACACCCAATCCGCGTTTGATACGTGCCGTCATGAAAGGTCCTACCTACACCAGTCATCAGCCCCTGAAACATGGGCCGTGACCACACTCCTAACACAGAAAAATCCGGTGCAAAACGTCTTTACGCCGGAAATAACGTCACGGTGTAGAGGCTTTTGTGTTTTTCCCTGATCGGGGGATTTTGAAATGCTCCGCCCCTTCCCCACTGAGCGTGATTTCGGCGCAATCTTGTTCAGATCACCGACATATTGTCAAAGCCGGGAAGGACGTCGAACGCATTGGAAAAGATCAGGCGCAGAACGCCAAATCAGAACGGGACACGCCCGCCCCCGGAAGACGCGCAGCCGTCGGCGCGTCCACTGTGACATAGGCCCAAGCACCGCGTGTCGCAAAGAGTTCGCGCAGCAAGGCGTTGGTCATCGCGTGACCAGATTTTTCACCGACATAGCGACCCAAAATTGGCGCGCCTGCGAGGTACAAATCCCCCAAAGCATCCAACATTTTGTGGCGCACAGGTTCGTCCGCACGGCGTAAACCGCCCGGGCTCAACACGTCCTGACCATCGACGACGACGGCGTTGTCAAAGGTGCCGCCAAGCGCCAAACCGTTTTGCTGCATATGATCCACATCCGCCTTACGGCAGAAGGTGCGGCAATTCGACAGTTCACGCACAAAGGCACCATTGGCCATAACCAAACGTTTGTCCTGCACGCCGATGGCTTCGTCCGCGAAATCAATGTGGAAATCAATTTCCAAGGTTTCTGCTGGCTCAAGACGCGCTTTGGCGGACCCATTGGTGATTTCGACCGGCTTGAGAATTTTCAGCGCGCGGGTCGGGCCGTCCTGTGTGACAAGACCCACAGCCAAAAGACCGTCCACGAAAGGCGCCGCGGAACCATCCAGGATCGGCACCTCAGGCCCATCAATGGAGACAGTGGCGTTGTTGATGCCACAGCCCGCAAGCGCAGCCATGATATGTTCGATGGTCGACACCTCTGCGCCATCTTCGTTACGGATCAAAGTGCAGAGCTGCGACGGGACAACATGGTCCCATCGTGCCGGAATGATCGCATCGCGCAGATCAGCCGCGTCTGAGACGATATCTGAGCGCACAAAGGTGATGCCGGTGTTGGCCGGCGCAGGCGCGACAACCATACACACGGGTGCACCGGAATGGAGACCCACCCCGTCGAACCGAACTTTGCTTGCTACCGTGGTCTGCACCATAGGCCTCACATCCATTTTCCCACGCAGATTGCGTTTCTCGCGGGTTATATCTTTGCCGATCTTGCACCGCGTTTTGCGGGACGTGCCTCGCTTGGCTGTGCATATCGGCCCCTCACGCCACCCCGGCGCTTGGTTTCCCCTGTCCTAACCAAGAACAGGGGCCAGCCTCAACTCAATCTTTGTAACGGATTGAAACATGTTCACGCCCCATAAGGCAGAATTTCGCGCACCCCCACGCCGCGCCGCAGCAAGCCATTGTTACAAAAAGAAAAAGGCCGCCCAAAGGCGACCTCTCAATGTCGTGATTTTTAGAAAATGTGACCCAAATAAACCCGCATCACAGTGCGCAATCACAGATTTATGTCAGTTTGCCTGACGACGCAGGAAGGCTGGGATCTCGATCTTTTCCGCTTCCGGGTTCGGATCTTGATCTTCGTCATAGGCCTGATGAACCTGCGGACGAACCTGAGGCTGCGCACCAAAACGGGCTTGCGGCTGGGCTTGAGGTTGGGGCGCAGGACGCGCCTCGGCCTCTGAACCATGGCCGGTCATGCGACCAATCAAAGAGTTGATGCCAAAGCGACCGGCTTTGGCTGCATTCGGATCAGCCTGTGGATGCGGATCAGCCCGCATGTCTGCGCGCGGTTGCTTGGCCACGGCGGCTTGCAACCGGGCCAGAGCTTCGGGCGACGGTGTGCCTGCGGACGGTGCACGCGGCGCGACAAACGCGTCGGCTTCCGGTTCATACATCGCCGGTTGCGGCGCGGGTTGCGGACGCGGCTGATAGGCCGGAGCCGGAACATCGTCTTCCATGGCGCGGAAATCGGCCTGACGCTGCTCATAGCGGGCCTCATGTTGAGCCTCAGAGCGCGCATTCACTTGCGGATCGAACACATCAAGCGTCGGCTGGGCCGGTTCTTCGACCGGCGCGGCCTGTGCGGCGACCGGTGCTGCGGGCGCGTGTTCGATTTTCTCTTCGACTTCAGCAGGCGCGGCCAGCGGTTCGGCCAAACGGCGACGCGCCACCGGCATTTCGCCGTAAGATTGGTTGGCGTCGATCCCCGTTGCCACAACAGACACGCGCATCATGCCGTCCAACGTGGAATCCATCGTCGAGCCAACGATGATATTGGCCTCCGGGTCCACCTCTTCGCGGATGCGGTTGGCGGCTTCGTCCAATTCGAACAAGGTCAAATCGTGGCCGCCGGTGATGTTGATCAACACGCCTTTTGCGCCGCGCAGGGAGATCTCGTCCAACAGCGGGTTGGCGATGGCTTTTTCCGCAGCTTCAATGGCGCGGTTTTCACCGGACGCTTCGCCCGTGCCCATCATCGCTTTGCCCATCTCGTCCATCACGGCGCGCACGTCGGCAAAGTCGAGGTTGATCAGGCCCGGACGGACCATCAGGTCGGTCACACCTTTGACGCCCTGATAGAGCACGTCATCGGCCATGGAGAAGGCTTCGGTAAAGGTGGTTTTTTCATTGGCCAGACGGAACAGGTTCTGGTTCGGAATGATGATCAACGTGTCGACCATCTTTTGCAGCGCCTCAACGCCCTCTTCGGCCTGACGCATGCGTTTCGCGCCTTCGAATTGGAACGGCTTGGTCACAACACCCACGGTCAAGACGCCCAGTTCACGCGCCGCCTGAGCGATGATCGGAGCGGCGCCTGTGCCCGTGCCACCGCCCATACCGGCGGTGATAAAGCACATATGCGCGCCAGCGAGGTGATCGACAATCTGTTCGATGCTTTCTTCGGCAGCGGCGGCCCCAACGGAGGGACGTGCGCCCGCCCCTAAACCCTCGGTGACCTTCACGCCCATCTGGATGCGGGCCGCGGCCTTGGCGTGTTGCAAAGCTTGTGCGTCGGTGTTCGCAACAACGAAATCGACCCCCTCAAGCTCTTTTTCGATCATGTTGTTGACCGCGTTGCCACCGGCCCCGCCGACACCAAACACTGTGATTTTCGGTTTCAACTCGTCCCGATCGGGCATCGTCAGATTCAAAGCCATGATCTACCGCCTGCTTTCCAATGCGAGCGCGCGTGCGTCTGCCCGTGCTGCCCGTATAACTGTCCCCGCCCCTGAATCGGGGCAAAATTTACCTGTTCATCCTAAATCTTAGGGGGTTTGGCGCGGTTCGTCATCCCAAAAACATGATTTCGCCACAAAATATAGGGTTAACCCCGCTAAACTCGGCGGGATTTTGCGCAAAACCCCAGATTTAGGGGGTAACAAAGCAATCATAGCTATGGAACGGACCAAATCCGCTCCATATCCTCTCAAAAGAGGCGAACCTGCGCGTATCGCGCTGTCATGTCGGGGCACTGCTCGGTGCCACTTTTGCCGTGTCTCGCCTTATCCGCGCCGATTTGACGGCGTCGTTGACGTCAAAGGGGCGTCTTTGCCTCTGGCGGACGTTGTCTCATCCGCTCTGCGTTTCGTTTAGCATAGCCCCGGAGGGCACTGCAATCCGTTTACCAATTGTCTTTGAACCACCGCATCGCCCGTTTGAGCGAACGCGCCGGATAGCGTTCGGTCGGGATTTCGAAATCCCACCATTCGTCTTGCGGATTGGCCGCAAAGAGACACAGACCAACAGCCGACGCAAAGGCCGCCCCGGTCGCCGCCTGCGGCAGGCCCTGAACGCGCAAAGGCCGACCGATGCGCACCTGTTGACCCAGAATTTTTGGCGCCAACGTATCCAGCCCCGGAATTTGCGAGGCCCCGCCCGTCAACACGATCTGTTGGCTTGGCAGATGCTCAAAACCTGCGGCGTCCAAACACTCGCGCACACCTTCCAGAATTTCTTCGACGCGCGGACGGATGATCCCGATCACCTCAGAGCGGCTCACGGTGCGACGATCGCGCTCCCAATCGCCACTGTCGCCCCCGACTTCGATCATCTCGCGGTCGTCCATCCCGGTGGCCACAACGCCGCCGTAGAACGTCTTGATCCGCTCCGCCGTCGCCGCCGAGATTTGCAAGCCCATCGCGATGTCGGAGGTGACATGATCGCCGCCCATCCGCACAGAGTCCGCATAGATCATGTGTTTTTTCATAAAGATCGACACATCGGTCGAACCGCCGCCCATATCGACACAGGCCGCACCCAGCTCTTGTTCATCTTCAACCAGCGCCGAAATGCCCGACACATAGGCACCGGACGCCACACCCGCGACCTCAAGGTCACAGCGTTTGATGCAATACAACAGGTTCTGGATCACCGCGCCATCGACGGTGAGCATATGCATATCCACCGCAAGGTTTTGCCCGGCTTGACCGCGCGGATCAGACAGACCCGAGCGATGATCCAGCGCAAAATTGACCGGCTGGGCATGAAGCACCTCGCGATGAGGACCATAATCGGGCACCTCAGAGGCGGCCAAAACGCGCGCTACATCTTGTTCGGACACGATATTTTGTTCGACTTCGACCTGACCGTCCAAGCCATATGAACGCGGATGTCCGCCAGAGAAACAGGCGATAACGTGATCGACGCGGGTCTGGGCCATCTTCTGCGCCGCTTGCACAGCGGTGCGAATGGCGCGTTCGGTTTCGGCCATGGCGTCAATCTCGCCAAAGCGCACACCGCGCGAGCGTGTGGTCGCAGCACCAATCACCCGAAACGAGGATTGCCCGGCCAAAGCCCCCACGCCCTCGCCGCCGACAAAGCCATCGCCATCAAAGCGCAACACAAGACAGGCGATTTTGGAGGTGCCCACATCCAAAATGGCGACCACGCCACGTTGCAACGCCGCTTTGCGCATGTTCCGCATGGCCCGCTGGGCTGCATAAAGATCCGTCATCTGTACGACACTCCAAGTTCCACGCCCTGAAGCCTGCGCATCTCGTCTTGCGCCGCCTCAGTCAATTGTAACGTTGGCCGATTGGGCCGACGCATATCCACCGCTTTGACATCACGGCCCAAAAGGTCTTTGGCCTGATTTAACGCCATCACCTGCGCCAAAGCGCCCAGAGGGTTCTCCTCCGGCAACATGATGACTTGATCGCGGTCCAACACCACATTCCAACGCCGCTCGCCAACCCGCACCAGCCCGCGCAAACGCGGCATGATCGGCTTTGCCGCATTCAAAATCGCCAGTGCTTCGGCCACATCACGTTCGGCTCCAACGCCCGCAATCAGCGGCAGATCGGGCCGATCCACCCGGTGCTCCAAAGCCGCAACCCGGTGGCCATCAACGTCAAGCATCTCAAGCCCATGCGGACCGCGCCAGACCACAGCAGGCGTGCGTTCGGTGATGTCGATCTGCAAAATCCCGCCCGCGCGGACCCGAAGACCCGCCTTCGCCACGGCATCCAGACTTTCAATTTGATCCAACATCCCCGGCAGGTCGAGATCAAAGGAGGACAGCGGAAAATCCACCGAAGTGATTTCGCGAATGTCCTCGGACAGCTCCCCCGACGCGCCATCAATGGCCATCAGTTTAACCATGAATTCCGGGCGGTTTTGGATGTCGCGTTTGACCTCGGCCACAGTGTCATTGAAGGCCATTCGATTGTCGGCATCTACGAACCATAGCCCAACACAGCCCGCAATCGCCAAGACCGGGGCGATGCGCCGCATGAAAAATCGGAAAGACGGGGTCAGCCACAGCCGGTTGAACCGGTACGCCGCGCGCGAGGGCGCCGGATCACGCGGACGGGCCGGGGCCTGTGCGGAGGTGTCGCCAAGACGCGCACGCAACGCCCGCGCCACAGCTTCGGACACACGCGCCGATCCGCCCATGGTCGGCGCTTTGGCAAACTCAACCGGGTCTATCGGTCGCATGAGGCGTCCTCCACCATCCAGGCCACAAACTGACCGAATGTCATACCGCATTTCTGCGCTTGCTCGGGCGACAGCGAGGTCGGCGTCATCCCCGGCTGAGTGTTGGTCTCCAACAAGATCAAGCCCGCAAGGCCCTTGCTTTCATCCCAGCGAAAATCGGTGCGCGACACGCCACGGCAGCCCAAAGCATTATGGGCGCGCAGGGCGTAGTCTTGACAGGCCTGAGTGATCTCATCGGGGATCTCGGCGGGGCAGACATGGCGCGACCCGCCCTCTTTATATTTCGCGTCGTAATCGTACCACCCATCGGTGAGGATATCGGTGACGCACAGCGCACGATCGCCCATCACCGAACAGGTCAACTCACGTCCTGGCGCAAACGCTTCGACCATCACAACGGGCGGCATGCCGGCGGCAAGGCGCGGGGCATTTGCCCCCTCATGCACCAAATAAACACCCACGGAGGAGCCTTCGTTATAGGGTTTCACCACATAGGGCGGCGCGATCACATGACCGGCCTCAACCTCTTCGCGGCGCGCCAAAACGGAGGCCACAATGGGGAGGCCCGCACGGACGTAAATCTCTTTGGTCTTTTCTTTGTCCATGGCCAGAGCCGAGGCCAGAACGCCGGAGTGGGAATAGGGAAGGCGCATCCATTCCAGAATGCCTTGGACACAGCCGTCTTCGCCATAGCGGCCATGCAGCGCGTTGAACACGACATCGGGCTGACAGGCGGTCAGTTGCGCGCAGAGGTCTTCGCCTGCGTCAATCTCGATAACCTCATATCCTTCACCCCGAAGTGCTTTGGCGCATTCACGCCCGGAGACCAAAGACACCTCGCGCTCAGCCGAGGGTCCGCCTTTGAGTACCGCCACTTTCAGGGACTGCCTGCTCGACATGCCCACTCGTGCCTCAAATATCTGGAGCCTTATGGTGGCCCCTTTAGCTGTGAGATCTGTTTCGATCTCTTTTTATAAACGAGCCCTATGTTTGGCCCTGTCTTTCAGGGGTATATGTGACCCCTGCCATGAAAGAGCCTGATTTTGCGGCTCTTTTCAACTCCCCGTTTGTGGGGAATGCACTTTTACGCGTTTTGCTCTGTAGATGATTCGGATGCAAGCCCATCTTCGACAGGATCGCCCAAAAATTCACCAACGCGCTTGATTTCCCATTGTAACGCGAGCCCGGCGTTTTGGAATACCCTTTTTCTCACCGTCTCTCCCAAAGTTTCAAGATCATGCGCGGTGGCCACACCCGTGTTGATCATGAAATTGGAATGTTTCTCGCTCATCTGCGCGCCGCCAATGGCAAATCCGCGCAGGCCCGCGTCATCAATCACTTTCCATGCCTTCAACTCATGGCTGTCATCCGCCTGCCCGGTCGAGGAAAATCCCGCCGGATTGCGAAAGGTCGAGCCCGCAGAACGCTCTTTAACCGGCTGGCTCGCATCGCGTTTGGCCAATTGATCGGCCATGCGCGCCTCTAACATTTCGGGATCGGCGGCTTCGGCCTCGAATGTCGCCTCAACGATCACCCAGCCCTCGGGCAGCTCGGTTTGACGGTAGCGGAATTGCAAATCATCGGAGGTCAGCGTGACCAGTTCGCCCGCCCGCGTCACCGCCTGGGCCGAGACAAAATGATCCGCCACATACGACCCGTAGCAACCCGCATTCATCCGCACCGCGCCGCCAATCGCGCCGGGTATGGTGCGCAGGAAAGTCAGGTCCAGCCCAGCGGCCGCAGCTTTGCGCGCGACATGGGCATCAAGTGCCGCAACACCTGCGGTGATACGGGTGCCGTCGATGGCGATCTGATTGAAGCCGCGCCCCATACGGATCACCACAGCGCGGATGCCGCCATCGCGCACGATCAGATTGGACCCCACACCCATCGGGAACACCGCCACACTGGCGTCAAGGGCGGCCAAAAAGCTCTGCAAATCCGCCAAATCCGCCGGTTGAAACAGCGCATCCGCAGGCCCGCCAACGCGCAGCCACGTCAGATCGGCCAAAGCGCGCTGTTCGCTCAAGGTGCCACGCACATCAGGATAGGTCATTCGGCTGGGCCTTTTGTCATCGCGCCTTTGATCCACCGGCCCAGATAAATCACCGGCCAGCGCAGGATCGACACCCCCGCCGCAAAGACGATGAGCCCGATCCATGGGCCGTTTTCATAGGTGACATAGCCCAAAAGGGGAACCCCAAGCGCAATCAGCCCGTAAGCAGCGGGCCAATGGGCACGTTTGGACGGAAACATGGCGATCACATTCGCCAAAATAGCCCAAACACAGGCCAACATCAGGGAGATCGTCATCGTCATAGCAAAGCCACTTTCTGTCAGCTTTTTCGGAACAATCGCAGGACGCGTTTCGCAACAACGCCCAACGGTTTTCGAAACAAAGACACGGCAGCAGCACAGGCACACACAACAGGCCAAGGTCCGTAAACCCGACCAGTCCAAATCAACAGCACAGGCAGCACCAGCAGAAGCGCGAATCCCGGACCGATTTGGTGGCGCAAAGGTAACGGAGCAAGGGCCATGGTGGCAAGGGCCCAAAGGCACAGCGCCACAATTGGCGTCCATGGCAACACGCCAAACAGCATCAACGCCATCACACGGCCCCGCCCAAGGCAAAGGCCGCCAGCGCCAAAAGCGCAAAGACCAACCCAACCCATGGCACCCAAGGCGCGATGCAAAACGGCGCTTTGGGGCGGCTGCGTTTGAGCAAAATCAGACTGGCATTGACCAAGGTGAAGACCAGCAACAGGATGGTTGACGTCACCCCCGCCAAGTTTGACACCGGCAAAGCCAAGGCCGCGCCGATGACACACCCGCCGATCAGCACCGTGGCCAAAACCGGCGTGCCAAAACGCGGATGGGCATGGCGAAACACCGACAAAACACCGCCGCTTTTGCCAAGACCAAACAACACCCGCGCGGCCATGACGACCTGCGCCAAAACGCCGTTGAGCGCCGCGATCACCGCAATGGCCGACAACAGCGCAATCGGCCCGCCCCCGGCCTCAAACACCAGCGCAAGCGGGCGCTCCGAGGCGGCAAGGTCTTCGATCGGAACGGCGCGCACAGCGGTCACGGTGACGCCTGCATATAAGAGCGTGGTGATGATCAGCGAGGCGATGATGGCAATCGGCAAGCTGCGCTCGGGGCGCTTGACCTCTTCGGCCATATTGACGATGTCCTCAAAACCGATAAAGGCAAAAAACGCCAGTGTCGCCGCCACACTGATGCCAGGCACATAGGGCGCGGCGGGCATCGACCAGTCGGGCGACACCGGCGCATGCCAGCCGGTCCAAACGACCAAGGCCAGCCCCGCCACTTCAATCGCCGTAAAAACGGCGGCCAGAGCAAGGCTCTCCAACACGCCAACACAGGCAACAACGACGAGAAACAGCCCAAGGCCGATGATCGCCCAAATCAACGGAATATCGACAAAGCTGGTCAGATAGCCTGCCCCACCGCGCAAGACGGCGGCGGCGGACACAGCGCCCCCCGCCACAATCGCCAGCCCGACAATCCGCCCCAACCAACCCGCACGAAACCCGGCCTCGACATAGGCCGCTTCGCCCGCGGCCTCAGGGATGCGGGTGGATAGTTCGGCATAAGACAGCGCCGAAGGGGCGGCGATGAGACCCGCCAACAAAAACGCCAAAGGCGCGTAAAGCCCGGCCTCGGCGGCCACGGCACCGACCAAAACATAGATGCCCGCCCCGACCATGACGCCCACGCCATAGGCCGTGAGCAATCCGGGGCCGATGCGCCGTTTAAGGGTCTCAGCCATAGTGACCTCTTTTCATGCGATAGGAATGCTCGCTGTTATCAAGCGCAGGATAACACGGCCCGCGCCACGACACCGTGACATGGCCCCCTGACGCGGATCAAGGCAGCGATCTTTGGCCTTTGATTTATGCCTTTTCGAGCCGCGCGGGCAAGCCATGTGCCCAGGTCGAAATCGTCCCTGCCCCAAGACAGACAACCATATCGCCGGGCCGGGCCTGCTCACGCACCAGACGTTCCAGATCCTCCTCAGAGGTCACAGCGCGGGCATGACGATGGCCGTGGCGGATCAGACCTGCGACCAAATCATCGCGGGACGCACCGGGGATCGGCTCCTCACCCGCACCATACACTTCGGCGATGCCGACCACATCGGCCTCGTTGAAACAGGTGCAGAAATCATCGAACAGAGTGTGCAGGCGCGAATAGCGGTGCGGCTGATGCACGGCGATGACGCGACCCTCAGAGGCCTGACGCGCGGCTTTGAGAACGGCGGCGATCTCGACCGGGTGATGGCCGTAATCGTCGATGATGGTAACGCCGTTGACCTCGCCCACCTTGGTGAAACGACGATTGACCCCGGCAAAATGCGCCAGCGCCGCTTTGATTTCGGCGGCTTTCATCCCCAAATGCCGCGCCACGGCAACCGCGGACAGCGCGTTTGACACGTTGTGATCGCCCGGCATCGGCAGGGTGCAGCCCTCGATCACCATATCCTCAGCGGCCAACACCACATCAAAATGCGCGACACCTTTTTTGTAGGTCAGATTGATCGCGCGCACGTCAGCTTGGGCGTTGAACCCATATGTGACAACCCGGCGGTCGGTGATTTTGCCGACCAAAGACTGCACTTCGGGGTGATCGGTGCAACAGACGGCAAGGCCATAAAACGGGATGCCTGAGACAAAATCATAGAACCCTTTGCGCAAGTTCTCGATCGTACCCCAATGTTCCATATGCTCCGGGTCGATGTTGGTGACAATGGCAATGGTCGCGGGCAGACGATTGAACGTCCCGTCCGACTCATCCGCCTCCACCACCATCCATTCACCGAGCCCGACGCGCGCGTTTGACCCGTAGGCATGAATGATCCCACCGTTGATCACGGTTGGGTCCAAACCGCCGGCATCCAACAAGGTCGCGACCATCGTCGTGGTCGTGGTTTTGCCATGGGTTCCGGCGATGGCGACATTGGATTTGAGGCGCATCAATTCGGCCAACATCTCGGCGCGGCGTACCACGGGCAGGCCTTTGAGGCGGGCGGCGTCCAATTCCGGGTTGCCCGGTTTGATCGCGCTTGAGATCACCACAACCTCGGCATTGTCCAAATTCTCGGCCCGCTGGCCCTCGTAAATCACCGCACCCAACTCTTTCAAACGGTCGGTGATTTTGCTGGCTTTGAGATCAGAGCCCTGCACCTGATAGCCGTGGTTGAGCAAGACTTCGGCGATGCCCGACATGCCGATGCCGCCAATGCCGACAAAATGGATGGCGCCCATTTCAATGGGAAGTTTGGTGGCACTCGCGTTCATCTCGGTCCTCGTTTCGTCACGTTTATATGTATGATTTGCGCGTTATTTGCGCCTTATTGGCTCTGTGCGGCGAGATGGCCGACCATATCGGCCAAATCATGCGCCGCCTGCGGCTTGGCCACGGACAGCGCCGCCTGCGCCATCATCAAAGCGCCCTCGGGATGGCCCAAAACCATCTCGATCTGTTCGCTCAATGCCTCTGCCGTCAACTGGCTTTCAGGGATCATGATTGCGGCATCCGCCTCGACCAACCCACGCGCATTCGCCGTTTGGTGATCGCCCGCAGCGGCAGCATAGGGGATCAGGATCGAAGGCCGTCCAATGATGGAAATATCCGCCACGGTCGAAGCCCCTGCCCGCGAAATCACCAATTGCGCCTCGCTCATGCGTTTCGGGATGTCGTCAAAAAACGGTCGCACATCGGCTTGGATGCCTTGGGTTTGATAAAACTCCACAACCCGGTCGAAATCTTCGGGGCGGGCCTGTTGGCTGATCCGTAAATTGGCCAACATCGCTTCGGGCAGCGCAGCAATCGCAGCAGGCACCACGTCTGAGAGGATGCGTGCGCCCTGTGAGCCGCCAATCACCAAAATCTCCATCGGATAATCGCCCGGCACAATATAGGGCGCGGCATATTTGCCCAACACGGTGGCGCGCACCGGATTGCCAACATGGACGCCCTGAACCCCTTCGGGCAGATGGGTCGGCCATGTGCCACAGGCGACGCGATCCACCCGTTTGGCAAAGACCTCGTTGACCCGGCCCAAAATACCGTTTTGTTCGTGGATCATCCGCGGCAGCTTCATCAAGGTCGCGGCCGCCACCGCCGGGATCGCCGGATAACCGCCAAAGCCGACCACAACGGCGGGTTTATCGCGCAGAAATTTGGTCATGGCGGCAAACACACCACCAACAAGACGCACAGGCACCATCGCCTTGGCCAACAGGCCGCCGCGCGCAAAGGTGGCCGAGGGCACGGTGTCGATTTCGACGTCAGGCGGGAAGGCCCCGGTGTAGCGCGCGCCCCGCGCGTCAGTTGACAATTTGACCCGCCAACCGCGCGCCAACATCACCTCAGAGAGGGCTTGGGCCGGGAACATATGGCCGCCGGTGCCGCCAGCGGCGATGACGATGAGGGGGGCAGATTGGGTCATGGTCTCTCTCTTTTCAGCGACCGCGCCGGAGCAGGAGGTCCCCGATCTCGCCTTGCGGCCGCGTGCGGGTAAAGGCCAAAAGCGCGCCAAGTGCAATGCCAGAGGCGATCACAGATGAGCCACCATAGGACACAAATGGGAGTGTCATGCCTTTGGCGGGCAAAAGCCGCACGGCCACACCCATATTGATGAACGCCTGAATGCCAAAGGCACAGGCAAGGCCGGTGCCAGCCAAGCGAATGAACGGATCGCGTTCGCGCAACAACCGCCACAGCGAGCGCACGGTGATTGTGGCATAAAGCGCAATGATGATCAGCACGAGGATCAGACCGTATTCTTCGGCGGCCACCGCAATGATGAAATCCGTATGCGCATCGGGCAGCGACCATTTCACCGTCCCCTCGCCCACACCGACGCCAAAAAAACCGCCCTCGCGAATGGCGTTGGTGGCATAGCCGATCTGGGTGGTGGGGTCGATGGCCGGGTTCAAGAACCCGTCGATGCGTCGCGCAAAGTGTTCGGAATTGTTATAGGCAAACATGCCGCCCAAGACCACGATCCCAGCAATGCCCGCGAGCAACATCATCGGCGCGCCCGCGACGAAATACATCACCCCCCAGGCAAAGAGGATCAGTGCGGCTTGACCAAAATCGGGCTGGAGCGCCAGTGCCACAACGATCACGGTCGCCAACATAAAGGAATAGAGCCGCCCCGGAGGGCCACCGATGTCTTGGGACGCGGCCATCAGCCAGGCGGCGGTGATGACGAAAGCGGGTTTGAGAAACTCAGAGGGCTGCACCGAGGCGAAGCCAAAGGAAAACCACCGGGTCGCGCCTTTGCCAAAATCCGTTCCGAAAATAGGCAACAACAGCAGCGACACAAAAGCGGCTGCAAACCCCAACACGGCGAAACGACGCACGCGGGCCGGGTCCATCATGGTGATCAGGATCATCATGGCCAAGCCGATTGAGCCAAAGAACGCCTGACGTTGAACGTAATAGAACGAGGCAAAATTGTTTTTCTGCGCCAAGGGCGGTGAGGCCGCTAGCCCAAGCAAAAGCCCGATGCCGAACAAGATGAAGACGCAAGACAGCGTCCATTTGTCGATTGTCCGCCACCAACGCGGAAGAACCGGCTCGCCAACCCGATCCGGGATGGAGCCATACACCATTTCTGTCATGGGACCGCCTACTGCCTCGTTTTTGCTCATCTGCCCGATTTTTCGGGTCTATCTGCCTAATCTAGCGTGTTTTGGCGCCCCGCGCTACTACAGATTGCGCGCTTTGGCGGCGTTGTGCGATCCTTCGCTGACGCCAGATGGCACCTTGGCACATATCGCAGACTGCGAATTGATCCCGGTCATTGATCCGATGGCAGAACCGCCCCATGGTGGCGCTAACAGGCATTTACAGCGATGAAAGCGGAGACAGGACATGAAAATCGGCATCGTCGGCGCGGGCATGGTCGGATCAGCGGCAGGCTACGCCATTGCGTTGAAAGGCACCGCCAGCAAAATCGTCTTTGTCGATTACAACGCCGCCTTGGCCAAAGCGCAGGCCGAAGACATTGCCCATGCCGTGCCCTTTGCCTCCTCCACCGTGGTGACCTCCGGCGACTATGCCGATCTTAAAGGCGCTAAAGCAGTGATTTTGGCGGCAGGGGTCGGCCAAAAGCCGGGCGAAAGCCGCTTGCAACTGTTGGCCCGCAACGCCGAGGTGTTTCGGCAAATCATCGGCAAAGTCTTGGACGCCGCCCCCGATGCGGTGCTGTTGATCGCCACCAACCCGGTCGACATCATGACCCAGATCGCCACGGACCTCTCCGGCCTGCCGCCCACCCGCGTGATCGGATCGGGCACGATTTTGGACACGGCGCGGTTTCGGCATTTGATCGGCGAACATCTGGGCGTCTCGCCCCGTTCGGTCCATGCCTATGTGTTGGGCGAACATGGTGACAGCGAAGTGCTATGCTGGTCGTCTGCGCGCGCGGGTGCTTTGTCGGTCAAAGAGTTTTCCGCCCAGATGCGCGTGCCTTTGACCGAAGGCATCAAGGCCAAAATCGACGACGGCGTGCGCAACGCCGCCTACACCATCATCAACGGCAAAGGCGCGACATGGTATGGCATCGGGGCCGGGCTTGAACGGTTGTTCCGCGCCGTGGCGCGCGATGAGCAGACGGTTTTGTCCGTGTCCATCGTGACACCAAAAGTCGAAGGCGTGTCCAACGTCGCCCTCTCCATCCCTCGCATTGTCGGGGCGCAGGGCGTCGTCGCAGACCTGTTCCCAGAGTTGGATGACGCCGAACACGACGCCTTGGGCGCCTCGGCCCGCTTGCTCAAAACCACGTTGGATGCGCTGGAATATTAAAGAAGCGCGGCTTAGTCCGGTGACATCGGACTAAATACAAGCGCGCTCACCGGCAGGCTCCGCTCTTTCGCACACACGCCGCGCGCCTTTGTGTCCGCTTCAATCGGCGCGAGCGCGCCGGACAGCTCGGGGAATAGATCACAGTCGATTTGTTTGCGCTGCGCACAGACGTCGTCATGCAACCGAGCTGCACGGATCATTGGGCAAAGAAACCCCGCGTCCTCCTCCATGTCCTCAAACAGGGCGAGCGCTTCGGCCGGAAATGTCCCGTCGAGCACCTTTTTATAGGCGTCATAGTCGTAGAATTTGCTCATCAGGTAGGATTTGAGACTGGCGGCGCTGTGATTGTCATAGACCACTGCATTGATCCGGTACGGCTCGGCCCGCGCCAACGCGGTGATCTCCCGCGTACTCATCAAAGAGGTCAAAAGCGGCAGGTCATATTTGAGCGCAAGCCGATCGTAATCAAACACATATTGATCATTGAGATAGGCCTCGTCCGACATCACCTGATAGGCCCGGTGCGCCATCTCTCGGCTGGCGGTCTGATCCACCAAAAGCACAAGCCCAAATGCATCGAGATCTGGATAGGCCCCGGATTCAAGCACCTCCTGCGCCCAGTCCCAACTCTCCTCAAACCCATAGGCTCGTGACAGTTCGCAGCGCGTCACAGCCTCTTTCGGAGCATTCGGAACACGGTCGGCATAGGTGGCGCAGGTGTCTTTGACCATCGCCCATGTCCCGCCCAACCGGACATGATCAGCCCGGTCGCGCGCGACAACGTGCCCGCGTTTGAGTCTGCGTTTGGGTCTGCGCGCATAACTGCCCCGACAATCTCTTCGCGGCGGCGGCTTTGGCCGTTTGGATTGGACAGCATGATCAGCGCATCAGAGGTCGGGATCAACCGGGGCCGCGCCTTATATGCGGCCTCTGCCAAACCCCAAGCGTGGCTTTGAAGTTCCGAAAAATCACGCAATGCGGCGGAGTAAACGTCGCGTGCGTCGCGCGGACCACGGACCTGCCAACTCGCGGCATTGAGGCTAAAGGCCTGCGCCGTCTGCGCAAAGACCGAGGTCGGGTAGGCCGCACGCCAGTCCTCTATAAAGGAAATCGTGGACGGGTGCATTTTCGAATTGCCCAAACAAACAACGCAGATCATCTGCGCTGCGCCGCCCCGCGTCAAACAGGTCCTGACTGTCATTCAAAATCTGTTCAACGCGCTCAATGTCATGCCCATCAATGGCCTCGCGTGTCTCGGCATAATAAGGGGCCTTTTCGCAGGCGCTTGCCAGGGTTGGGGCGAGGGCTTGGGTCAGAAAAAGGATCGAGAAAACGAAACGAAGCATATGAATATCCACACTTAATTTCGCATGTTCTCCTGCGGTTTTATGACCTCAATATGGCATACTGCAGCGTTTAAATTGGGGCGGGCCTGACATCCCGCCCCTTTCACATCAGCTTTTCGACCTCAGCGGCAAACGCCTCGCCGCGTTTTTCAAAGTTTGGATATTGGTCAAACGAGGCCGCAGCAGGCGCCAGCAAAACCGTATCCCCCGGCTCCGCCTCGGCGCTCGCTTTTGCCACGGCCACCGCCATGGTTTCGCAAATTTCATAGGGCACATCGCCAATTTGCAGCGCGAAATCACGGGCGGAAAAGCCGATCAGATACGCCTTGGCCACTGCGCCCAAATGCGGCTGCAGCGCCGAAATACCGCCCTCTTTGCCCATCCCTCCGGCAATCCAGCGGATGCGGGGGAATGCCTGTAACGCCTTGGCCGCCGCGTCGACATTGGTCGCCTTACTGTCATTCACATAGCGCACATTGTTCAACTCACGCACAAGCTGTGAGCGATGCGGCAAGCCCTTAAAGGAGGCGAGCGCCGCCTCGATGATCTTTGGCGGCAGGTTGAGCGCGCGGGCCGCGGCATAGGCGCAACAGGCATTTTGATGGTTGTGCGCGCCGGGCAACCCAGGCATCTCGCGCAGGTCAATCGAGACCGCTTGCCGCCCCTTACGCCATTCGGACAAGAACCCTTTGCGGGCAAAAATATTCCACCCCGGCCCAGCCAGTTTTTGCCCCGACGACACACGGATCAGACGGCTGTCCTCAAACCCTTCGACCAATTGATTGGCCAAATAACGGCCCTCATTCTCATCCACACCAATCACCGCGCGGTCCGGCCCGCCCTCGGCAAAGAGCCGACGTTTGGCGGCAAAATAGCCCCCCATCCCGCCGTGACGGTCCAGATGATCCGGCGACAGATTGGTGAACACCGCCACATCGGGGGTGAGCGATCGGGCAATGTCGGTCTGATAGCTCGACAGCTCCAACACGATCACCTCGCCCTCCTCCGGCGTCTCAATATCCAAGACACCGCGACCGATGTTTCCGGCCAATTGCGTCCGGTGGCCTGCGCTCTCGAAAATATGGTGAATGAGCGCGGAGGTGGTGGATTTTCCGTTCGACCCGGTCACTGCGATGACGCGCGGCGGCGTGTCATTGTCCATCCAATCTCCCGCCCCGAGAGAGCGGAAAAACAACCCGATGTCATTGTCCACCGGCACGCCCGCCTCCCAAGCCCGCGCGATGATCTTGTTCGGTTCGGGATAAAGATGTGGGATGCCCGGCGAAACGATGAGGGCAGAAACGCCATCAAACGCATTGGCTTTGCTCAGGTCATGGATGGTCAAACCCTCAGCCTCTGCCGCCTCACGCGCCTCCACCGAGTCGTCCCAACACAGCGCCTCGGCCTCTCCGGCCTCAAGCGCGCGCGCCGTGGCAAGACCCGAGCGCCCCAACCCCAAAACCGCCACTTTGCGGCCCTCATATCCGTACACAGGAATCATGTTTGCACCGTCTCTCTCTTTGCGTTCGACTATGTCGCGGGCCGACGTAAATGACCAGTGGCGCAAGAGGTCAAAGCCCCGCGCCGCCATGAGAGCCGCCATGAGAAAAGGGCAGAGTTGCCCCCGCCCTTCTTTTGTCCGAAAATATCCTGGGGTGAATGCGCCCGGCGCAGAGGGGCCGCGCCCCTCCCCTTAAACCAAAGCGACCTACCGCAGTTTCAGTGTCGCCAACCCGATCAGCGCAAGCACCAAGGAAATGATCCAGAACCGGATCACGATGGTCGGCTCAGACCAGCCTTTTTTCTCATAATGGTGATGGATTGGCGCCATCAGGAACACCCGTTTGCCAGTGCGTTTGAAATAGAGGACCTGGATGATCACCGAGAGCGCTTCGACCACAAAAAGGCCGCCGACAATGGCCAGAACGATCTCGTGTTTTGTGGCCACAGCAATCGCGCCCAAAGCGCCGCCCAAAGCCAAGGAGCCGGTGTCGCCCATGAACACGGCCGCGGGCGGCGCGTTGAACCACAAAAAGCCCAAGCCCCCGCCGATCAAAGCCGCCGTGAACACAAGGATCTCCCCCGTGCCCGGCACGTAATGCAGGCCGAGGTAGTCGGTGAAATCGACCCGACCGACGACATAGGCGATCGCGCCCAATGTGCCTGCCGCAATCATCACGGGCATGATCGCCAACCCGTCGAGACCATCGGTGAGGTTCACCGCATTGGCCGCGCCAACGATGACGATCATCGCAAAGGGAATGAAGGCGAAGGACATGTTGACCAGTACGTCTTTGAACACCGGCAGCGCCAGTTGATAGGCCAACTCATCGGGGTGCACCATCGAGGCCCAAATCGCAGCAATTGCCGCGATCAGAAAACCAAGACCCAAGCGCAGCTTGCTTGAAACGCCTTTGGTGTTGGCTTTGGAGACTTTGGCGTAGTCATCGGCAAAGCCAATCAGACCATAGCCATAGGTCACGAACAGCACGATCCAGACATAGGGAATATCGAGCCGCGCCCACAAAAGCGTCGAAAGCAACAGCGCCGTGAGGATCAAAAGCCCGCCCATCGTTGGCGTGCCGGCCTTGGCAAAATGCGTTTCGGGACCGTCATCGCGGATCGGCTGGCCCTTGCCCTGACGGCGGCGCAGCAGGTTGATCAAGGGACGGCCAAACAGCATCGCAAAGATCAAAGAGGTAAAAAACGCGCCGCCCGACCGCATGGTGATATAGCGAAAGAGGTTGAAAACATCGCCCCCGTCGGACAGTCCGGTTAACCAATACAGCATCTGCGTTTACCTCTTATGCGTCGTTGGGCAGGCCGTGCCCCAATTTGCGCAGCGCGTCAACCAGAAGGCTGACTTTTGCGCCTTTTGAGCCTTTGATCAGGACGACATCGCCCGGCCCGACCAAGGTGTTGAGCGCCTCACGCGCCTCTGTCGCGGTCTCAAACCACGCGCCGCGCCGCGCCTCTGGCAGGGCCTTATAAAGGCCGCGCATCAGTGGCCCGACACAATGCACGACATCCACCACGGCAAACCACGGCAGGGCCGCCAAGCCTTTGTGGATCGCCGTCTCTTGCGGCCCCAATTCCAACATATCGCCCAAAATGGCCACCCGCCGGCCACCCGTGTTGGGCGTCGCTTTGGCCAAGACCTCAAGCGCTGCCCCCATCGACGTCGGGTTGGCGTTAAACGCATCGTCAATCAGTTCGATCGGCGCACCGACAGGCAAGGCCACCGTTTCGCGCGCGCCCCGGCCCGCAGGCGGCGCCCAAAGCGCCAAATCCCGTGCCGCCTGGGCCACATCGGCACCAAGCGCGTAGACCACGGCCAAACATCCCACCGCATTGGCGGCAAAATGACGACCTGCGGTGGAAAGGCGAAAGTCGATGCTTTGGGTGTCGATCTCAGCATGCGCCAGCGTTGCCCCGTCCTCAAGATCGACAGACATGAGACGCGCGGCACAGGCCTCGTCTTCGCCAAACCGGATCATGTCGCCGGACCAAGCCGCGGCCAAAATATCAGTGACGGCCAGATCGCCATTGATCACCGCCACGCCATTCGGTTCCAGCCCCTCAAAAATCGCGGACTTTTCATGGGCGATGCCTTCGATATTCTCGAACGCCGCCAAATGCGCCGGGGCGACCGTGGTGATCATCGCCACATCAGGGCGCGCCATACGGGCCAAGGGTGCAATCTCGCCGGGGTGATTCATGCCGATCTCAAGCACGGCAAATTCCGTGTCGCGTGGCATCCGCGCCAAGGTCAAAGGCACGCCCCAATGGTTGTTGTAGCTGGCCTCGGCGGCGTGGGTTTTGCCCTGTTGGCTGAGAATCGCGCGCAGCATTTCTTTGGTCGAGGTTTTGCCCACCGAGCCGGTGACGCCGATCACCTTGCCCGCCACGCGGGCGCGGGCGGCAACGCCCAACCGCTCAAGCGCGGGCAAAACGTCATCGACGATCAACAGCGGCGCATCCTCCGTGACCCCTTTTGGCAAGCGCGACACCAAAGCCGCCGCAGCGCCTTTGGCCAAAGCATGTGCCACAAAGTCGTGACCATCGCGCACATCGGCCAAAGCGACAAACAAATCGCCCGGCTGGATCGTACGGGTGTCAATCGAAATGCCCGTGATCTCAAAACCTTGCGTGGCGCGCCCTTGCGTGGCGACGACCGCCTCACCCGAGGTCCATAACGCCCCGCTCACAGCGCACCATCCAGCGCAGACACCGCCAGTGAGGCCTGTTCGACGTCATCAAACGGAAAAATATCGTCGCCAATCACCTGCCCGCTCTCGTGCCCCTTACCGCAAATCAACAGCGCGTCACCGGGCTGCAACGCGTCAACGCCGCGCAGGATCGCCTCGGCCCGATCCGCCACTTCCATCGCATCGGGCGCGCCCGCCATGACCTCGGCACGGATCGCGGCCGGGTCTTCGGAGCGCGGGTTGTCATCGGTGATGATCACCAGATCGGCGTGCTCTTGCGCCGCGCGGCCCATCAATGGACGTTTGGTTTTATCGCGATCGCCGCCCGCGCCAACGATGGCAATGATCCGGCCCATAACATGCGGACGCAGCGCCTGGATCGCGGTGGCCACCGCATCAGGCGTGTGGGCGTAATCGACAAACACCGCCGAGCCATTGCCACGCGTGGCCGCGTGTTGCATCCGCCCGCGCACACCAGTGAGTTCGGGCAGACAGGAAAACACTTCTTCCGGGTCGGCGCCAGAGGCCATCACCAACCCAGCGGCGGCCATGACGTTTTCGGCCTGAAATCCGCCAATCAGATCGAGCCGGATTTGGTAGATATTGCCAACAAAATCGACGCGCAGGTCCTGCCCTGTCGGGTCAAAGCGTTGCCCCATGACGCGCAGATCGGCGGCGTCTGAACGGCCAACCCGCATCACATCAATGCCACGCTCGGCGCACAGGCCCTCGACCTCCATCCCGCGCGCATCGTCAATATTGACGACGGCCACGCCGTCTTCCGGTAAAATCCGCGTAAACAGCCCGGCTTTGGCGGCAAAATAGGCCTCAAACGTGGCGTGGTAATCCAAGTGGTCTTGGGTGAAATTGGTGAATGCCGCCGCCGTCAAACCGACCCCATCCAAGCGGCGCTGTGCAAGCCCATGGCTCGACGCCTCCATCGCGCCATGGGTGACGCCTGCATTTGCGGCCTCCGACAACATCCGGTGCAAAGTGATCGGTTCGGGCGTGGTGTGCGGGCTTGGCGCTTGCCAATCGCCCTCAACCCCGGTGGTGCCAATGTTGATCGCACGCATTCCCAAAATCTGCCAAATCTGACGGGTGAAAGTCGCCACCGAGGTTTTGCCATTGGTGCCGGTGACCGCGACCATGACCTCAGGTTGGCGGCCAAAATAAAGCGCTGCGGCATAGGCCAATGCCTGACGCGGATCTTCGACCACGACCAAAGCGGGATCGTGATCTTTGATCGCATCCTGCGCGATGCGCGCGCCTTCGGGATCGGTCAAAATCGCCCGCGCGCCCATACGCAAGGCATATTGAACGAATTCTGCCCCATGCGACCGTGCGCCCGGCAAAGCGGCAAACAAATGCCCCTCCATGGTCTGGCGACTGTCGACAGAAAGGCCCGTGATCGTACACTCCCGCCCGCCCTGCGCGGTCAATCCAAGCTCGGATAGCGTTTTCATCATGGCAACACCCGCCCTTTTTGCGACTTTGGTTTCGATTTGATCCGCATAAAGACCCGCGAGGGATCAAAGCAAAACGCTTTAACGTGATGCGGTCAGTGTTAGCGCAGCTTGGGCACTGGATTCAATCTCGGGTCGCAGCCCCAACAACGGCGCGGTGCGACGGATCACCTCAGCGGCGACCGGCACAGCGGTCCAGCCGGCGGTGCGGCGCGGTTTTGGTCCTGACGTGTCAGAGGCCTCATCCATGGTCACGATCAGCACATATTTCGGATTTTCCGCCGGAAAGATCGAGGCAAACGTGTTGATGTTTCTGTCGTCATAATAGCCGCCCGTCGGTTTAGGCTTGTTGGCTGTGCCGGTTTTGCCACCAACATGATAGCCTGGCACCTCGGCAAAACTGGCCGTGCCTGCCGGATTTGACACCACTTGGCGCAGCATGGAACGCGACGCGGTTGAGACCTCTTCACGCACGACACGCGGGCCTTTGGGAGTGAAGCCCGTGCGTTTGATCAAGGTCGGCTCCACCCGCGTGCCGCCATTGAGCAAAGAGGCATAAGCCGTAGCCAGATGCAGCGGCGAGGCCGACAGACCGTGGCCAAAGCCGATGGTCAGCGTCGAAAGCTCCGACCAATGCGGCGGCAAAAGCGGCTTGGCCGAGGGGGCCTCGGACAGTTCCACCGGGGTGGCTTCGAAAAAGCCCAGCGATTTGAGAAAGCTCTGTTGCCGCTCCACACCGATTTGTTGTGCCACATGCGCGGTCGCCACGTTCGAAGATTTGACGATCATGTCATTGAGGCTCAACATTGGCCCGTAATTATGGCCTTCGAATTCGCCAATGGTGTATTTGCCCCAACGAAACGGCGGTTTGGCCTCAATCAACGTATCCGGGGTGGCGATGCCGATTTCCATCGCCTGAGCGGCGGCAAAGATTTTAAAGGTCGAACCAAGCTCATAGACGCCCTGCACCGCACGGTTGAACCGTGGGTTTTCACCGTCTTTTTGTCCGGCAAACGTCGGGCGCGAGTTCGGATCAAAATCCGGCAACGACACCATGGCGACGATCTCACCCGTCTGCGCGTCCATCATCACGGCGGCCGCGCCTTTGGCGTCCAACATCCGCATGCCCCCATAGAGCACTTCACGCACGGTCGATTGCACCGTCAGATCAATCGACAATTGCAACGGCTTGTCGCCATTCGACGGATCGCTCAGATAGCTGTCACGCGCTTTTTCAATGCCGGACTGGCCAACGATCTCGGCGCTCATCACGCCCTCGCGGCCAAATTTGGTGCCGCCCAAAATATGCGCCGCCAATTTTCCGTTGGGATAAAGCCGCTCTTCGCGCGGGCCAAACAACAGTCCCGGCTCACCGATGTCATGCACGGCTTGTTGTTGTTCTGGGGCGATTTTTTTCTTAATCCAGAGGAACTTACGCTTTCCGGTAAAATCACGGATCAATCGGTCCTGGTCGAGATCGGGGAAAATGCGCGCCAATTCTTGCGCGGCATGAACCGGGTCGATCATCTCTTGCGGTTGGGCGTAGAGCGAATTGGTCACCCGGTTGGTGGCCAAAATCCGACCGTTGCGGTCCACAATATCGGCGCGCTGCGCCAAGATCGGCGTGCCGGACGCCTCGGCGCGCGGCTCTTCGGGCACAGTGGCCGACACCTGTCCCATTTTGAGACCAACGACAACAAAAGCCGAGACGAAACACAGGCCCAACACCAAAAGCCGCCCTTCGGCGCGCAACCGCGAGCTGTCGCGCATCTCCTCGTGGCGCAAACGCAGGTTTTCGCGCTCAATCGTGTCGGGATTTTCGCCTTTTGAGCGGGCAGACAGAACACGGGCCAGAGGGCGCAAAGGGGTCCGTATGCTCATGGCTCGATCGCCTCCAAAGAGCCCACCACGTCGACGGGATTGCTCAGTTCAAACAAAAGGTCTTCTTCAGCCGGAAAGCTGATCTGATCAACACGGCCGAATTGCTCGGGCAAAAACGGCAAAAGCCCCAGCCGATCAAAGTTGATCTCCGCCAGATCGCGCAGCCGTTCGGGGCGGTTCAGATAGGCCCATTCGGCCTTGAGCACGGCCAGTTCTTCGCGCTGATGACCGATGTCGCGTTGAATTTGGCTAACATTGCGCAGCACTTGCTGCGTTGCATAGTTTTCCTGGTAGGCCCAAAAGGCCAACCCCATAACCATCAGAGCAGAAACGATAAAATAAAAGCTACGCATCTCTCACCGGGCCTCACCTTGAACTGACTACGGATTTTGGCAGACCCAAATCCGACCGATCCACACCGAGGGCCGGCGCATCCGTGCGCCGCGCAACCCGAAGCCGCGCAGAACGCGCACGCGGGTTGTCTTCCAACTCGTCATCATCTGGACCGATTGCCTTGGACAACTGCTCAAATCCGGGCGTTTTCGCCTCTTGCACCGGAGCATAGCGCGACCCGCCCCCGCCCGTCGAGGCCCTCTGTTGCAAAAACCGTTTCACAACACGGTCTTCAAGCGAATGAAAGCTCACAACTGCCAATTGACCGCCCGGTTTGAGCGCGCGCTCGGCGGCCTCTAACCCTTCGATCAACTCGCCAAACTCGTCATTCACCGCAATACGAATGGCCTGAAACGTGCGCGTCGCCGGGTGGCTTTGGCCCGGCTTTTTGCGTGGCAAAAGCCGCTCGATCAGCCCCGCCAATTGCAACGTGGTTTCAAACGGCGCTTTTTCCACGCGATCCTTCACGATGGCACGGGCGATTTTACGCGATTGCTTTTCTTCACCATAGTGAAACAGCACCGCCGCGATTTCGCCCTCATCCGCGGTGTTGACAAACTCAGCCGCCGTCATCCCATCCTGCGACATGCGCATATCCAACGGCCCGTCGCGCATGAATGAAAATCCGCGTTCCGCGATGTCGAGCTGCATGGACGAAACACCTAAATCCAACACCACGCCGTCAAGCTCTGAGGCGTAGTCATCGAGTTTGGAAAACGTACCAAGCACCAGCTCGATCTTGCCCGCATAGGACGGCTCATTGATCCAGCTTTGCGCCATCTCATGCGCCAAAGGATCGCGGTCGACGCCGTAAACCAGATCCGCGCCCTCGGCGATCAGACCTTTGGTATAGCCGCCCGCACCAAAAGTGCCATCCAGCCAACGACCATGAATGGGTGCGCATTCGCGCAACAGCGGACGCAAAAGAACGGGGATATGGGGCTTTTTGTCAGATGCGTCGGCGGGAGGGATGTCCGTGGTCATGTCAGACCCCCATATCGTCCAAAAGGCTCAGAGGATCAAAATCATCCCCCTGCTCTTCCAGCCATTTGCCCGTCACAACCGCATCAACCTCTGCGTGGGTTTCTGGCTTCCAAATCTCAAAGGTCTCCCCCAGCCCGGCAAAATAGGCGGTGCCATCAAGCGAAATCTTATCACGCAACGGCTGCGGCAGGACCAAACGACCATCGGCGTCCACTTCGGTCGGACGGGCGCGGTTGAGGATCATACGTTCCATGATCTTGCGCTTTTCCGACCCGCGCGGCAGCGCAGCAATATCGGCGGCAAGACGGCGATAGCCATCATAAGTGTGTACGATGAGTTGCTTTTGTTTGTCATGGCCATAGACGATGACCATACGCGGGCGCCCGGATTGCGTGGCAAGGGGATCGCCCTCTTCGAGTTCACGACGAAAATCGGCAGGGATCGACACGCGTCCCTTTCCGTCCACCTTAAAGGTGTGTTCGCCAATGAACATGCCGGCCACGCGGCGCTCCTTTACCTGTCCCACCCCAATGTCGGGGCTTTTGAATGCGAAACGGCGGACCGAGCTGCTGCCACTGCTCGATCCGCCGCCCTCGTCCCGATTACCGGGCTGTCCGACTGCGCGCGCCATCTGGGGGGATGTCTGCTCGCATGCGCGTCGAATCTCTTTGTTCTGATGAAAGCGGGGCCTGTATGAAACCTGACTTTGGGGTTTTGTTTGCGGTCTTGAATGCGCCGCTCATTCCCGTCTCATCTGATGAATTCAATTTGGCACGGGAATTCATGGTAATCAATGGATTTCTTACACACAGCCCCCAGATGTTGCCCACAGGGGCGCGTCACAACCAGATGTTGCGCCACAAGATCACAAAAACCTTACCTTATGTTGGTTAATTTTGGATCAACTCAACTATATATAGACAAAATGGCAACCAACCCGACACAGATCGAAGGAGTGAAAAAATCCACAGCCCTCCAGTGAAATCACAAAACTCCACCGAGTTATCCACAGGGAAGTGATTCGCCGTGAGGACAAACGGAAGTAAAACCCCCGAGAAATGCCATGAAATCCCAAAAGTGCCATGAAATCCCACCACACCCACAAAGTCCCAAAAGACGAGCGCACCGCCCAAACAAAAACGCGCGGAGCCCTCGCCCCGCGCGTTTCAAATCCTTCTGGAAAGTGGAGATCAGGCCATACCACCCGCAACCAAGCGCTGCGCCAGTTGCAGATAGGGCTCGGCCAGAGGACTGTCGGTCGCGGCAATCGGCACGCCTTCATCCCCTGCGATCCGCGCCTCAAGCGCCAAAGGCAGTTGCGCCAAGAACGGCACGCCGATCTTTTCGGCCTCTTCCGCCACGCCGCCATGGCCAAAAATATGCGCCTCATGCCCGCAGTTCGGACAGATATACATCGACATATTTTCGATCAGCCCCAGCACTGGCACGTTCAACTTGTTGAACATCGAAATCCCGCGCCGTGCATCCATCAAGGCCACATCCTGTGGCGTCGAGACCACAAGCGCGCCAGTCAGGTCGGTTTTTTGCCCCAACGTGAGCTGCACATCGCCCGTGCCCGGCGGCATGTCGATCAACAGCACATCCAACTCACCCCAAGCCACCTGCCCCAACATCTGTTGCATCGCGCCCATCAACATCGGCCCGCGCCAAACCACAGCTTCGCCATCCGGGATCATAAACCCGATCGACATCAAGGTGACGCCATGAGCATGCAGCGGCTCGATGGTTTCCCCATCAGGGCTGGCGGGGCGTTTGTTGACCCCCATCATCCGCGGTTGCGACGGGCCATAAATGTCGGCATCCAAAAGCCCGACCTTGCGGCCCATTTTGGCCAAGGCGACGGCGAGATTGGCGGACACGGTGGATTTGCCCACGCCGCCCTTGCCCGAGGCAATGGCGATGACGTTTTGAACGCCGGCGGGCTTGGTCTTACCCTGCTGCGGCGTTGGATGGCGGCCAATTTTGAGGCTGGGCGGCTCTTTGCCCCCCGAAGTGGTCGCGGGCGGAGGCGTGGACCCGGCCGGGCCATGGGCGGTCATTACGATGGAAACCTTGCCAACCCCCTCCAAAGCCTCAAGCCGCGCCTTGGCCTCGGCCTCAACCCCGGACCAGGCGCGTGCGGCCGTGGCATCGGGGGCTTCAATGACGAAACGCACCACATCGCCCTCAACATTAAGGGCGCGCACGCGGTCGGCGTCCACAAGATTCGTGCCATCCGGCAACGCAACGCCCCGAAGGACCGTCATGATACTGTCGTGTTCTACGGGCATAGATCCTATCCCTCTTTTGCTCTCCCCCCGAAATAGGCCCTTTGTTGACCCAATTCCACCACTCAATCCGACGCATTTTGTCCGTTCGCGGTGTTACCGCAACCGCAACGGGAAAATAGGTCAGCATGGGTCATGCATTTTCTGCATGGCAGCATTGACAAGGTGGGGGATTGTGCATTCGCAGCAATTCCCCCAAATTGAACTCAAGCAACGAGCGACAGAGCCGAAGCCCAAACCGCTTTAAGTCGCCCCCCACACGGGTGGCGCGCAGAGCGGAACAGGCCAAAGTCAGATCGCACTCCCAAAGGGCAAACTGCCCAAACGCATACTAAGGTTAAAGTCACATGGCTTACGCAAACGACATTCGCAGCGCCGCACCGGCCTCCTCCGCCTCCTTCGGCGGTCTGTTCAAATCTTTGGCAGAACGGTTTGCACGCTACAAGGTCTACCGCGAAACAGTGCTCGAGCTGTCCGGTCTGACAGACCGCGATCTGGCCGACATGGGCATGTCCCGCGCCTCAATCAACGCTGTGGCTTACGAAGCCGCATACAGCAAATAAGTTTACGACATCACGGCCCTTCCTCCTCCCTGGGCCCTGATAAAAGCGGCGGCGTCTCTCCTCCTCCCTGACGTCGCCGCACAGATACGGAATTTAGGGTTCTTCCTCCTCCCTTGGACCCTGAAGACCAGAGCGGCGATGCTTCCTCCTCCCTGCATCGTCGCACCTATACCGGGCGAAAGCCCTCGATATGCGGTCTCTCTTCCTCCTCCCTGAGGGGCCGTTACTGAAGGCGGCGGTGTCTTCCTCCTCCCTGACACCGCCGCATTTCTTTCTGATACGGGTCCATCTCCTCCCTCGTGGCCCGCATACTGAGACACCCGCGCCCTCCTCCTCCCTGGCGCGGGTGTTTTCATATCTAGCCTGTGAAATTTTGAGCCCTAAAGCGTGATGCCTTGAACCTGAGACAGGGGAAAGGCATGACGCTGCCAGACATATCAAGGGTGTGGGCGTAACTCCGTGATTCACGGTTTACGGCGCTACGCTTTAAGATAAGTGCTTTTGCGCTTTGCCGATCTCAAAATGGCTTTAGATCTGGAGCGTTTCCGACTGCGTCACGCTCTCAAATGCGGGCAAACCGCCGCCCGACCATCCCGGCCCTTTCAACAGATCCAAATGATAAGGGCGGCTCTGTTTGCGCCCCGGCGATAAGAAAAGTTTGGGCTTCTGTTTGCTTTGACCCGAAATTTGCGCCAAAAGCGCATGCCCCTCACGGACCGACAAAAACCGTCGGGCCGGGGTTTGCGCGTCTGACATGCCCAAAACATCCATCAGAGTTTCAACCGCACCGCTTTCGGGGGCCCCTTTGGGGGCGGCGGACGCTGCAACCATGACCTCGCGCGCCACACGGCCAAGATAGAGGCTTTCGCAGACCACATCCTGACAGGAAACCAATTCGTGGCGCTCAAACAACAAATGCACATAGGTGATACGGTCCTGCGGCCGAATCCGAATGTGAGTGCCATCCACAAAGGAAACAGCAGGTAAAAGCACCTGAGAGACGCCGTGTTTTTGCATCACCTCCTCGCCCTGCACCAACACCCGATGATGTTGACTGAGACAAACCGGGCCAGAATTGCCAATTGCGCCGGGTTCAAACACCACCGGCGCATGGCGTCCCCATCCACGCACGTCGCGCGCCGCAACCCAACGCACCACTTGTGGACCGTGATCGTGGGTTAAAACCCGATCGCCGGGGCGAATCCGAACCGCAGGCATTGGCCCAGACGGGGTGTCGATCGGCATCGAGGCTTCAAAACACACGGCTTGGTACGTGGTGCCGGGGTCTAAGTCAGTGTTGTGAAATTCGGGCGCCTGTCCGCCAACAAAATTGTTGAAATACCACGTTTCAAGGTCGAATTCGGGCGTCCAGACCACTTGGACCAATTCGCCATTGCTATCATAGCCCTCAAACACCACCGCATACCCTTCGTCGCCACCATAGTTGATATAGTCAGATCGGACGACCGTCGCATTTTCGATGGTATCGCCGCCCTGCCCCGAAAAGGTCAACGTATAGGTGTCGCCAGGGGAAAAGATGTAGGGGCTGTCATCACCCAGCTGCGATTCGATGATCAAGTCATGGGTGGACGTGGGCGGGTAGTCAAATTTCGACTGACCCGGCGACGAATTCACATTTGACCCGGTTGACGCCGCAAATTGGCTGTCGATTGCATTGATGGTTATCGTCATCGCCTATCACCCACTGAGGATGACGGGACGCTACGTCAGCACGGTTAAAATCCGGCTAATTTCAATGCATACTGCGGAAAATCTGGTTCAAAATGGCACATCAGAGGCCTTTTCAGCCGGCAAAACAAAGCCCGCCACCAGTTTTTTCAAACCGGAATGATCGAATTCGATGGCGAGCTTGTCGCCCTCGATCTCCATCACCTCGCCATAGCCGAATTTTTTGTGAAACACCCGATCCCCGATGGCAAAGGCCACGACGGCTTTGGCGTCAATCACGGCGGGATGTTTGCCGATGGAGTGCGCCACGCCACGTTGTCCGGCTTTGGCTTGTTGGCCACGGCTCTGCATCCGTCGCCAGCCGGGGGAGTCATAAGCATCGGCATTGGACACGCGATCATGGAAGGAGGCACGTGGCAGGTCATCGTCCTGATGCCCGCCCAAAGAGCCAAAGCCCCCGGCGTCCCCGAAAGCCCCGAAGGCGTCATGATGTCCACATGATCGACCGGCAATTCATCAATAAACCGCGAGGCCAGCTGCGATTGCCATTGACCATAGACCCGACGGTTGGCGGCAAAGGTGATGGTACACAGTTCCTCGGCGCGGGTGATGCCGACATAGGCGAGACGGCGCTCTTCCTCCAAGCCCTTGAGACCACTTTCATCCATCGAGCGCTGTGACGGGAAAAGCCCCTCTTCCCAGCCCGGCAGGAACACGACAGGAAACTCAAGCCCCTTGGCCCCGTGCAGGGTCATGATGGTGACTTTCTCGCCATCCTTGCCCTTATCATTGTCCATAATCAAAGCGACGTGTTCCAAGAACCCGGCGAGATTGTCGAATTGTTCCAAGGCCTTGACGAGTTCCTTGAGGTTCTCAAGCCGCCCCGGCGCCTCCGGCGTTTTGTCGTTTTGCCACATGGTGGTGTAGCCGGATTCGTCCAAGATTTTTTCCGCCAGCTCAATATGGCCGATCTCGGCGGGATCATAGGCGACGTCTTCGACCAGCGCGTCTTCATCGGCCACGCCGGGATAGCGGATTTGTTGCGCGCACAGCCCGGACCAGCGATCCAGATCGGCCAAAAGCCCGGCCACGCCGGACTTGGCTTTGCCCTTGAGCAACCCGTCCGCAATCGCGATTCGCGCGCCTTCGACAAGGTTCACACCATTGGAGCGCGCCGCGATTTGAATCTCTTGCAGCGCCTTATCCCCGACCCCGCGTTTGGGCGTGTTGATGATGCGCTCGAACGCCAGGTCGTCCTCGGGTGAGATCACCACGCGGAAATAGGCCATCGCATCGCGGATCTCCATCCGCTCATAGAAACGCGGCCCACCAATGACACGATACGGCAGACCGATGGACAAAAACCGATCCTCAAAGGCGCGCATTTGATGCGAGGCACGCACGAGAATGGCCATCTCATCGAGGGAGAATTGCCGCAACCGGGAGCGCGATCCGCCATGCATCGCTTCGATCTCTTCCCCAACCCAGCGCGCCTCTTCTTCGCCGTCCCAATGGCCGATGAGGCGGACCTTTTCGCCCTCGGTCTCAGCGGTCCAAAGCTCTTTGCCAAGCCGCCCGGTGTTGCCGGAAATCACCGAGGAGGCGGCGGCCAGAATATGCGGGGTGGAGCGGTAGTTTTGTTCCAGCCGCACGACCTTTGCGCCGGGAAAATCCTTTTCAAACCGTAAGATATTGCCCACTTCGGCACCGCGCCAACCATAAATCGACTGATCATCATCGCCGACGCAACAGATGTTTTTATGTCCGCCCGCAAGCAGACGCAGCCACAGATATTGGGCGACGTTGGTATCTTGGTACTCGTCCACGAGGATGTATTTGAACCAACGCTGATATTGCTCCAACAGGTCCGGGTGGGTTTGGAAAATCGTCACCATATGCAAAAGCAGATCGCCGAAATCGACGGCGTTCAGGGTCTGAAGGCGGGCTTGATATTGGGCGTAAAGGCTTGGCCCGCGATCATTAAACGCCGCCGCTTCTGAGCCCGGCAAAGTCTTTGGCGTCAGCGCGCGGTTTTTCCATCCGTCGATGATCCCGGCCAATTGCCGCGCGGGCCAGCGCTTTTCGTCCATGCCCGACGCAACGATCAGTTGCTTCATCAACCGGACCTGATCATCCGTGTCCAAAATCGTAAAATTCGATTTCAACCCAACCAATTCGGCATGTCGGCGCAGGAGTTTGACACAGACCGAGTGAAAGGTGCCAAGCCACGGCATCCCCTCAATCGTGTGGCCCATCAGCCCGGCCACGCGTTCTTTCATCTCGCGGGCGGCCTTGTTGGTAAAGGTCACAGCGAGGATTTCGTTCGGACGGGCCCGCCCGGTGTTCAAAAGATGCGCGATGCGCGCGGTCAGCGCCTTGGTCTTGCCGGTGCCCGCGCCCGCGAGCATCAGGACGGGACCGTCCAAGGCCTCAACAGCGGCGCGTTGGGCGGGATTGAGACCATCCAGATAATCCAGAGGACGCGCGCCCATAGCCCCCTGCATCGCCAGTTGCGACAGGGATTGGCCCGTATTGGAGCCAGCGGCGGGGCGGGTGACGGCCGCCTCGAAGGCGTCATCTTCATTGAAACTGCTCATGCGCATGACGATACAGAAGAGCCGCGCCGAGGAAAAGCACGTTCTTTATATGTTCTCATCACATCTGGTATCTTTCCTGCGCGCCTCACCGTAGTATCCCCATAACACCCACGCCCGCCCGCTCTGACCTAGGCTGATCGCACGACATCGACAGTCACGGGAGGAGAGACGATGGCCAAAATTCTCATGATCACAGGTGATTTCACCGAAGACTACGAAACCATGGTGCCGTTCCAGTGCCTTATGGCCTGCGGACATACGGTGGATGCGGTGTGCCCCGGCAAAGCGGCGGGAGAAACGGTGAAAACCGCGATCCACGATTTCGAGGGCGACCAGACCTATACCGAAAAGCCCGGTCACAATTTTGCGCTGACCGCGACCTATGCGGAGATTGACGCGTCCGATTACGATGCTTTGGTCATTCCGGGCGGGCGCGCGCCGGAGTATTTGCGGCTGGATGCGTCGGTGTTGGACATGGTGCGGCATTTCTTTGAGACCAATAAACCCGTGGCCTCCGTCTGTCACGGAGCACAGCTTTTGGCCGCAGCCGGGGTGTTGAAAGATCGGACCTGTTCCGCCTATCCCGCCTGTTCCTTTGAGGTCACAGCCGCCGGGGGCACCTATGCCGACATCGCGGTGAGCGCCGCCGTCACCGACGGCAATCTGGTCACGGCCCCCGCTTGGCCCGCCCATCCGGACTGGCTCGCGCAGTTTATGAAATTGCTGTAAGATCACCCCATTGGCGGGGTCAATATACCCTGCCAATGAACCAAAAGCGGACACCAAACAGGAGGGAGGACCTGAGATGTGTGAACTTTTTATTGGTGCGGACCCAATGCTTTGGCAAAGCCGGACCCGGAGCCTGCGCATTGATGGGGTGGCGACCTCCATTCGGATCGAGACGCATTTTTGGGAAACACTCGAAGAGATTGGTGCGCGTGACGGATTGTCCTTGGCACAGTTGATCACGAAGCTGTGGCATGAGGCGATGGATGCCGATCACGATCTGGGCAATTTCACCTCGTTTTTGCGCGTGTGCTGCTCTCGCTACCATGCGTTGATCGCACTGGGGGAGATTTCCTCTGATCTCAGCCGCCCGATTGCCGCCAGCCCGGCACAGGAGATTTTGGCCCGCGAAGCCGCGCGGCGCGCCCTGTCCGGGTTGAGGCCGCCCTCGTTGAGCCAACCTGAAAACCGGCCCGAAAATCGGCCAGAAAACCGGCCAGAAAAAATCAACTGAACTTAGGGTTTGACCGCCTCTGACGGGACATCTTTTGCCTCGGAGACAACCGCCAAAATGCCCGAGACATAGCGTGCGAAGAGGCGTGAAAATGTGGCAATGTCTTCGCCCTCCCAGCCCGCAAACACCTCGGAGAGAATGCGCCATTTCGATAGGGTAAATTCGCCCAGAAATTTGCGCGACTTCGGCGTGACTGCCAAAACCGAGCGCCGCGCGTCCTCCTGCGCCGCGCGCCGTTCGACAAAGCCGCGTGACACCAGTTCGGACACGATCCGTGAGGCGCGGGACGGGTCCACCGCCATCACTTCGGCCACCATGCCGATGGTTGGCTGAACCGGATCGGGGCGACCAATGCCAGCGGAAAGTTGTGCAATCGACAACAGCCCCTGAAGCAGCGCAGGCTCCAATGTCTCGGTCACGCCCTCTAACACCTTGCCCTTGAATTCGCCCTTTTCGGCCATGCGCCGCCATTGAAACAGCGCCATATCCAATTCCAAAAGCGCCTCAGAGGCCTCGGGGCTGAACCCTTTGCCTTCAAGAAACTGTGGGATGCCCGCATGAATACGGGGATCAAAGGCGCGGAGTTTGGATACATCTGTCATGGCAGTTTCGGCAGTCTCGGCAGTCTCGGTTATGCGGGGTGACATTGCATCATTATGTGCGGATGTCAACTATATGACGGTCGCATTTATGTGATATTGACACATAAATAAATTCGCACTACCTCTTTGACAAAAGCCCGCCCCACCCGAGTCGCCCCACCCGAGCCTCCTGCGTCAAGACGGGCCAATAAGGAGTTCCCATGTCGCAATCGCACACCCCTCCCTTGACAGAGCCCGCCCTCAACACGACGGATGAGCACAGTTCCGTCCGCCTCGTCATCGCCTCCGTGGCGGTGCTGTTGCTGCTGGCGGCCCTCGATCAAACCATTGTGTCCACGGCGCTTCCTACCATCGTTGCCGACCTTGGCGGCCTCGAACACCTCTCATGGGTGGTCACCGCCTATATTCTCGCCTCCACCATCGTCGCACCGCTTTATGGCAAACTTGGCGACCTTTACGGGCGGCGCAATATGGTCTTTGTCTCGGTGTCGCTCTTCCTCACCGGCTCTGTGTTATGCGGCCTCTCTGGCTCCATGGGCTTTTTGATCGGCGCTCGTGCGCTTCAGGGCTTAGGCGGTGGCGGTCTGTTCGTGCTGGCCCTCTCGATCATTGGTGACGTGATCCCGCCAAAAGATCGCGGCAAAATCCAGGGCGTCTTTGCCGGTGTCTTTGGCATTTCCTCTGTGGCAGGCCCCCTGTTGGGCGGCTGGTTTGTCGATGCGCTCTCCTGGCACTGGATTTTCTTCATCAACCTGCCCTTCGGCCTTTTGGCGCTCGCAGGCTTTGTCTTTGGCTTCAAAGCCCACCCGGATCGCGTCAGCCATAAAATCGACTATGCGGGGGCTGCGGCTTTGACGCTATCCCTGTCCTCCATCGTTTTGCTCACCGCCTTGGGCGGAAAAGAGTTCGATCTGACCGGCCCGATTGGCCTGAGTTTGATGGCACTGTTTGTCCTTTCTGTGCTCAGCTTCATCGCCATCGAACGGCGTGCCGAAGAACCAATTTTGCCGCTGCAATTGTTCACGATGAACACCTTCGCCGTCACCTCTGCGATCTCATTCGTCTCTGGCGCGTTGATGTTTGGCGCACTGACCTTCATCCCGGTGTTTTTGCAAATGGCGCGCGGCGCGACCGCCACAAGCTCCGGGTTGCAGCTGATCCCGATGACCTTTGGCATCCTTATGGCCTCGACAATTTCAGGCCAATACATGGGGCGCACCGGGCGTTACCGCATCCTGCCGTTGATCGGTCTGAGCTTCACCACCGTCGCACTTTTGATCCTGACCCGCCTGTCTCCGACCCTGCCCGCCCCGGTGTTGTGGGCTGCGCTGGTTGGACTTGGCGCGGGCATGGGCTGCATCTTTCCGGTGGTCACAACCGCCGTGCAAAATGCCGTGCCGCGCCAACAGATCGGCACCGCCACTGCCGCCGGGTTGATGTTCCGCCAAGTTGGGGCCTCGATCGCTGTGGCACTGTTTGGGGCGCTGTTTGCCACCCGGATGGCGCATTTGATGGGCGGGACCCCTGTGGATGGGCTGGCCAATGTCGCCGAACTGGGGCCACAGGTGCTCGCAGGTCTTTCTGTGGACGCGCGCGGGGTGGTGGCCGATGCGATTTCAACGGCGCTGCATCCGGTCTATTGGATCGCGGCCGGGGTCTCCGCAGGCGGCTTGCTCATCGCCGTTTTGCTCAAAGAAATCCCGCTGACCTCACGCCAAAGCTAAGTCCAATACCCGTGTCAGATGCGGCCCATAAGGGGTGATTTTTTCATCTCTTATGGGCGGCGATTCCCATGATCTGCGGCTCAGAAATCTGATCAAATGACAGGTTTGCAAAATACGGCACCTTCCAAGGTCTGATTTGCTAATAACCTGAGTTTATTTTGCTAAACTGCAAATTATTGTACCGGAACGTCCAGTTACCGCCCTTTGTGCAGCTTTTGAACACCTGTTTCCAATGCCTCCACGACCATCCGTTGTTTTGGGGATTTACTGCACCGCAGAAATCCCTAACCTGATGAAAATTTCAGCGTCACAGGGGAGACTGCGAGATGGCGAACTTCAAAAAAGTCCTGATAGCCAACCGGGGGGAGATCGCGATCCGCGTCATGCGCGCCGCCAATGAAATGGGCAAACGCACGGTCGCCATCTACGCCGAAGAGGACAAACTTTCCCTGCACCGTTTCAAGGCCGATGAGGCCTATAAAATCGGTGAAGGCATGGGGCCCGTTGCGGCCTATCTTTCCATCGAGGAAATCATCCGCGTCGCCAAACTGTCTGGCGCGGATGCGATTCATCCGGGCTATGGCCTTCTCTCGGAAAACCCCGATTTCGTCGATGCTTGTACCGAAGCGGGCATCACCTTTATCGGCCCCAAAGCCAAAACCATGCGCGAATTGGGCGACAAGGCCAGCGCGCGCAAAGTTGCGGTCAAGGCAGGCGTGCCAGTGATCCCGGCAACGGATGTGTTGGGCGATGATTGGGACGCGATCCGCAAAGAAGCCAGCGAAATCGGCTTTCCCTTGATGCTCAAGGCCTCTTGGGGCGGCGGCGGACGCGGGATGCGTCCGATCATGAATGCCGAAGAGTTGGAAGAAAAAGTCAAAGAGGGTCGCCGCGAGGCTGTATCGGCCTTTGGCAACGGCGAAGGCTATCTGGAAAAGATGATCATCCGCGCCCGTCACGTTGAGGTGCAAATCCTCGGGGACAGCCAAGGCAATATCTACCACCTCTATGAACGCGATTGTTCGGTCCAGCGCCGCAACCAAAAGGTCGTCGAACGCGCCCCTGCCCCCTACCTCTCCGAGACCCAGCGCGAAGAGATTTGTAACCTCGGCAAGCGCATCTGTGAATTTGTGAATTACGAATGCGCTGGCACGGTCGAATTCCTGATGGATATGGACACCGGCAAATTCTATTTCATCGAGGTCAACCCACGGGTGCAGGTCGAGCATACCGTGACCGAAGAGGTCACCGGCATCGACATCGTGCGGGCGCAAATCCTGATTGCCGAGGGCAAATCCTTGGTCGAGGCCACAGGGGTTGCGTCACAATATGATGTGAAACTTGACGGGCATGCGCTTCAGTGCCGGGTCACGACCGAAGATCCCGCCAACAATTTCATCCCCGATTATGGCCGCATCACCACCTATCGCTCAGCCACCGGCATGGGCATCCGTTTGGACGGCGGCACGGCCTATTCCGGCGCGGTGATCACGCGGTATTACGACAGTTTGCTCACCAAAGTGACCGCTTGGGCGCCGACTCCTGAGGCGGCGATTGCACGGATGGACCGGGCGTTGCGCGAATTCCGTATTCGCGGAGTCTCCACCAACATTGCCTTTGTTGAAAACCTGCTGAAACACCCGATTTTCCTCGGCAATGAATACACCACGAAATTTATTGATGAGACGCCGTCGCTGTTTGATTTCAAACCGCGCCGCGACCGGGCGACGAAAATCCTGACCTATCTTTCGGAGATCACGGTCAACGGCCACCCCGAAACCTTGGGTCGGGCCAAACCCGCCGCAGATGCCCGCACCCCGACGATCCCGGCCTTGCGGATGGAAACACCCCTGCCCGGCACGCGGCAGCTTTTGGACGCGCAAGGCCCGCAAGCGGTGGCCGATTGGATGCTGGCGCAAAAGCAGCTTTTGATCACCGACACCACCATGCGTGACGGCCACCAATCGCTGTTGGCCACCCGGATGCGTTCGATCGACATGATCAACGCCGCCCCCGCCTATGCCGCCAATCTGCCGGGGCTGTTCTCGGTCGAATGTTGGGGCGGCGCGACCTTTGATGTGGCCTATCGGTTCTTGCAGGAATGCCCGTGGCAGCGCCTGCGCGACATCCGCGAAAAGATGCCAAACCTGATGACGCAAATGCTTTTGCGCGCCTCAAACGGCGTAGGTTACACCAACTACCCTGACAATGTGGTACAGAGTTTTGTCAAACAGGCGGCCGAGACCGGCGTCGATGTGTTCCGCGTCTTCGACAGTCTCAACTGGGTCGAAAACATGCGCGTGGCGATGGATGCGGTGATCGAGTCTGGCAAGGTCTGTGAAGGCACGATCTGTTACACGGGTGATCTGTTTGATCCGGCGCGGGCCAAATATGACCTGAAATACTATGTCCAGATGGGCAAGGATTTGAAGGCTGCGGGGGCGCATGTTTTGGGTCTCAAAGACATGGCGGGCCTGTTGAAACCGGCGCAAGCGCGGGTGCTGGTCAAAGCTCTGAAAGAAGAGGTCGGCCTGCCGATCCACTTCCACACCCATGACACCTCTGGGGCCGCCGCCGCAACGATTTTGGCCGCAGCCGACGCGGGTGTCGATGCGATTGACGCCGCAATGGATGCCTTTTCTGGCGGCACCTCACAGGCGTGTTTGGGCTCCATCGTCGAAGCCACGCGATTCACCGAGCGCGACACCGGACTTGATATTTCCGCCATCCGCGAGCTGTCCAACTATTGGGAAGCGGTGCGCGGCCAATATGCGGCGTTTGAAAGTGGCCTCAAAGCCCCCGCGTCCGAGGTCTACCTACACGAAATGCCCGGCGGACAGTTCACCAACCTCAAAGCCCAGGCCCGCTCGCTGGGCTTGGAGGAAAAATGGCATGAGGTGGCGCAATGCTACGCCGATGTGAACATGATGTTCGGCGACATCGTCAAGGTCACGCCCTCCTCGAAAGTGGTCGGGGACATGGCGCTGATGATGGTCTCCCAAGGCCTGACCCGCGCTCAGGTCGAAGACCCGAAACACGACGTCGCCTTCCCGGATTCGGTGATCGACATGATGCGTGGCAATTTGGGCCAGCCGCCAAATGGCTTCCCCGACACGATCCTCAAAAAGGTTCTTGGCAAAGAAAAACCCAACCTTGAACGCCCCGGCAAACACCTGCCGGCGGTGGATTTGGAGGCGACGCGCAAAGAGTTGGCCGCTAAATTTGAGGACTGCGCCATTGATGATGAGGATCTCAACGGCTACCTGATGTACCCAAAGGTGTTCACCGATTACATGGACCGCCACGATCAATTCGGCCCGGTTCGGACCTTGCCGACGAAAAACTTTTTCTACGGCATGGAGATGGGCGAAGAGATTTCAGTGTCGATCGACCCCGGCGTGACCTTGGAAATCCGCTGTCAGGCCTTGGGTGAGCCGGATGAAAAGGGTGAGGTCAAACTGTTTTTCGAACTGAACGGCCAGCCGCGCACCGTGCGTGTCAAAGACCGCTCTGCGGCGTCCACCACCACCGCGCGGCCCAAAGCCGAACTCGGCAACCCCAAACACATTGGTGCGCCGATGCCCGGCGTTGTGGCGACAGTGGCAGTGACCGCGGGCCAAAAGGTCAAAAAGGGTGATGTGTTGGTGACCATCGAGGCGATGAAAATGGAAACCTCGATCAACGCCGACCAAGACGGCGTGATCAAGGCGGTCAATGTCAGCCCCGCCAGTCAGATCGACGCCAAGGATCTCTTGGTCGAGTTCGAATAAGCCTTTGAAAGACCCAATAAAAGCCCCGCTCCGGCGGGGCTTTTTTATGCGCGCATTTTGCGGTGCGTCAAAGCCAACGACGTCAAAGCCCCAAACACCAACGCCCATACCGGCGCCCCGATGCTCATGAAACTGATGCCCGATACTGTGGTCATAAAGGTCACCAAAGCGGCATCACGATGCGCGGGCGTGGCCAGAGCCGCACTCAGGCTCGCGCTGATCGTGTTCAAAAGCGCAAGCCCGGCGATGGTGACAACAAGCGCTTTTGGCGCGATGACAAAAAGGCTGATCACCGCCGCGCCCATCAGACCGACCATACAATAGAGCAGGCCGGTGACCATCGCCGCTTTCCAGCGCGTGGCCGGATTGTCGTCCGCCTCAGGCCCGGCGCAAATCGCCGCCGTGATCGCCGCCAAGTTAAAGGCATAGCCACCAAACGGCGCGAGGATGAGCGTGGTCACCCCGGTCACCGTGATGGCCGAGGACACCGGAAGCGCGTATCCCGCCCCCTTCATGGTGACGACGCCCGGCATGTTTTGCGAGGTCATGGTGACGATATAAAGCGGCACGCCAATCCCAATCAGCGCCGAAAGTGAGAAACTCGGCATCGTAAAAACAGGCGCGGCGAGGGAAAACTCAAACGCGGTGTCGGTGACAAACGCGCCGGTGAATGCGCAAAAGACGATGCCCGCCAACAGCACCGAAGGGATGGCAAACCGGGCGAACCAGCGCCGCCCGGCCAGATAGATCGCACACATCAGCGCCACCAGCGGCAGGTTGTCCTCCATCGACGAAAACACCCCAAGCCCAAAGCGAAACAGGATGCCCGCCAACATGGCGCTGCCGATGGCCTCGGGGATGAGATGCGCGACTTTTTCGAACCACCCGGTGAGACCTGTCAGGGTCAAAAGCGCGCCGCAAAACAAAAAGGCACCGATGGCCTCGGACGGGCTCACGCCGTGCAGACTGAGCACCAAAAGCGCGGCCCCCGGAGTGGACCATGCGGTCAGGATCGGCATCCGGTAGCGCAGGGTGAGGATCAAGGTCGAGAGGCCCATGCCCAGTCCCAGCGCCAACATCCAACTGCTGGCTTGCGCCTGGCTCAGGCCCAGCACGTCAATGGCCTGAAAGATGATCGCGACGCTGCTGGTATAGCCCAAAAGCACGGCAATGGCACCAGAGACGAGGTGGGAGAGTTTCAATCCTGACATGGATTTGCGCCTTTTGATCGGGAGTTGTGATGCGAACTTGCGTTGGGGCCTGCACCGCCGTAATGTGGACGCTATAGCGTACGAGCGTTATAGCGCACAAGCCCTTTGAAAGCCCTGCCGAGCAAAATGCCAAATCCAGCCCCTGCCCTGCCCATCCAGCTCAACCTCAAATCCATCCGCACCGAGGCAGGTCTCAGCCTGTCGCAAGCGGCGGAGCTGACCGGGGTGAGCAAGGCGATGTTGGGACAGATCGAGCGCGGCGAATCCTCGCCAACACTGGCGACATTGTGGAAACTGGCCAAGGGGTTTCACCTACCGCTGACCGCCCTCATTGAGGACCGGGTGACGCCCACAACCGCCCGCACAGGACCGCGCCCCCGGCCTGAGGTGCGGTTTGAGGAGAGCATCAGCTTTCACCCGATTTTTGCCTTTGACCCGATCTTTGGCTCAGAGACATTCTTGATCCGGTTAGAGCCGGGGCAAACCCATGTGTCTCAGCCGCATGACAGCGGTGTGGTTGAGGATATTTTCGTCACCAAAGGCACGATTGAACTTTTGCTGGCAGGGGAATGGACCCGATATAACGAGGGCGACGCGGTGCGATTTGCCGCTGACCAACCGCACAGCTATCGCAACCCAACCCGCGCCCCCGCGCAGTTTCACAACACGTTGCACTATCCGCGCACGCCTGCGTCGCTTTAGCGGCGATAGGCGCGCAAATAATGCCATTCAAAATAGCGTTTGGCCCAATGAAGCAGTCGACAGCTTGGCAGGGTGATCGCACGTTTCTCGTTGCGAAACACAAGGATACCCTTGTTGACAGAATCCACGATGCAGACGAGTTCGGATTTGAATTGATGGCTGGCGTCGCGCCCGGCCAACACGTCACCGATATTGGCCACGGCGGCCACGGCTTGTAAATCCGCCTGATGCGCCTGTTTCGCCAACCACGACGGCCCCGGATAAGACCCTGTGTCGCCGACCACATAAGTGTTGGGCCACCCGACCACACGGCATTTCTCATCCGCCTGAACAAACCCGCCCTCGGAGCGCGGCAAATCGGTGTTGTCGAGCCATGTCGGCCCAGTCAGCCCCGACATGAACAACACCAGATCGGCGGGGATGTCTTCGCGTTCGGTCACCACCTTGTCCGCCTCGATACGAATAGGTTTCGCGCCGATATGGATCGAGACATCGCGTTTGCGCATCTCATTCAAAAGACCTTCGACGGCGCGATCTCCAAGCCGTTGCCCGGGGCGCTCGGAGCCATTGAAAAACACCAGTTTGAACCTGTCGCGTCGCCCCTGTTGTCGCAACATGGTGTCGATGCCAAAGAGGAATTCGAACATCGGCCCGCCGCGCACCGCTTGCGGCTCTTTCGGGTTGGTGCCAAAGCCCAGCGCAATGGTGCCGCCGGTCATGTCGCGGATGCGGTCGTGGATGATCTGACCGTTGATCGCCCCCTCGCAGGGGATGATCGCATGCTCGGCCAAACCGGGGAGCTTTTTGAGATACCGCCCGCCGGTGGCGATGATCAGGTGATCGTTGGTCAAAGTGCCCGTGTCGGTTTCGACCGTGCGCCCGTTGTCCGAAACCGAAACCACCCGACCCTCATGCCAATGGACCTTTTCACGGGCGAAAAACCGCGACAGATCGACGTCGATGTCTTTGGCCGAACGAATACCCGAGGGCATCCAGATCAGGCTCGGCAAATAGGTCAGGTGGGTGTTGGGGGACACGACGGTGATCTGCGCGTCTATCTTGGCCTTGCGAATTTCGCGCACGGCCGTGAGCGCACCAAAGCCACTGCCAAGGATCATGATATGGGTCATTTACGGGCCTCCGGGGGGCCCATCCCCACAAGGCTCTTAGACGGGCCGAGGCGAAAATGGGCGCATAGCTGTTCAGGTTCATCACTGACATGCGCGGGATCGACCCGAGCTGTCTTTAATCCAAATCAAAGATATATTTAAAAAATACCTAAATGCACTGCGGCGCGATGCCTCGCAATTGACGCCCCTCTGCCATGCCCCAAACAACCGCAAATCAAAGCAAATCGAAAAAATCCGATCAAAGCTCCATTTTCCTCTTGCAGCTTCGGGCGGGATTTCATATCTCACGCCTCACCCAAGGACGCGGGCGTAGCTCAGGGGTAGAGCATAACCTTGCCAAGGTTAGGGTCGAGAGTTCGAATCTCTTCGCCCGCTCCAATTTTCCCTCCGATCCCAGATCGGAACCCCAAGGGAAACGTCAGACCCACGTTACGGGACACGCCGAGCGGGCGTAGCTCAGGGGTAGAGCATAACCTTGCCAAGGTTAGGGTCGAGAGTTCGAATCTCTTCGCCCGCTCCAATTCTCTCTCAGAGAATTTGAAAAATCGCGTTGGCGCTCCTCGGGGCGCTTTTCGCGTTTTTGAGCATCATGTTTTGAATGCCTGATTTGACCCGCTCTGCAACCCATGGGAGGGGGGGGCACCACATCACCACATCCGGGGACAAAACCACCCTACGCGGCCGAGACATGCCGCCTTTTGGACTGTTCGGGAATGCGGTCACAGGCGCTTTGGATATGGCAATTCTCACAAATTTGCGGTGCGCTTTGACGGATCTCGGCGCAATCTGCTTTTGGCGCACAGGAGATTTCTTCGGCGATGGTGACGAGATCCCTGACAGGCGTCCCCACCCCCAGCACACAACGCAGACTGGCAAGACGCGCAAACAGCGTGCTGTCCACAATCACCTCATTGTGCTGACGTTGCGGCTCCCCGACAATGAGCAGGGAGACGATATCGGGGCAATGAAACTCGGCCATAAGCGCGACAGCCAAACCACTTTCCCGCCCAACCGTCAGATCGAACAGCAGCATATCAAAGGGTTCGGCGCGCAAATACTCCAGCGCCGCCTCGGCAGACATGGCCCGGCGCACGGCATGCCCTGCGACACCGAATGCGGTCTGCCAACAGGCCACAGTTTCAAGATCTCCATGCCAGATGAGGATACGCATTGCTTACACACTTCCTTACAACTCCTTAAATTTTGCACACCGAACCTTAAAAACTTCTTAAAAAACTCGATAAAATAAGCACTTTTCACCAAGACACCTTGGCTCACCGGCCCCAGGTCTTGTGTTGTCCGCCAGAGCACATGTCTCAATGCAAACCCTTGCCCTCCATGCTGCTTCTTGGCAAACCCCGCTGCGCGCGCGTATAAGCGGCCAAGACATACGAGGACATGCCCATGCGCCAAGCCACCATCACCCGCAACACGGCGGAAACCGAGATCACGGTCGAGATCAATCTCGATGGGACGGGGGTCTATGACAACCAAACGGGCGTGGGCTTTTTTGACCACATGCTCGATCAATTGTCGCGGCATTCGTTGATTGACATGACGATCCGCGCCAAGGGCGACACCCACATTGACGATCACCACACGGTCGAGGACACGGGCATTGCCATCGGTCAGGCTTTGGTCAAAGCGGTTGGTGACAAAAAGGGCATTTGCCGTTACGGCCATTTTGCTCTGGCGATGGACGACACCCAGGTGTCCACCGCGCTGGACCTGTCAGCACGGCCCTTTTTGGTCTGGAACGTCGATTTCCCGACCGCCAAAATCGGCACGTTCGACACCGAACTGGTGCGCGAATTCTTTCAGGCGCTTTCAACCCATGGCGGCATCACGTTGCACGTCGATCTGGTGCATGGGATCAATTCGCACCATATCGCCGAAGCCGCGTTTAAATCCGTCGCCCGCGCTTTGCGCATGGCGGTCGAGATCGACCCGCGCATGGCGAACAGCCTGCCCTCCACGAAGGGTGCGCTTTAACGCGCGCCCTCTCCGTCCCTCTTTCAGGACAGCCAAAGACATGCTCACAGCCCTCGTTGACTACAACAGCGGAAATTTACACTCCGCCCATAAAGCCTTTGAACGCATGGCGCGCGAACGCGGTGCGGGCACCATCGTTGTGACCTCGGAACCCGATGTGGTGGCCAAAGCCGATCGCATCGTGTTGCCGGGGGATGGCGCCTTTCCGGCCTGTAAAAACCATCTCTTCACCTATTCCGGCTTGTTTGAAGCGATTGAGGAGGCCGTGGTGCAAAAGGGCCGCCCCTTTATGGGCATTTGTATCGGGATGCAGATGATGGCGTCCTGGGGCCGTGAATATGAGGACACCACGGGCTTTGACTGGATCCCCGGCGAGGTTGTGAAAATCACCCCCTCCGATCCGGCCTTGAAAGTGCCACATATGGGGTGGAACGATCTGGTGGTGGATCATCCTCATGCGGTCCTTGATGGCGTGGACAGCGGCGATCACGCCTATTTCGTCCACTCCTACCACTTCAAAGTCGAAAACCCGGCGCATCGCCTCGCCCATGTCGATTACGCCGGAGACATCACCGCCATTGTCGGGCGTGACAATATGATCGGCTGTCAATTCCACCCGGAAAAAAGCCAACGCGCCGGGCTGCGCATCGTGTCGAATTTCCTCGGCTGGGCCCCCTAAGGGGCGCGGATTGAAATCACGGCAACACCAAAGGGGCCGCGCCAGATTGAGCGCGGCCCTTGTCATTCAAGGTTGCGGCGCTTGCGCTCGGTCGTCTTTGCCGTAGTCGCGCAAAACATGAGCGACGCGCAGTCGGTAGGCATCGAACATACCGGTGCGTCCGACGTTCTGCGCCGCTTGGTGATCGGACACCGCCCGCCAGCGCGCCACAGCCGCCTCATCGGTGAAAAACGACAGGGACAACAGCTTGAGCGGATCGGTCAGGCTTTGAAATCGCTCGACGGAAATAAACCCTTCGATCAGTTCCAATTGAGGGCGCAGCACGGCAGCGTGATCGAAATAAAGAGCCTTGCGCCCCGCGGCCGGACAGACCTCAAAGATCACCGCAATCATCGCATCTCTCCTGATGTTGACCCGACATGAGGTGCGGAGGCGAGGCGTAAAAAGGTGCGGTCCTCGGCGCGAATAAACCCTTCGCGCATGGCAAATTCGTAATTTTCCCGCCCCACAGGATCGGAGGCCAAACGGGCGCGGTACGCCTCATAGGCGGCGAGGCTCTCAAGGGTGTAGATCCCATAAGCCAGTGTTGTGGAGCCTTCATGCGGGGTAAAATACCCAATCAAATCCGCACCACAGCGTGGAATGCACTGCCCCCATCTGCGGGCATATTGGTCAAACTGCGCGCGTTTGGTCGGGTCGATCTCGTAGCGGATCACACAGGTCAGCATATTACGTCCTTTCCTCTTTCAAACTCTGGCCCCTTGATACCGTAGGCTGGAGAGGCAATGCTTCGATACGGATCGAAGCATTTGGTGCAGAACAGAGATAGGTTGACCCGATGAAAGAAGGCGCTGACCGCGCGTGAGTTGGCGATAGAAGCAGGGATCACCCCGCAAACCGCCTCGTCGCATTTGAAGAAATTGCAGGAGGGTCAGTTGATCACCCAGCGCAAACAAGGGCGGCACCGCTATTTTGCGCTGGCCGGGCCCGAGGTCAGTGCTGTGCTTGAAAGTTTGATGGGATTGGCCGGGGGCATGGGCCAAAGGCGCAGCCGTGTTGGCCCCAAAGACGCAGCCCTTCGGCACGCGCGGGTCTGTTACAATCATCTTGCCGGGCAACGCGGCGTGCAAATGTATGACAGTCTTTTGCACCAAAAGATGCTAGTGCTCACGCCGAATGGGATGTCTGTAAGCCCGGCGGGTGAGGCCTTTTTGACCGGGTTTGGGGTCGATCTGGCCGCCATAAGCAAAGCCCGGCCTCTGTGCCGCGACTGTCTTGATTGGTCTGAACGCCGTTCACATTTGGGCGGCGCCTTGGGCCGGGCCGTGTTGGCGCAGCTCGAAATCAAAGGATGGGCGCGACGGTCCAAAGACAGCCGCGCCGTTTCGTTGACCTCTGAGGGACAGCGCCAGTTTGACCGCGCCTTCCCGCCTCGGGGCCTTACTTGACCCGTGTCCAGGTCTGTTTCTTACAAATCGGCCCGACACAGCCCGCAACTTTAAGCGTGTCACCGTTCAACGCCATTTTGGAACTGAACACTTTGCCAGTGGACGGTTGCCAGATTTTGCCTTTGCCATAGGCACCTCCGCCCTGGGCCAGCATGTCCCAGACGATGGGTTTGCCGATATTTTCGGATTTGATCGGACCGTTGGCGTCAAACGCCTTGGCGATGGTGCCGCAAATCTGTGCCCCGCACGGGGCGATATCGACATAGGCGTAATGCCCATCATCGACCTGAGTTTTCCATGTCCCAACCACCGGATCGGCGGCAAAAGCCGGAGCGGCAAAAGCGACAGCAGCAAGAGCCGCAAGTGCAAATGTCTTCATTGGTATATCCTCCCTATTCTGGTCCGCATCCTGCGAGCGGCACCTATGATCTGGCAAGTCTGACGTTGGGGCAAATCCCATTGCAACACGCGCGCAAGAGGTTTTGCAATCACTGCGCATTCATGGCAAAGGAGCGACGACAGTTTTATGAAAGGCCGCGCCCGATGATCCTCTACCCCGCCATTGATTTGAAAGACGGCCATGCCGTGCGCCTGTATAAGGGCGAAATGGATCAAGCCACAGTGTTTAATGAAAACCCCGCCGCACAGGCGCTGGAATTTGTGAATGCGGGCTGTGAGTGGTTGCATTTGGTCGATCTCAATGGCGCTTTTGCCGGTGAGCCTGTGAACGCGGCCCCCGTCGAAGAGATTCTCAAACAGTGTAAAATCCCCGCCCAGCTTGGCGGTGGCATCCGCGATATGGCCACGATTGAACGCTGGCTGTCCAAGGGTTTACAGCGCGTCATTTTGGGCACTGTTGCGGTGGAAAATCCTGAGCTGGTGCGCGAGGCCGCACGGGCCTTTCCGGGCCATGTCGCGGTGGGCATTGACGCGCGCAAGGGCATGGTCGCAACCAAAGGCTGGGCGACAGAAACCAACGTGACCGCCACCGACCTCGCCAAATCATTCGAGGACGCGGGCGTGGCCGCAATCATCTACACCGACATCAACCGCGATGGCGCGATGAAAGGCCCGAATGTCGAAGAAACCGCCGCTTTGGCCCGCGCCGTGTCAATCCCGGTGATTGCCTCGGGCGGCGTGTCCTCGCTCGACGACCTGCGCAACCTCAAAAATTGTGGCGCGGCCCTTAACGGCGCGATCTCAGGGCGCGCGCTTTACGATGGTGCGATTGATCTGGCCGAGGCTTTGGCGGTGCTCAAGGGCTGATGGCGCGTTATTCGCCCTCTTCCTTCAACGCCTTCTCTTCCTCTTTAAGTCGCTCGGTCTCTTTCTTAAGAGCCTTTTGTTGCTTTTTAATCTCAGATTTGCGCCATTTGGACCACTCTTGGCGCAAAGCCCGCGCGCTTTCGGTGTCAGGGAGCGTAAAAGGCCCTTCAAAAGTGGCATCGGACCACACCCCGAACTGAGTGAGCAAGCGCGGCCCATCTTCGGTACATTCGGCAGTTTTCAGTACGAAATGCCGCCCGCCGATGGGCACAGACAGGATCACCCTCCCCTCCTTTGATTTGAGATCCATCATAGCAAAGCGCCGGTAGACAACACGGGACACCACCTGCACTGAATGACCTGTCCCGAATTTGGCAAAAATATCGGCCCAAGGGATCACCACCTCCGCACCGCCGAAGACCTTTTGCAACAAGGCATTCAGCAAAGTTCTGTCAATCAACCCAGTGCCTTTGATGATCCTCGCATGCATCCGCGCCACTTCCTTTTTTTGGCGCAACGAGGGTTTGTAATCAAAATCAATCGGCGACACACCTGGATCAAGCGGCGCATACAAAAGCAAATTCGTTTCCGCTTTGAACTTTTGGATCAAAGGGCTCGGCGCACTTGGCGTGCCATCGCAATACCATTTTTGAATCACCCGCTTATCCTGTTGCTCCAAAAACAGGTTTAAATCGCGATCAGGCACGTCATACGTTAACGGCATGAAGGAAAATTTATGGTCACCAATCTTAATATCCATACATGCGCCCCCGGCTTGTCTCTGAGAGGACAGGATAGCAAATAATCCGCTTCATTGCACCTTGGCGCAAAGCGCGCTACGCACATAAATCATCGAATGAGGGAACCTATGTCCCGAGTGATCAAAACCCCGCTCCCCAAATCCTCTCGTCTTTGGCCCCATGTCGCCAAAGGCGATTTCATAGATGGGTACGCCGTCGAAAGTACGCTGTCGCCGCGAGAGGCGGCAGAGATTGCGCTTTCCATGCCCGGCTGGGCGGATGCGCTTTTGAGCTTGCGCAACAGGCTCGTCAAACCCTTTGGCCTCAAAACCGAGGTGTCAGAGACCGGCGAGCGCGCGATTTTTCCGGTGGACTATGAAGGCGCGGACGAGCTGATCATCGGCACCAATGACACCCATCTCAACTTTCGGATTTGCATCCACCAACAGGCGGGCCACATCCATATGGCGACATGGGTCTATCGCAACAACGCGCTCGGACATGTCTATCTTATGCTGGTGAAACCCTTTCATGTGCTGATCGTGCGCAGTGGCTTGCGCCGCATCGCACACGCCCGTTGACCCAGAAACCGCCGCAACACTGATCCAATGTTTGCATCGCCGCACAGGCATGGCTAAGACAGGTCAAAGAAACCCTCACCTTCTTTTGTCCCCAAATATCCATACCGAAACCTTTGGGGTGAATGGCACAGTCAGAGGCGGCGCAAACGCCCCTTTCTCTCGGACGAATAGGCACATCATGCTCAAAACCCGTATCATTCCCTGTCTCGACGTGGCTGATGGCCGTGTGGTCAAAGGCGTCAATTTCGTCGATCTGATTGACGCCGGTGATCCGGTTGAAAGTGCGCGGGCCTATGATCTCGCGGGTGCGGATGAGTTATGTTTCCTCGACATTCATGCCACGCATGAAAATCGCGGCACCATGTATGATCTGGCCACCCGCACCGCAGAGCAATGTTTCATGCCGCTGACCATCGGTGGCGGCGTGCGCACGCCCGATGATGTGCGCGACCTGTTGTTGGCAGGGGCTGATAAAGTCTCGTTCAACTCCGCCGCCGTGGCCGACCCGGACGTGATCGCGCGCTCTGCCGACCGCTTTGGCAGCCAATGCATCGTCTGCGCGATTGACGCCAAAACCACCGAGTGGGACGAAGACGGCACACCGGTCAAATGGACCATCTTCACCCATGGCGGGCGCAAAGCCGCGCTTGATGCAGAGGGCAACCCGATTGATGCGGTGGAGTTTGCCAAGTTGATTGAACGCAAAGGCGCGGGTGAGATCTTGCTCACTTCGATGGACCGTGACGGCACGCGCGCGGGGTTTAACTTGGCGATGACGCGCACCATTGCCGATGCGGTCAACATCCCGGTGATCGCGTCGGGCGGCGTCGGCACGCTCGATCACCTCGTCGAAGGCGTCACCGAAGGCCATGCCAGCGCCGTTCTCGCCGCCTCGATCTTTCATTTCGGGGATTACACCATTCAGGAGGCCAAAGAATATATGGCCGCCAAAGGCATCCCGATGCGGCTGAATTAAGGAAGTCACCATGTCCATCCTGCACGATCTCGAACAGGTCATCCTGTCCCGCAAATCCGCCGATCCAGACAGCTCCTGGACCGCAAAACTTTTGTCCAAAGGCCCGGAGAAATGCGCCGAGAAATTTGGTGAAGAGGCGATTGAGGCCATTATTGCTGCGGTAAAAAATGACCGTGAGAACCTCACCTATGAGGCTGCCGATGTGCTCTATCACCTGCTGGTCATGCTGGCTGCGCGTGATGTGGCGCTTGAGGATGTGTTGACTGAGTTGGCGCGGCGTCAGGGTCTATCGGGGATTGCCGAAAAAGCGGCGCGCACACCTTAAAAGGTTTGCTTGCCCCCTCCTCACATCCCCAATCGCGGAATCTCAATCGCCGGACAGCGGTCCATCACCACTTCGGCCCCTTGCGCGCGGGCCAAGGCGGCGGCTTTGTCATTGACGATCTCAAGCTGCATCCAAATATATTTGAGCCCTTTGAGCGCGTGCAGCGCCTCGTCGACCACCTGAGCCACCTCCTCAGAGCGGCGAAAAATATCGACCATGTCGACGGGCTCATGGATGTCGGACAAAGAGGCCACACAGGTCTGACCAAACAATACGCGTCCCGCCTGTCCAGGATTCACCGGGATCACCTTATACCCCGTGCCGCCAGAAATGTTCCGACCTGATGCGACGGGCGTTCAGGGCGCGGCGAGGCTCCCACAAGGGCGATCACTTTCGTGTCTTGCAGGATGCGGATGATGTCGGAGTCGGTCAATTGGTCTATTGTGCTCATGCAGAAATCATAGCCCAGATTGGCAAAAGAAAAAAGCCCGGGCACGAGGCCCGGGCATAAGGTGTGGAACGAGGGACAGTTGAGAGCAACATGCGTGTTCCGACGCACGTCTCACACTCAAAGATAGGGTGTGAGGCTCAGATGTTAAGATCTTGTAAGAAAAACGTGAACACAGTGTGAACTCTACGGACGAAACCGCCGCTGTTAGCGCTTAGATGCGGCATAGAGTGCGACGGCGGCGGCATTCGAGACATTGAGCGAACCAAAATCGCGCGCAAACGGGATTTTCACCAGTTGATCCACCGTCTCTTTGGTTTTTTGACGTAGACCCGGCCCTTCGGCCCCCATCACCAGCGCCACAGCCCGCCCCGCACAGCCGGTCAGCGCCTCATCCAGCGTCACCTCTGCCTCACCATCAAGACCAAGACAGACAAAACCCATTTCTTGCAATTTCACGATCGTATCGGACAGATTGCGCACCCGCAGATAGGGTTGGCGTTCCAACGCGCCTGAGGCGGTTTTGGCCAAGGCCCCGGTTTCGGGGCGGCATGGCGCGCGGTGGCAATCACCGCTTCGGCGCCAAACACTTCGGCCGAACGCAAAACGGCACCGACGTTATGCGGGTCAGTGACTTGATCAAGCAAGACAACCGTCGGCGCGCCGCTTTGCCCCGCGCCTGAGGCCAAACAGATCTCTTCGACCGAGCCCCAATTGAGCGCTTTGACCTCCAAAGCTGCGCCTTGGTGCACCGAGCCCTGATCAATCGGCACGCTGAATTTGCGCGGATCGGTCAGTTCGGGTTCCATGCCAGAGGCCTCAATATCCTCGGCCAATTTGTCATAGGCGTTTTTGGTCACCACGAGGCGCAATTTTTCACGCGCCGGATTGCGCAGCGCATCGCGCACCGCATGAAGACCAAACAACCACACGGTCGCAGCCTCCGCTTTGCGCTTGGCTTGCTCTTTTTCGACGACCCACTGTGGCTTTTTCATGATGCTTTCATCCCTGTTCAAAAGGCTTTCCCCTTCCTGCCGTGCGCAATCTCCAAGCACAAGCATCCTTTTGGCATTTTTCCTGTTGACGCCCCCCGATCCCGATTGTATCCACCCCCCACACGACGCGGTGCAACACGCACCTTGATGCCTCTCAGGCATCACTTCGTGGGCGACGGGCTGCAAGGTGCGGCAGCGGACTGTAACTCCGCCGGGGAGACCCACGCCTGGTTCGATTCCAGGGTCGCCCACCATTCATCTTTTATCGTGCAATAATATCAACGCCCTACGGGGCAGTTTTGTAAACCTATCAGGCAGGTTTTACAGTCTTTGTTCGCGTTTCTTTCCGTTCCATCGCTGCAACGGCCCGTTCGGCAAGGTGGAGTCGGTTTGCCGCAACCGTGTAGCGGGTGACTTCGGCAAGCGTTTGATGCCCACTGATAGCCATGATCTCATGCGCATTGCACTCGGCTTCCGCGAGACTGCGGCATGTCGCCTTGCGCAATCCATGCGGGGAAAGCCCATCCGGCAACATCCGTTTGCGGCGCTCAATGACCGTCGCGCTGGGCATCAGGTCGAACGCGCGCTTACATTGCTGAACCGTTGCAACCTGCTTACGCTTGGATGTATGGGCGACGCGGCGTTCCGCTCGGCTCAGATTGAAATATTCCACGCCCGTAGACGTACACTTTCTGACGCCGCGCTTGAGTAGTTCACCCGTTTCCGGATGGATCCGCGTCTCTAAGAGTTCAGAACCGGATATCTGGTGTAGTACCGAACCGACAAGCGCACCCGGCGACTGACGCTCGGCCAGCACGGGCCACTGACGACCGACGAGGCCCGGAGCTTGGCAAAGCAACAGCTCGGCAATGTCGCACGCGGGGACGACCCTTCCGAGACCCGCAAGAAGAAACGTATGGCCCCGACCGTCTCCGCGCTCTGTGACCGCTTCCTGAGCGAGTACGTTGCAGAGCATTGCAAGCCGACGACCTACGCCAGCTACAAGACAGTCGTGATCCAGCACATCAAGCCCAAGCTCGGCATGTTCCAGATTGAGGATGTGACGCGGGCGGATGTTGCCGAGCTTCACCACAACATGAAAGACACGCCCTATCACGCGAACCGCGTGGTCATGGTCATGTCGAAAATGTTCAACGTGGCCGAGGATTGGGGGTTGAGGACCGAGGGCACCAACCCGACCCGCCGGATTAAGAAGTACAAAGAGGTCGAGAAGAAACGCTATCTCAGCGACGAGGAACAATCGCGGCTGGGCGAAGTACTGTTCTCAGGTTTGGAAAACGGCGAGTATTCCGAATATGTCGTCGCTGCTTTCATGCTTTTGCTTTTGACAGGCTGCCGGTTGCGGGAAATCCAAACGCTCAAATGGGAGTATATCACCCGCACCCATCTGGAATTGCCAGACAGCAAGACGGGACGGCGGCGCATTCCCCTACCGCGCGAGGCTTGGGACGTACTGGACGCCCTGCCCCAGCGCGAAGGCAATCCCTATGTGATCTTAGGAGACAAACCGGAGGGTCATTACAACGACCTGCAAAAGCCATGGCGCAAAATCCGCGCCCGAGCCGGACTGGACGATGTACGCATTCACGACCTGCGGCACACCTACGCCTCGGTGGCAGTGACCAATGGCATTGATCCCTTCATGCTCAAGGAGATCATGGGTCACAAGAACCTCAGCACCACGCTACGTTATGCACACCTTGCGGACGAAGCCGTGCAGAAGGCAGCGGGTTGCGCCCTCGCCACACACAGATTCTCCCCTCCGCGTGCTTCCGTATTGCTTCCATTTTTGAAAGCGGAACAAATGCGAACTCAGAAAAATCTAGTAAATCATTGATTTTTAATGATTAAATGGTGCCCCCACACGGACTCGAACCGCGGACCTACTGATTACAAATCAGTTGCTCTACCAGCTGAGCTATAGGGGCACACGGCGCTCATTTAAGCGTTGGGTTTCGCGGGTGCAAGCGATTTGTGACGGAAAATTCACGGATATGCCCCCTTAGGTCAAATCGGCGGCATTTTCTGAGCGGGCCATCAAGATCACGGCCACCAGGCTCACAGAGATCACCAAAAGGGCGGCGGGCGAGGCCTCTTCGAGATGTTCGAGTGAGGCTTTTTCAAACACGCGGGTGGCGAGGGTGTTGTAGTTGAACGGGCGCAGCAAAAGCGTAGCGGGGAGTTCTTTGACGCAATCGACAAAGACCAACAAAAGCGCTGTGCCGACTGAGCTGCGGATCAGTGGCACGTAAACCCGGCGCAATGTCCCGCCCAGAGATTGCCCCAGCGACCGCGCAGCCATTGGCAAGGAGGGCGCGACCCGGCCCATAGCCGCGTCGGTGGCCCCTTGGGCAATGGCGAAAAACCGCACCATATAGGCCATCACGATGGCAAAGGCCGAGCCGGTGAGCAATAGGCCGACATCATGCCCGGTCACGGCAAGGATTGCATCGGCGATGATATTGTCGAGGCCTGCAAGCGGGATCAGAATGCCGATGCCCAAAACCGCACCAGGGGCGGCATAGCCAAGCGTGGTCAAAGGCAAGATCATCCGCGGCAATTTGCGCCCGGTCATCCGAACGCCGTACACCATGAACAGCGCCGCAAGCACGGTCAAAACCGCCGCAGACCCAGCCACGACCAATGTGTTTTTGAGCGCGATCAAAAGGCCGGGTGCCAACCATTGATCCGGCTCGCCCAGCGCGTGATAGCCCATAACAGCCACGGGCAACGCAAAGCCGATCAAGAACGGCACAGCGCATAACAGCGTGGCCAAAAGCCGCTGCCAACCGACCAGTTGGATCTGAGAAATCGGACGTGGATGACGCGCTCCCGAATGAAACCGCGCTCGCCCCGCGAGGTTTTCTCCAACCCGACCAAAAGAAACACCACCACCAAGACGACAGAGGCAATTTGCGCCGCACCGCCCGCATTGCCACCCTCAAGCCATGTGGAGAAAATGCCGGTGGTGAGGGTCTGAACCGAAAAATAATTCACCGTGCCGTAATCCGACACGGTTTCCATCATCACAATCGCCATCCCCGCTGCAATGGCCGGGCGCGCCAAGGGCAAGCCGACGCGGAAAAATCGCGCAAAAGGCCCCGCCCCAAAGCCCGGGCCGTTTCGTAGACCGAGCCGGATTGTTCGCGAAAAGCGGCGCGGGCCATAAGGAACACATAGGGCGCCAAAGCGGCGGCCAACACGATGATCGCCGAACCCAATGAACGGATCTCAGGCACCCAATAGTCGCGTGCATTTTGCCAGCCAAAAAGGTCGCGCATCAGCGTTTGCACCGGCCCGGCATATTCAAAGAAATCGACCAACGCATAGGCTCCGACATAGGCCGGGATCGCCAAAGGCAACAGCAACAGCCACTCAAGCGCCCGCGAGCCGGGGAAGCGATACATGGTGACAAGCCACGCCGCCCCGGTGCCGACAGAGCCCGCCAAGGCGGCCACACCAAAGGCCAACCATGCCGTCGTCGCCAGATAGCGAGGCAAGGTCGTCGACAGCAGGTGCGGCCAAATATTATCGCTGGGATGAAAGGCGATCCAAACCACCGCCATAAGCGGCATCAACACCACAGCGGCGATCACGAAAGCCCCCACAGACCAAGGCGAAATCTTGGACACACGGGTGAGCGCGCCATGCCGGGGCTCTGGACGAGGGTCCGGGCAGGCTTGGCGGCGGGGTGGAAACTGAGTCATTTGGTCGGTCATTCGAGAGCAATAGGCGAAATCGGTTTCCCTGTCCAGAAAACTGCCTATATTGGAGCCAGCCTAAAACACGACCAAAGAGCCGTGAGACAGACTATGTTGCCCCCTTCAGGCCGTCTGCGCCCACAGAGCAGCACCCGCAGAGCAACATTGGATCAGAGCAAAACAGGAAAGCAGCCAAAGCCATGATCATCTCCATCCATATCGGGGCACATAGCACCAATGGGGCGCAGCTCATGCGAGGCCTTTTGAAAAACAAAGCGGTCTTAGCGGAACACGGCGTTGCGGTTCCAAATCCGGCGCGATATCGCGATGTTTTGCCGGATGTGATGCGCAGGGTCAAAAGTGACCGCGCCACGCCAGAGACCCAGGAAATGCTGCTCGACCAGATGCTCGACACGGATGAGTGTGCCCGTCTGGTGTTGAGCTATGAGGATGTGATTTGCCTGCCTGTGTTTATATTTGAGAAAGGCGGCTTGTACCAAAAGGCCAATTTCAAATTACCTTGGTTGCGCAATGTGTTTGCGGATCATGACGTCGAGTTCTTTCTCGGCCTGCGCAATCCGGCGACATTTATCCCCGAAGCCTTTGCGCAATGCGGTCCGCAAGTCACCTTTGAAAGTTTTCTCAACGACACGGATCTAGAGACCCTGCGCTGGTCTGATTTGATTGCGCTGATCCGTGAGTCATGCCCAGATGCCGCGATCACCTGTTTCGCCTATGAGGACACGCCGCTGACTTGGGCGCAGATCATGCGCGACATGGCCGGGATCGGACCGATGGTGCCGATCTCAGGCGGGCTTGATATTTTGGCGACGATCATGAAACGCGAGGGCATGAAACGCCTGCGCACCTATCTCAACACCCATCGGCCCCAAAACGAAGTACAGCGCCGGCGGATTTTGTCGGCGTTTTTGGACAAATACGTCGACGAAGAGGCAATTGAAGCGGAGATTGATCTTCCCGGCTGGGACGAGGCCTTGATTGAACGCCTGACCGAGCTGTACGAAGACGATCTTGAGCGGATTGAGGCCATGGAAGGCGTGCATTTCATCGCACCCTAATCTGACATCGTGATCGAGTGCACCCGTCGATCAAGCCGGGGCCAAGCGCGACATGTTGTCAACGCGTAGGCATATGGGCCGCGATCACCCCCTCAAGACCACTGACCGGATGCGCCCGGACCCACTGCGCCACACGGCACCCGGCTTGGCCATAAAACACCGCGGTGCGCGCGCCCTCTGAGCGCCGCCATTCCGCCGCTCTCAGTGGCAAAGCCCCCTGCCCCGGCTCACAGCTCAATGGGTTCAAATCAAAGCGCGGGTCGTGCGAGACATAGGTGGCGATGCCCTCATCGACCCAGGCCGGAAAATGCCCCATCGCGCGCATACCGATGTGGCGATGCAACGCCACATGGGCCAATTCATGCGCGATGATTTCTGTATCATGCCCGGTTGGGCCAAGATAAAACAACTGCGCACCATAGGTCAGGGCGCGGGTTTGATGCCCGCCCATGACAGTGTTGCAAGTCTCGGTGTAGCAAAGGAAAATACGCGGGCGTTTTTCGACCGCCATCGGTCCAAACGCCACACTCACCCGCGCTTCGGCCACGGCCAAACGCCGCAATATCTCTTGATCCGCCGCCGGGCTTTGAGCCTCGCTGAACACACGCGGGCCAATGGTTTGAAAGCCAAAACAGCCGGGGCACACCGCGGCGAGAACCGGCGTAAAGCCAAGCGCCACAAGCCCAATCCCAAAGCCCGCACTCAATGCGATCAGAGACAGGACAAGCCGTTGGCCCCAGCGCCGGGTCACAAAACCACGCCTCAGCTCATGCCCAGCGCTTCTTTATACATATCGAGAATGGCCTCTTCTTCGGCGATTTCATCCGAGGATTTCTTGCGCAAAGCAATGATTTTACGCATCACTTTGGTGTCGTAACCACGGCCTTTGGCCTCGGCCATCACCTCTTTTTGTTGATCGGCAATGTCCTTTTTCTCCATTTCAAGACGCTCAAAGCGTTCGATGAACTGGCGCAGCTCCTCTGCCGTGACACGGTAAGAGCTGTCGGGGCCGGGGGTATATTCGTCGTCCATCATGTCGGGACCTTCCTGATGCGCAAATGTCGAAATGAGCCTGATCCCTACCCGCCCGGATGCCCCAAAGCAAGCCTTCGGATCATGCAAAGCGGCGCTCTTTTGCCTCCTCAGACTTGCCTCATGTCGCCGAAGCCGCTAGGCGAAAGCCAAGAGAGTTTTGGACGGATAAAGGAGAGCCAGATGGAGTGGTTGATTTGGACCGGCGCAGCCCTTGCGCTTTCGGGCGTGGCGCTGTTGATCTATTGCATCATCGCGGCTTTGAAGGCCAAAAAACTCGGCGGCACTGACGAAGACATCCGCGCGCGCCTACAAAAAGTCGTGGCGCTGAATCTTATCGCCTTGATGATTTCCGCCATTGGTCTGGGTGCGGTGACGATTGGCATCATTTTAGGCTGACCCGCGACACGAGCGCGGCCCTGCGACGCAGAGCATCGCACAGCCACAGCGAGTCGCAATCCCCACCCCATCCCCAACCAAAACGCTGCATCTGCGCGCATTCTTTTGCCATAATTCTTAGCGTGCCGTCACCAAAACGCTAACGGAACGCACATCGTTTCGCCATTGGCGACAGTCCGCGTATCTCCCAGAGAATTTCTTTTGATCGCCGCCAAAACACCCTATTTGGATAACAGATCGTTAACCAAATTCACGCCTTCTGATCTCACGCAGCCAATCGCACAATCGGGCGGGGTCGCGAGGCAGACAGGCGCGTTGTGGTGAGCGAAAAAGACCATGACGCAGAGGCAATGGACCGGCGAGACAACCGGCCAAACCAGCGACGCAAGGAGAGAACCGCACGATGGACAATCTGGAGACTGACCTGCAAAAGGCCGTAGCGGATTTAGAAGACATCTCCGATTTTTCGCGCGCAGAATGGTGCGACGCGATTGAAGATCTGTCCGAAGAGCTCGGCTATTATCAGCCGCTCGGTTCCGATTTCTCGGCGGCGTTCCTGGATGAAAAACCTCGGCTCTTGGTGTGTTTTGACACCTATGAACGCGCAACAGAGCGCACCGATCTGGGCTACCCGCACGGGATGATGCTGGCCGCTCATCACGGTTGGTCCACCCTCACCCTGATCGCCCATGGCCCCGACCCCAAAAACGTCTGGTTCCGCGCGCCTGAAATCACCCGCTATTTCGACCGTCTCGTCGACGAAGGCTTTTTTGAGGATTTCGATCAGGTGGTGTTTTACGGTGCCGGGGCCTGTGGTTACGCCGCAGCCGCCTATTCCGTGGTTGCCCCCGGCGCGACCGTGATCGCCATTGCGCCCCAAGCCACACTGGATGGCCGTCTGGCGTCCTGGGATCATCGTTTCCCGGCCACTCGCCGGATGGATTTCACCTCCCGCTATGGCTTTGCCCCAAATATGGTTGATGGTGCAGATCGGGTGTTTATCCTGTATGATCCAAAGATAGAAATGGACGCGATACACGCCGCCCTGTTTCATCAACCTCATGTCAGCCGCGTCCCCTGCCGCTTGTTTGGTGCCGACCCGGAATTTGAAATGATGGAAATGGGGGCTTTGGCACCGATCTTAGTGGCCGCGATGCAGGGCACTCTCGATCAACGCCGGATGACACAGGCGTTGCGCATGCGGCGCGAGCATTTGGGCTATCTGCGTCGGCTTTTGGGGGAACTGGCCCCGGACAACCGTCCGATGCAAACCGCGCTTTTGTGCCGCCATGTGGTCAAAACCCGCCCCGGCGCGCGTCGGTTCCGCCGCGCTTTGCAAACGGCAACATCCGCTTTGGAAGAAAAAGGTGTGGCATTGCCGTGGGAAAAGGAGACTGAGGGCGTGGACGGTTAAGTCCAGCCTTCCTCGCTCACATCAGCCCACCATCCTCCTCGACAAACCGCACCGCCTCAGTGACGCCTTGGCCCGTGCGCAATGACGCCATGATATAGGGCCGCCCCCCACGGGCGCGTTTGGTATCCGCCTCCAAAAGCGCCGGGTCGACGCCAACATAGGGCGCAAGATCAACCTTGTTGACGATCAACAAATCAGACCGTGTCACCCCCGGCCCGCGCTTGCGTGGGATGTCCTGTCCGGCGGCGGTGTCGATCACATAGATCGTCAAATCCGCCAATTCCGGCGAAAACGTCGCGGCCAAATTGTCGCCGCCGCTTTCAATCAATATCACATCAAGATCCGGAAACGCCGCGTTCAAATCCGCCACGGCGGCCAGATTGATCGAGGCATCTTCGCGGATCGCCGTATGCGGGCAACCGCCCGTTTCCACGCCGCGGATGCGTTCCATCGGCAAGATTTGTTGCCGCATCAACGCCTCCGCATCCTCGCGGGTGTAGATGTCATTGGTGATCACCGCGACCGAGTAGGTCTCTGCCAAAGCCTTGGCCAAAGCCCCGGTCAATGTGGTTTTACCCGCCCCCACAGGGCCGCCGATTCCAACGCGCAAAGGTCCGTTTGGGGATGCCATTATCTGTCTCCTGTTCACTAAAGCGTTTCGTGGTTCTGATGGGCTCTCAGGTCTTGAAAATACGCACATCCATGTCTTCGTGGCGCGCCGCCATCAGATCGGCGGCAAAAGCCCCGGTCGTTAGCCCCGCCTCCGTTGCGGCCAAAGCCTCTTCGGCCACTTGCTCGATCACTTGGTGCATATTGGACAACACCGTCTGCCCCGCCGCCTGCCCCAAAGGCACAAAGCGCACGGCGGCGGACACAAGATTGGAGGTAAAGCTATGAAGGTATAGGGAAATCACAGTTTTAACCGGCAAATCAAGCGCGCGCGCGGCCTCCGCGACTGCCACAGGCAAAGCCCGCGCCTGGGCCTTTATTCCGCCCATTTGCGTCACGGTTCTGGCAAAGGCCGCGCCTTGTTCAGAGGTCTCGTGCCAGCGCTCACGCGTGCCCGCCAAAGCCTCCGCCAAGGCTGCCATTTCATCGGCATCTGCGCCCTGCAACACCATCGACATCAGCCAAGCATCGACCCGTCCTCCGCCTTTTTGCAGCGTCAGCGTTAACCACGTCTCAAGGCTTGCACCATCGCTCACCGCACCCTCTGTGATCGCCAATTCCAGCGCATGGGAATAGGCGAACGCCCCCAGCGGAAAAGCCGGTGAGAGCCATTGGGTCAGGGTGAGCAGGCTTTGGTCAGTCATGGGGGTGATCCTGGGAATGGTCGTGGGCGTGCGCGTGGTGGTGATCATGGTCATGCGTGTGGCTGTGATCATGGCTGTGGTCGCCATGCTCATGTCCCATATGTTGATGATCCCCATGCTCATGCCCCATGGTGCGACCATGGCCATAGGCCCCGCCTTCCGGGCTAAACGGTGCAATAATGTCGTGCACCTCGGCCCCCAACTGTTCCAACATCGCCTTTAGCACCGGATCGCGTTGGATCACCAAACGATCCGGCGCGATTTCGCAGGGCGTATGACGGTTGCCGATGTGCCACGCGTAGCGCGTCACCGTGTCGCCCGTGATCGCCAAAAGCGCCTCCTCGGCGGCCACCACACCAATGATCCGCCCGTCCTCAAGCCGGATACCATCGCCAGCCTGCAACGAAATAGTCTGCGGCAAATCGAGGAAAATCGTGTCCCCCGCAGCGGTCATCAACTTTTTGCGCCGCAACAACCGTTGATCATAGGTTAACGCAACCGTGTCGCTGACTGCGTTTGTGGCTCCGACGCCACCGCCGGGCAGCACGTCAAAGGCTTTCATCGCGCTCATTTCATACTCTCCTTCAAGAATTGGGACTTTCTTAACCGACTCGCCCCCAAATAGAGGTCAAGGAGACCCAGACCATGAGTTCTAAGCCCATATCCTTTGACCCCATAACCGCTGTGACGCCATGACTTTGTCCCCGCATGATCATCCCGCCTTAGAGGCCGTAGATGAATTGGCCGAGGTCCGCGCGCACATCGAACGTCTGCGCGAGCGGGAGGCGGAGCTTTGCGACGAGATCCGAAGCTTTGCAACACAGACCGGCGGAATGCGCGTCTGTGGCACCTCCCGCGATGCCGTGATCGAACAGCGTCGTCCGCGCCGGGTTGACCTTGGAAAGCTGCCGAAAGAGGTCTTTCTCGATCCAAACCTTCTCATCGAGCAGACCGAAACCGTTGTGTTGATCTGGCCGAAAACAACATCCGCCGCTGTGCCCGCGCGCCTCCCCGCATCGGTCGCAGATGTGGATACAGCACAGATTGCAGAGGTCGCGGACCTCCACAACGCCGCATCGGACCTGCCGCAAGGTGATGTTGTCGAGACTGCGCACATGAGCACAGAGTTGCGTGGCCTGGATGAGATCACAGACATCGACGGCACGCCTGAGCCGATGCCAGAGCTGGACCATGACCTTGCCACCGCACCAGACATGGGCCTTGCTCCTCCGACGGCAGAAATGCGCACCATTGGCGCACCGCTCAATGAAGAAGACCCGATCGGCGACATGCTGGACCTCGGTGCTCGAGTGAATGACATCGAAAGCGATTTCTCCTTAGATGAGGTGCCTTCTGATCCCCCCCCATACGCGAGCTGCGATTGCGCCCCCCAAAGCGATGACGTGCCCATGGACACCAGTGACGATCCTTTTGGCCTCAAGGACGCGGTCCCCACACAGAGTGCTTCGGCACCGTTGGAGGTGGATGAGGCCGGGGCACCCGAATGTGCGGCCCCGCGCGATCTACGCCCGACCGCCCATGCACATCTGCAACCCATGGCCGGTTTGCACGAAGAAGAGGTCGCACAGGCCCTTGCCGACGCTGACACGCCGCTCGATCCGGTGACATTGTCCGACGCCCTGAGTGAGGCCCAAACTCTTGAAACCCAAATGGATTTACAGGTGGAGCTTGGCGGCGTTGATCTGAGTGATGACCTGCCCGCCGCCTTTGCCACATCCCGTGCGATCTCGGGCGTTTGACCCGAGCGCGATGTCCCGCCGCACCACACCATGATGAATCCAGAAGGAGAAACACGATGTTCATGACCCGATCCCCGGCCGACGAGTTGGCCAGTTTGCGCGCCAAAATCGCCGAATTGCGCGCCCGCGAGACCGCTTTGGAAGCGCGCTTTATCGAAATGAACGATACGGGGCGCTTTGTTGGATTTTCCTATGACGTCGTGGTGTCGCGCACCGCGTATCAAGTGTTTGACATTTCCAAACTGCCGGACAGCATCCTCAACGACGATCGTTTTTACGCAACCAAACATGTGACCTCGATCCGCGTCGAACCGCGCGATGAGACCGACGCCTTCATGCTGCCGCAGCACGCGGGCGAAGAGTTTGACGTGATCGAACACCATTAAAGTCTCGATCTTGAAATCGACCCAAGCAGGCCGTTCAAAACAGAAAATAGCGTTGCGCCATGGGCAGTTCCGAGGCAGGTTCACAGGTCAACAACTCTCCATCGGCGCGCACCTCGTATGTTTCAGGATTGACGTCGATCTTAGGCGTTGCCGTGTTCATCACCATCGACGATTTGCCAATCTTGCGGGTGTTTTCCACCGCCACGGTTTGTTTGCGGAGCCCCAAAGAGGCGCCGATGCCCTCGGCCTGCGCCGCAGCCGAGACGAACAACACGGCGGAATGTTCCACCGCGCGCCCCATGGCACCAAACATCGGGCGGGTATAGACGGGTTGCGGCGTCGGTATGGAGGCATTTGGATCGCCCATTTGCGCCACCGCGATTGAGCCGCCCAAAAGCACCATCTCCGGTTTCACCCCAAAGAATGCCGGCGACCACATCACCAAATCGGCGCGTTTACCGACCTCGATCGACCCAATTTCGCGGCTCATCCCATGGGCAATCGCCGGGTTGATCGTGTATTTCGCGATGTAACGCTTGACCCGAACGTTGTCATTGTCGCCCGTCTCGTCCGACAAGCGACCGCGTTGTTTCTTCATCTTATCTGCCGTTTGCCATGTGCGGATCAAGACTTCGCCCACCCGGCCCATCGCCTGACTGTCAGAGGCGATGATCGAAAACGCGCCCATGTCATGCAGGATGTCTTCGGCGGCAATCGTTTCTTTGCGAATGCGCGACTCTGCAAAAGCCACATCCTCGGGGATGGATTTGTCGAGATGGTGACACACCATGAGCATGTCGAGGTGTTCTTCCAAGGTGTTGACCGTGTAGGGCCGGGTCGGGTTGGTCGACGACGGGATCACATGCTCCTCGCCCACCACTTTGATGATGTCCGGGGCGTGACCGCCCCCCGCGCCTTCGGTGTGAAAGGCGTGGATTGTACGGCCTTTCATCGCCTTGACCGTGTTCTCGACAAAGCCGGATTCGTTCAACGTATCGGTGTGGATCATCACCTGAACGTCCATGTCATCGGCCACCGACAGACAGCAATCAATCGCGCCGGGCGTGGTGCCCCAATCCTCGTGCAGCTTGAGCGCAGCCGCGCCCGCCTTGACCATTTCGACCAAAGCCTGAGGTTGGCTCGCATTCCCCTTGCCCGCCAGCGCGATGTTCATCGGCACACCGTCAAGCGCCTGCAACATCCGGCCAATATGCCACGGACCGGGCGTACAGGTGGTTGCCAAAGTGCCATGCGCCGGTCCCGTGCCGCCGCCCAACATCGTGGTCAGGCCGGAATGTAGAGCGTCTTCAATCTGTTGCGGGCAAATAAAGTGGATGTGGCTGTCAAAGCCCCCCGCCGTGATGATCCGGCCTTCGCCTGCGATCACTTCGGTGCCGGGACCGACGATGATGTCAACATTCGGTTGGGTGTCCGGGTTCCCGGCCTTACCGATCCCCGCAATACGTCCGCTTTTGAGACCGATGTCGGCCTTGAAAATCCCGGTCACATCCAAAATCAAGGCGTTGGTGATCACCGTATCAACAGCGCCTTGAGCGCGCGACAATTGCGACTGGCCCATACCATCGCGGATCACTTTACCGCCGCCAAATTTGACCTCTTCGCCATAAGGCCCGGTCAGGTCGCGTTCGACCTCGATGATCAAATCCGTGTCGGCCAAACGCAGTTTGTCGCCCGTCGTAGGGCCAAACATATCGGCATAAGTCGCGCGGGAAATTTTTGCAGGCATCTCGGTCCCTCTCAGTACGTCTGATAGGCAGAGCGCATCTCATCCGTGCGCTGCCGTGTTAAATCTGCCAAACAGCTGTTCGTGATCAGCGGCTGAATCGACCCGCCCTCATAGAGCACAGCATCGGCGGCCTGATAGTCCTGATACGAACAGATGTTCCTATCGGTTTGGGTCATTGCATTGTCGCAATCCACCTTCGGCGCGTCCGCCAAAGCCGGTCCGAAAAACGAAATGAATATCAGAGCCTTACGGATCACAATTCACCCATCACTTTCTGATTGAAGCCATAGACTTCGCGCTTGCCCGACAGCGGCACAAGGCTGATTTCGCGGGTTTGGCCCGGCTCGAACCGCACGGCCGTGCCCGCCGCAATGTCGAGCCGTTTGCCGCGTGCGGCGTTGCGGTCAAAGGACAGCGCCTCATTGGTCTCATGGAAATGGTAATGTGAGCCGACCTGCACCGGGCGATCGCCGGTGTTAGAAACCTCAAGCACCGTCACCTCAGCGCCCGCGTTCAACTCGATGTCGCCCTCTTTGATGAAATACTCTCCAGGGATCATGGCGGTCTCCTTAACGAATGGGGTGATGAACAGTGACCAATTTGGTGCCATCCGGGAAAGTCGCCTCGACCTGCACCTCGGGGATCATTTCGGCGATGCCCTCCATACACATGTCTTTGGTCACGACATGCGCCGCCGATTGCATCAACTCGGACACCATTTTGCCGTCCCGCGCGCCTTCGACGACGAAATCGGTGATCAAGGCGATGGCCTCGGGATGATTGAGTTTCACACCCCGCGCAAGGCGCCCACGCGCCACCATTGCGGCCAAAGAGATCAAAAGTTTATCCTTTTCCCTCGGGGTCAGGTTCATGGTCGTCCCTCGTTCAATTCAAGTCACATTTGCCAGACGCGCGGCAAATCCACGCCTCTGATCTGGTTCAAAACCCGCGCCACATAGCGCCTCAGCGGATAGCCATCAGGTGCCATCGCCCGGATCACAAGTTTGCCGTTCCAACCCGACACCCCGGCGCTCACGCCCTCTTGCGCCGTCTGTTTGACCAGATCGGCCAAGGCTTCGGCACCCGGCGCGAACATTCCGATGGTCGCCACGGCGCGCGCGCCATTCAATGTCACCGCATGATCGCGCGCGGCCAAAAGGGCAGCGTCGATTTCCAGTGGCTCCAAGAATTCAAGCCGACCGGCGCGACGGATCTCGCGACGGTCGCGCAGGTGCAGCGTTTGCAGCGTCTCGCCCATGGCAGCACGGCCCAAGATCAACGACTCGACACAGGTGAACTGTGCATCCCCGGCGATCTGCGCACAGGTGCGGCGGTTCAATCGCGCCTTTTCAAACAGGATGGTTTCCTGCGGCAACCAATCAAGCCGCGCCCCCGCCCCGGCAATGAGCCGCACCGAGACATCCGCATCCGCACCATGGGCAACAGAGGCATAGGCGCGCTCGGCGGTTTGTGTGGTGCCAACAAGCGCCGCGCCCGCCTCAACCTCAAGCGTGTAATCCAACTGATCCCCGGCGGTTAACCCCCCGGATGTGTTGAGAAAAACCACCTCTGGCACCGTGGTGTGCACCCGTGGCAACATTGCTTTTGCGGAGCCGGATTGATGCAAATCCTTCAACCCATTCACGCCCATGACCACAAGCGCACGCCCCCGCACACGCTGCATATGAGGTGCAGCGCTTTGAAGCGGGGTCTGAGATGAGGTGTCAAGCATCCGGGTCTCCAAGTCGTCACCACGCTAGCCTCGGCCCCGCGCAGGCTTCAATCCCGCAGCCGCCCGATTGTACACAATCGCCGCGAAAACTGACCATCCGCTTAAAAAATAAGCACGAACTGCCATCTGGTGCTTTGTGCCGGAACGCGGTAATTCAGGGGCATGACCGATACACTCACCCTCCGCCGCCCCGACGATTGGCATTTGCATCTGCGCGATGGCGCGATGCTCAATGCCATTCTGCCCGAAACCACACGTCACTTTGCCCGCGCAATCGTGATGCCGAACCTTGTGCCCCCCGTGGTCACCGGCGACGACGCAGCCGCCTACCGCGAGCGCATCCTCAAAGCAAACCCGCGCAAAGGTCAGTTTGAGCCTCTGATGACGCTCTATTTGACCGAGCAAACAGACCCAAATGATGTGGCCATGGCGCATGCCAGCGGTTTGGTGAAGGCGGTGAAATTATATCCGGCCGGGGCGACGACCAATTCGGCCTCGGGTGTCACGAATTTCGAAAACGTGCGCGCTGTGTTGGAAAAAATGGCCGAGATCGGCCTGCCGCTTTGCATCCATGGCGAGGTGGTGACGCCGGACGTGGATATTTTTGACCGTGAGAAAGTGTTCATCGACACCCTGCTCGACCCGATCCGCCGCACCACCCCCGGCCTCAAAGTGGTGATGGAACACATCACCACGAAGGACGGCGTGGACTATGCCCGTTCAGTGGATCAGGGATTGGGCGCAACGATCACCACACATCACCTTGTGATCAATCGCAACCACATCCTCGTGGGCGGGATCAAACCGCATTATTATTGCCTGCCCGTGGCCAAACGTGAAACGCATCGTCTGGCTCTGGTGGAGGCGGCGACCTCGGGTGACAAACAGTTCTTTTTGGGCACCGATTCCGCACCACATCTGGACGGCGCGAAAGAGACCGCATGTGGGTGCGCGGGCTGTTTCACCGCCACGAACACCATGTCGATTCTCGCCGAAGTGTTTGAAAAAGAGGGAAAACTGGACGCTCTCGAAGCCTTCACCTCGATCAACGGGCCAACATTCTATGGCCTGCCGCTCAATGAGGCGACGATCACGCTGCGCCGGGGCGATCCGGTCCGCTACCCCGATAAAATCGACACCGAAAACGGTCCCGTGACCGTATTTGACCCGCAAATGCCGCTCCATTGGAGCGTCGAGGCCTAAGACGAAAGAGACCGCCAGATGATCCCCTCCTCCTTTCCTGACGAGACAGAAATCGCCCGTTTGACGGCGCGGATGTTGTTGGAAATCAAAGCCGTGCATTTCAACGCGCGCGAGCCCTTCACGCTGGCCTCTGGCCTGCCCAGCCCAACCTACATCGACTGTCGCAAACTGATTTCCTACCCCCGCATTCGCGCGACCTTGATGGATTTCCTGTCGGTGTCTGTGATGCGCGAAGCCGGGTTTGAGGCGTTTGACAATATCGCAGGCGGCGAAACGGCGGGCATTCCTTTTGCCGCGATGGTGGCCGAACGTCTGGCCCTGCCGATGACCTATGTGCGCAAAAAACCCAAAGGCTACGGTCGCAATGCCCGGATCGAAGGGCAGATGAGCGAGGGCGAGCGGGTGTTGTTGGTCGAAGATTTGACCACCGATGGCGGCTCGAAATTGTCCTTTGTCGATGCGATCCGTGAGACCGGCGCAACGTGCGGCTGGACAGCGGTGATTTTTTACTACGGGATTTTCCCGGAAACGGAAAAGACGCTGGGCGATCATGGCGTGAAACTGATCAGCCTGTGCACATGGTGGGATGTTTTGGCCGAGGCCAAACGCCAAGGTGCCTTTGACGCCGAAACGCTCGCAGAGGTGGAGAAATTCCTCAACGCCCCACGCGAATGGCAAGAGGCCAATAAAAAGGCCTGAGGCGGCGGAAATCCGCGCCCGAAATTTATGCGCCGCCCTCAGGGGCGGCGTTTTTCTTTGCAAACAGCCAAGTTAGCTTGCCTTGTTCATCTGTGTGCCAGTTATCCACACGTTATACATTTTGAAACCCGGCGCGCAGGCGGCTATGACACCCAAACCCGCGAGCAACACGCGACTCGCAGGATCATAAAGAGGGCCAGCCGGATGAATGACATCGCCACACTTCAGGACGCACGCACCGACAAAGCGGACGCGGCAACACCGTCGGTGATCACCTCCTATGCGGGGGCCGTGCCCCATAACATCGAGGCCGAGCAACAACTCTTGGGCGCACTTTTGACCAACAACGATGTGTTCGACAAAATCGCCTCGATCATCTCGCCCGACCATTTTTTCGACCCGGTGCACAAAGACATTTACGAGAAGGCTCAGGAGCGCATTCAAAAGAATATGCTCGCCTCTCCGGTGACGTTGAAAGCCTATATGGAGGACCATGAGGGCCTGAAAGAACTCGGTGGCCCGGCCTATTTGGCGCGTCTGGCGGCAAGTGCCATTTCGACCTATGCGGTGCGTGACTATGCCCAGTTGATCTATGATCTGTTCTTACGCCGTCAGTTGATTGAGCTGGGCAACGAGATTGCGGGCTCTGCCGCTTCTGGTTCCGACATTCGTGATCCCGGCGAGCAAATCGTGGCCGCCGAACAGCGGCTGTACACGCTGGCCGAACAGGGCAAGGGCGAAACCGGGTTCACCTCCTTCCTCTCCGCCGTCACCCAAGCCGTGCTCAACGCCAATGCCGCCTATGAGCGCGGTGGCGGCATGGCGGGGATTCAGACCCACCTCAACGATCTCGATAAAAAGATGGGCGGCTTGCACAAGTCCGACTTGATCATCTTGGCCGGACGTCCGTCGATGGGCAAAACCTCGCTGGCCACCAACATCGCCTTCAACATCGCCAAGGCCTATAAAAAGGGCACGCTGCCGGATGGGCGCGTCGGTGCAGTCGAGGGCGGGGTTGTCGGGTTTTATTCGCTTGAGATGAGCGCCGAACAGTTGGCGGCGCGGATCCTGGCCGAGGCCTCTGAGATTTCGTCGCATAAAATCCGCCAAGGTGACATGACCGAAGATCAGTTCCGCCGCTTTGTCGAAGCCGCCAAAACGCTTGAGACCTGCCCGCTTTATATCGACGACACCCCGGCCATTCCAATCTCGCAATTGGCGGCGCGCGCGCGGCGGTTGCAACGGACGCACGGGCTTGATCTGTTGATCATCGACTATCTGCAACTGGTGCGCGGCACCGCACGCAGCCAAGGCAACCGGGTGCAGGAGATCGGTGAGATTTCCATGGGCCTCAAAGCCATCGCCAAAGAACTCAACATCCCGGTGATCGCGCTCTCCCAGCTCAGCCGGACGGTGGAGAGCCGCGACGACAAACGGCCACAGCTTTCGGATTTGCGTGAATCCGGCTCGATCGAGCAAGACGCCGATGTGGTGATGTTTGTCTATCGTGGCGAATATTACAAAGAGCGCGAAAAGCCCGAAGAGCATGATATGGAGGCCACGACGCGCTGGGTCGAGGATATGGAGCGGCTGCACGGCAAGGCCGAAGTCATCCTTGGCAAGCAACGTCACGGCCCGATTGGCACGGTGGAACTGAGCTTTGAGGCGGAATTCACCCGCTTTGGCAACCTCATCCAGCCGTGGCAACAAAACGAACCCGAATACTAAGACCCAATACATAAGGACATCGGACCCGCCCGCGCGCGTTTTAAGCCTGCGTATAGATTTGCGCTTGCACAGAGCCGCGTGGAGGGTCAAAAAACGCCATGGCTACATCTGTTTTACATATTGATCTCACGGCTCTGACCGACAATTGGCGGGCGCTGGACCGTTTGACCGCACCCTCTGTGGAAACCGCCGCCGTGATCAAAGCGGACGCTTACGGGCTTGGCGTGGCCAAGGTCGGACGCGCTTTGGTTAAGGCCGGGGTGAAAAAGTTTTTCGTGGCCGCCGCCGAGGAAGGTGTGGCCCTGCGCGCGGCCATCGGTCCCTCGCCGTGGATTGGGGTGTTTGGCGGTCATATGGCCGGGGACACCGACATGATCGCGGATATGCATCTTGTACCGATGCTCAATTCCCTGGATCAAATCACCCGCCATTTCGAAGCCCTCCCCGGCGCGCCCTTCGGCATTCAACTTGACACCGGGATGAACCGTCTGGGTCTTGAAGCGCCCGAATGGGATGCGGTCAAAGATCTGGTGATCAAAGCCCGCCCCGATCTGATCATGTCGCATCTGGCCTGTGCCGATGAGCCAAAGCATCCGATGAACGCCCATCAACTGGCCAATTTCCGCCAGATGACCGAGGGCTTGACCGTGCCGCGTGCCTTATCAGCGACGGGTGGGATTTTGCTTGGGCCGGACTATCATTTCGATCTGGTGCGTCCGGGCATCGGCCTTTACGGCGGCTTACCGTTTGAAGACAGCAAACCCGTGGTGCGGCTGGAATGTCCTGTGATCCAGACCCGCGATGTCGCGCCCAATGAAACCGTCGGCTATTCCAACACATGGACCGCCGAAGTGCCCTCTCGGATCGCCACGATTTCCGCCGGTTACGCCGATGGTATTTCTCGGAAAATCTCCAACGCTGCGGTGCTGTTTGACGGTGACACCCCCTGCCCTCTGGTGGGCCGCGTGTCGATGGATTTGATCACCGTGGACATCACCCACCTCGATCACGTGCCCAAATCGCTTGATCTTTTATGCCCGCATCAAACGGTCGATGATCTGGCCGATGTGGCGGGCACGATTGGTTATGAAATCCTGACCTCTTTGGGCGCACGCTATCTGCGGCGGTATATCGGATGAGCCTCCCCCGCGCGGCCAACCCAATCTTGCACCTGCTGGCCCGTTTGGGCGCGGCAGTGCTTGGGGCTTTTGCCGCTGTGGGCCGTTTGACGCTGTTCACGCTCTCGACCTTCCGTCACATCCTCACGCCGCCGTTTTACAGTCGCGAATTCTTTCACGCCTTGATGACTGTCGGCTACCTGTCCCTGCCCGTTGTCGGGTTGACCGCGCTGTTCACGGGGGGGCTTTGGCGTTGCAAATCTATGCCGGTGGCGCACGGTTTTCGGCCGAACAAGTGGTGCCACAAATCGTCGCCTTGGGGGTCGTGCGCGAACTCGGCCCGGTGATGGTCGGGCTGATGATGGCGGCTCGGGTGACCTCGTCCATTGCCGCCGAAATCGCCACGATGAAAGTCACCGAACAAATCGACGCGCTGGTCACCCTCTCGACCAATCCGATGAAATACCTCGCCGCCCCGCGCGTTTTGGCCGGGCTGTTGACCGTGCCGTTTTTGGTGGCGGTGGGCGACACAGTCGGAGTATTTGGCGGCTGGTTTGTCTCCGTCAAGTCGCTCGACTTCAATTCCGCCACCTACCTCAAAAACACCATAGATTTCCTTGAGATGCCCGACATCGTCTCGTCATTGGTCAAAGGGGCTGCGTTTGGCGTCATCGCCACGTTGATGGGCTGTTATTTCGGGATGAATTCGGGCCGGGGCGCGCAGGGCGTGGGGCAAGCAACCAAATCCTCGGTCGTCGCCGCCGCCGTGTTGATCCTGGCCGCCAACTTCCTTTTGACACAGGCGTTTTTTGCCGCATGATCACGCTGACCGACGTTCATAAATCCTTTGGATCGAAACAGATCCTGCGCGGTGTCAACCTGACGGTGGAGCGCGGCGAAAGCTGTGTCATCATCGGCGGATCGGGCACCGGGAAATCGGTCATGCTCAAGTGCATTTTGGGCCTTGTGATCCCGGATCAAGGCACGATTACGGTCGATGGCGAAGAGGTCACCGCCAGTGGCGACCGCGACGCGTTTTTGGCCCGGTTTGGCATGTTGTTCCAAGGCGCGGCCCTGTTTGACAGCCTTCCAGTTTGGCAAAACGTTGCCTTTCGACTGTTGCGCGGCTCGTTAAAACGGCCCCGCGCCCAAGCGCGTGAGATCGCGATTGAGAAACTGCGCCGGGTCGGGTTGTCGCCCGATGTGGCCGATCAATTTCCCGCCGAACTGTCGGGCGGCATGCAAAAACGTGTGGGCCTTGCCCGCGCCATTGCCGCCGATCCCGAAATCATTTTCTTTGACGAACCGACCACCGGGTTGGACCCGATCATGGCCGGGGTGATCAACGAATTGATCCGCGAGATCGTGGTGGAAATGGGCGCGACCGCGCTGACCATCACCCATGACATGACCTCGGTGCGCGCGATTGCCGACAAGGTGGCAATGTTGCATGGCGGCAAAATGCGTTGGCATGGTCCCGTGGCACACATGGACACGGCGAACGACCCGTATCTCACCCAATTCATCACCGGCTCACCGCATGGGCCGATCGAGACCCTGCGCTAAGTGTCGACAATTGCACATTTTAGGCAAAACTGTTTCCAAAGCGGAAACAAAAACCCTCTAACCCACATGAATCATTGATTTTTCTTTGCCCGCACGGTTTCGTTAACCGGCGGGTAATGATGGGGGCTGATCATGGTCGATCAAATGGACGGGCGAACGGGATTTCGCCTGATGCAGCATGTGCTGCAAGACATGGCAAAATGGACGATCATCGCGCTGGCAATTGCCGCGTCTGTGAGCACGGCTTTGTCTTTCGCCGGGCTCTGGCCTTGGCTTGGGATGCAGGTAGAGATCCACGGCGGTGAGACCGTCCAAGTTGGCCCCTATGTGCAAACTGGCCTGACAATCCTATTGCTGTCGCTCTGTGCGTTTTTGCCCGGTGTGAACCGGATGCTCGACCTTGAACGCAGCCACCGCAGCTTTGCCGTTTCGATGCAAGACGTGGCACAGGCCTATCGCCTCAGCCATGCCACAGATCGAGACAGCGCCTTTGCCCTCTCCTCAGAGTTTGACAGCGTCCGCGCCCGCCTTCATCATCTGCGCGCTCATCCCGATCTGGCCAGTTTGGAGCCGGAAGTGATGGAACTGGCGGCGCAGATGTCGCACACCACCCGCGATCTGGCCCAGATTTATTCCGACGAAAAAGTCACCCGCGCCAAGGTGTTTTTGACCGAACGGCAACAAGACCTTGAGGCATTTCAAGACAAGCTCGATCTGGCGCTCTCCATCACCGAAGAATTGAAACGCTGGCAACGTGACATCGAAGCCAGTGAACGCGAGGCGAACCGTCACATGGACCGTCTTGAGCGTGATCTCAAAGAGGTGCTGCCGGGACTTGGCTATGAGTTGGACGATCTCGACATGGCCGACGACGACGGCAAGGTGGTGTCCATGCCCAAATCTGCGATGAGCACGCCAGATCGGACCAATTAGCCGTCATGTAGCCGTCATGGGGCGTGGCCCGGGGCAGATCAGCACTCTTGCAATCGCGCCGTGACACTGCCACTTCGATGATATGACAGTCCCGCGCCTTCTCAATCTTTCGCTTTTGATCCTGTTTCCGATCTCCTGGATCGCGCCTCTGATGCGCGCCGGTCTATTGCCGCTGTTTGGCCTGTCCGATATTTCGGTCCTCTCTGGCATTGGCGGGCTGTGGCACAAAGATATTTTTCTCGCCCTCGTGGTCGTGTTCTTCGCCCTGATCGCCCCCATCGCCAAGGTCCTTGCCCTTGAGGGTCTCTTGTCTGGCCGCCTGCCCGCTCGGATCAAGCCCTGGTTGTTTCACCTTGGGCGGTTGGCGATGGCGGATGTGTTTTTGATCGCGATCTATATCACTCTGGCCAAAGGCATGGGCGTTGGCCGACTTGAGGTCGGGTGGGGACTATACCTGTTCACGTTTTGCGTGTTGCTCAGTCTGGCTTTGAGTATTTTCACCACGGCAAAGGCCGAAGACTTGCGCAGCGCCCCCTTGAAAGATTAGAACGAAGCAAGAACGAGCAGGGAGCGCCAAAATGGTCAAGGCACAAAAGAATTTCGTCTGTTCCAATTGCGCGGCAGTGACGACCAAATGGTCCGGGCGCTGTGACGGCTGTGGCGAATGGAACTCCATTTCCGAGGAAAAGCCCCTATCGGCCTCGGGGCCAGCGAAAAAGACGCTGGGCGGGCTGCGCGGCAAGGAAATTCCACTCTCCGCCCTGTCCGACAAAGAAGCGCCGCCGAAACGCACCTCCTGCGGCTTGACCGAATTCGACCGGGTTTTGGGCGGAGGCTTGGTCCCGTCTTCGGCCATCTTGGTCGGCGGTGATCCGGGCATCGGCAAATCGACACTGTTGCTTCAGGCGGCGGCGAAATTTGCCATGGCGGGACTGAAGGTCATCTATATTTCCGGCGAGGAATCCGCCGCCCAAGTGCGGATGCGGGCGCAACGGTTGGGTCTTGGCAATGCGCCGGTGCGGCTCGGGGCCGAAACCAACCTGCGCGACATCTTGACGACGCTTGAGGCGGAAATGCCCGATCTGGTGATCATCGACTCGATCCAGACCATGTGGGCCGACAATGTCGAAAGCGCACCGGGATCGGTGTCGCAGGTGCGTGCGGCGGCGCATGAATTGGTGACCTTCGCCAAATCGCGCGGTGTGTCGGTGGTTTTGGTCGGCCATGTCACCAAAGACGGACAATTGGCAGGCCCGCGTGTGGTCGAGCATATGGTCGACACGGTTTTGTATTTCGAAGGCGAACGTGGTCACCATTTCCGCCTGTTGCGCGCGGTCAAAAACCGTTTTGGCCCGGCGCATGAGATTGGCGTGTTTGAAATGACCGGTGATGGCTTGCGCGAAGTGACCAACCCCTCCGCGCTCTTTCTATCCGAACGCGATCAACCAGCCCCCGGATCGGTGGTGTTTGCCGGGATTGAAGGCACGCGGCCGGTGCTGGTCGAGTTTCAGGCGCTTGTCGCCCCCTCGCCCCACGCCCAAGCCCGGCGCACGGTGGTCGGCTGGGACGGATCGCGTTTGGCGATGATCCTGGCCGTGTTGGAAAGCCGATGTGGTATTCCCTTTGCCGGGCTGGACGTTTATCTGAACGTGGCGGGCGGAATGAAAGTGTCGGAACCTGCCGCCGATCTGGCGGTGGCGGCGGCGTTGATTTCGGCCCGTGAAGATCAGGCTTTGCCAAAAGATTGTGTGGTTTTCGGGGAACTTTCGCTCTCTGGCAGCTTGCGACCCGTTGGTCAGACCGAAAACAGGTTGAAAGAAGCCAAAAAACTTGGTTTTTCATCGGCCATCGCCCCGGCCCGTTCCAAGGCTGGAGAAAAAAGCGGCATGGACGTCCGGCAGATGAGTGATCTGGTGGGGTTTGTCGGAGAGGTTTTTGGCGCGGGCTAACGCGCTCAGAGTTCAAAAGAGAGGCGCCATGGAAGGCTTTACAATCATCGACGGCATCGTCGCATTGGTCATCGTCGTATCGGCGATCCTGGCCTATTCACGCGGATTTGTGCGCGAAGGCATGGCGATTGCCGGATGGATCGTCGCCGCGGTCCTTGGCTATATGTTTGCCCCCAAGGCCGTGCCTTTGGTCAAAGAAGTGCCCTATCTTGGCGATTACATCTCTGGATCTTGCGAACTCTCGGTGATCACCGGATTTTTCGCGGTCTTCGCCGTGGCGTTGATCGTCGTGTCGATCTTTACGCCGCTGTTTTCCTCCGCCGTTCAACGTTCCGCGTTGGGGGGCGTTGATCAGGGGCTTGGGTTTCTGTTCGGTGTGATCCGCGGCATCATTTTGGTCGCCATCGCTTTGGTGATCTTTGACCGCGTCTCCACCGGCGATCCGATTGACGTTTTGGAAAACTCTCGTACCGTCAAAGTCTTTGCCCGCTCGCAAGACAAACTGGACGAGAGCCTGCCCGAGGATGCACCCGATTGGATCACCTCGCGCTATCAGTCCTTGGTCTCGACCTGTACCGAGTAAATCACCATTCCTTCGGGCGGCGCCAATCAGAGGCAGCCGCCCTTTTCATGAACCCCTACCTTGAAAGCCGTATACCCCGCCGGTCTCACGACGGAGCACAAGAAGTGATGAAATCTTTTGTGATCCTTTCGTGACACTGGGGCTGTTAGGTCTTAAAGGGTGGGACGAACCGCACAGCGTAGGATTCGGAGCTTGACCGAGATGCTCGAAATGCCCCCGCTCACCCTTTTGACGATGACAAACTCAAAGAGGAATGTGGCGTCTTTGGCGCCGTTGGCGTTGCCGATGCCGCCTCTTTTATCGCCCTTGGCCTGCATGCGCTTCAGCATCGCGGCCAAGAAGCCGGCGGGATCGTCACCTATGACAACGAGGCCGGGTTTCAGTCGGCACGCCGCTTTGGCTATGTCCGTGACAATTTCACCTCGCAAAAGGTGATGGAAACCCTGCCCGGTCCGATCGGGATCGGCCATGTTCGCTATTCCACAGCGGGCTCCAAAGGCAACACCGCGATCCGTGACGTGCAGCCGTTCTTTGGCGAATTCGCCATGGGCGGGGCCGCGATTGCCCACAACGGCAATATTACCAATGCCGTCGCCCTGCGCCGCGAGCTGATTGAACGTGGCTCGATTTTCCAATCCAGCTCGGATTCGGAATGCATCATTCACCTGATGGCCCGCTCGTTACAACGCAACATCCCTGAGCGGATGAAAGACGCGTTGCGCCGGGTTGAAGGTGCCTTTTCCGTCGTCGCCATGACCCGCACCAAACTGATCGGCGTGCGCGATCCGCGTGGCGTGCGGCCGCTGGTGTTGGGCAAAGTGGGCGACAAAGGCTATGTGCTCTCGTCTGAAACCTGTGCGCTTGACATCATCGGTGCCGAATTCGTCCGTGAGATTGAGCCCGGCGAAATGGTCGTGATCTCGGATGGCAAAGTCCAAAGTTCAAAACCGTTTGAGCCAAAGCCCTCGCGGTTCTGCATCTTTGAGCATGTGTATTTTTCCCGTCCCGACAGCATCTTAGAGGGGCGTTCCGTCTATGAGACCCGCCGTCAGATTGGTGTGGAATTGGCGATTGAAGCCCCCGTGGAGGCCGATCTGGTCTGTCCGGTGCCCGACTCCGGCACGCCCGCCGCCATCGGCTATGCGTTCCAATCCGGCATTCCCTACGGCATGGGCATCATCCGCAACCAATATATGGGGCGGACGTTTATTGAGCCCTCAGAGCAGATCCGCAACATGGGTGTGCGCCTGAAACTGAACGTCAACCGGGCGCTGATCCGCGACAAACGGATCATTCTGGTCGATGACTCTGTGGTGCGCGGCACAACTTCGCAAAAGATCAAAGACATGCTGTTGGACGCAGGGGCCGCCGAAGTCCATTTCCGCATCGCCTCGCCCCCGACCATGTGGCCCTGTTTCTACGGCGTCGACACGCCGGATCGCGACAAATTGCTGGCGGCTTACATGTCGGTCGAACAAATGCGCGTGCATTTGGGCGTCGACAGTTTGCAATTCATCTCGCTCGATGGCTTGTATCGCGCTGCGGGCGTGGCCGAAGGCCGCGACGCCGCCGCCCCGCGCTATTGCGATGCCTGTTTCTCCGGCGAATACCCGGTGGTGCCCTCCGATATGATCGACAAAGGGTTCAAACTCAAAACGGCAGCCGAATAAGTGGCCTCTATCCTCGATCTTGATCCCCGCTGGCGCGCTCTTATGGCCAAAGGCGGGGTGATTGACATTGGCTTTGATCATCCGTCTGAGTGGCCCCATGCGCCGCGAGGCGATCTGGCCTTTGTCAAAGAGGGCGCGGATCAATTGGCCTCCGAGCTCTGCCGTTTGGATGAGGCCCGGTATCTGCGCGCCACGCTCACCCTGCCCATTCGCGGGGCCGACGATGCCTTGGTGGTCGCGCTGTGGGCCGAGGTGCCGCATCCGGTGTTTTACGCCTATCTTCAACATCTTGATGGTGGTGCCCTGCCCGAGGACACGCTGGCCGGTTTGGCCAATGATCTGTCTCCTTTGGCCGCCCAAGACTGCGCCCTGACGCTGAGCTTTGGCGATGGCTCCGCACGGCCCAGCGTCACACTGACTGGCATCGCGGATATGTCCTTTGACGATCTTCTTGCGCTTTATGAGGCCAGTGGGACACTTGCGCGCGCCGAGCTGACGGCCCCTTGACCGCGCCGCAATTTCCCCGCACACATCGGTCCAAATTGGCCTTCAAACCGGCCCTGATGATTGGGAAGCAACCATGACAGACCACACAAAAGTCGCCCTCATCACCGGCGCATCGCGCGGCCTTGGCTTTTTCCTCGCCGAAGCGCTGGCACCGACCTATCACATCGTCGCCGTGGCCAAGACCACGGGCGCGCTCGAAGAGTTGGACGACCGGATCAAAGCCAAAGGCGGCGACGCCACATTGGCGCCGATGGATGTGACCAACCCGGACGCGATGGCGCATCTGTGCCGTGGGATTTATGACCGCTGGGGGCATCTTGACCTTTGGGCGCACACGGCGATTTACGCGCAACTGCTGTCGCCCGCCGATCACATCGACCCCAAAGACTTTGATCGCACCATCGGCACCAATGTGACCGCCACGGGCAAGTTGATGCCGATGATTTCACCGCTCTTGAACATGGCCCCCACCCCCGCCGACGTGCTGTTTTTCGATGATCCGCATGCGGGCGAGAAATTCTTTGGCGCGTACGGGGCCTCGAAAGCCGCGCAAATCGCTATGGCCAAAAGCTGGCAGGCCGAGGTCGCACATGTCGAAAAAGCGCCGCGCATTCATGTGCTGTCGCCGCGCCCAATGCCGACCGGCACCCGCGCGCGGTTTTTCCCCGGCGAAGACAAAGCTCCACTGACCCATCCGCGCGACGAAGCCCCGCGTTTGCTCAAAGAGATCGGGCTACTCTAACGCCTCTGATGACGGCCACGGATTACAAAGGCGCGAACAGGTCGATTTTGTAGCCATCCGGGTCCGCCACCGTGGCGTAGCGTTGGCCCCAAAACGCGTCCCAAGGGGCGTCCACCACCGCGAACCCGGCGCTTGCAATCTCACCCGCCACCCGGTCCACCTCGGACGGGGTGGCGCAGAGCATGGCAAAGGCTGAATGGTTCGCAGGTCGTGGTTTGTCCCCGATCAGGGTTTCCGACAAGCTGGCCGCGTCGATCATCAATCGCACCGACCCCGGCGCTGTGTTGGGTTCAACGTGATCGGTGTTGGTCTCAACGCCCTCGAAATCAAACCCCAATAGGCGATAAAACGCCACAGAGCGCGCCATGTCAGTGGCGGTCACGGCGATGGCATCAAGCACGGGACGCGGGGCAGCTAAAGACATACTCTCTCCAATTTACAAAAAGCGTACCACGGCCCCTTTTGAAATCAGGTTTTTGCCGAAACGCCATAAATATCAGGGCTGCGGCGGGCCACTGACCTTGCCGCGATTCCGAGCCTGCTTTAAGGAGGAACGGAAGACAAGTGCCATTCAGACCAAAGGGCCCCTCCATGCGCATCCTGATCACCAACGATGACGGCATCAATGCGCCGGGCCTCAAAACGCTTGAGGCCATCGCCCATACGGTTGCCGGTCCCGAAGGCGAGGTCTGGGTCGTCGCGCCCGCGTTTGAACAATCCGGCGTCGCGCATTGCATTTCCTATTCCCATCCGACGATGATCACCGAACTTGCCCCGCGCCGCTGGGCCGCCGAAGGCTCGCCTGCCGATTGCGTTTTGGCCGGGCTGCATGACATCTTGCCCGAACGGCCGGATTTGGTGCTCTCTGGCGTCAACCGGGGCAACAATGCGGGCGAAAACGTGATGTACTCCGGCACGATTGGCGGCGCGATGGAGGCGGCATTGCAAGGTGTGAAAGCCATCGCCCTGTCGCAATTCTTTGGGCCAAAAAATGCCGGTCTTGAGGATATGTTTGAAAGTGCGGCTCTGCATGGCGCCGATGTTGTCACCACATTGCTGACCCAGGCACCCTGGGGGACGGGCGATGATTACTCTTTGTTTTACAACGTGAATTTTCCACCCCTGCCCGCCGCTGAGACCAAAGGCATCACCATTTGCCGCCAAGGTCGCCGCAACACGCCGGGTTTTGGCATCGAAGGCCAAGTCTCCCCCACCGGGCGGCGGTTTTTGTGGGTCCGTGGGTCCGAACAATCGGTCGACACCGGCCCCGGCACTGATGTGACGGCCAATTTGTCCGGCCATATTTCGATCACGCCGATGCGTGCCGATCTGACCGCACATGACATGCTCAACGGCCTCGCGGCCTTGGAAAAAAGCCTCTGATGACCATGAACCCCGAAGCGCAAATGCAGTTCCTCTACACCCTCCGATCCAAGGGGGTGACCGATGGGCGCACGCTTCAGGCCATGGAAAAAATCGACCGCGGCGGCTTTGTCAAAGGCCTGTTTGCGACCCGTGCCTATGAGGACATGCCGCTGCCCATCGCCTGCGGCCAAACGATTTCGCAACCCTCCGTGGTTGGCCTGATGACGCAAGCGCTCAATGTGCAACCGCGCGACAAGGTGTTGGAAGTGGGCACAGGCTCCGGCTATCAAGCCGCGATCCTCAGCCAACTGGCCCGCCGCGTTTATACCGTGGATCGCTACCTGCGCCTTGTGCGCGAAGCTCAGGTGGTGTTTGACAGCCTCGGCATCGTCAACATCACCGCAATGGCCATTGATGGCAGCCATGGCTTGCCTGACCAGGCACCGTTTGATCGCATTCTTGTGACCGCCGCCGCAGAGGACCCTCCCGGCCCGCTCTTGGCGCAGCTCAAAACAGGCGGTATCATGGTTTTACCGGTGGGGCAGTCGGACACGGTCCAAAGCCTTATCAAAGTGACACGCACCGAAACGGGGTTTGACTATGAAGAACTCCGCTCTGTGCGCTTTGTGCCCCTCGTCGAGGGGATGGGCCAAGAGTAATGAGGCCAACAGTGAACGAGCCCTCCGATCAAGAGGGGGTGACAGGGGCGGCCAGGGGGCCAATCTCCAACAGAGGGCAAAGCCCAAGGATTTGAGGACAGAGCCATGACGATTTCATCTATGGTACAGATGCGTGGACAGGCGCAAAACGGCATGCGGGCGATTTTGCTGGGATCAGCGCTTTTGGCGCTCACAGCCTGTGACAAACCGCTCGATTTTGATATGCGCGGCATCACCGATGCCTTTTCGACGGCACCCGCCGCCAATGAGGCCAGAACAGCCGCCAAACCTGTGCCAAATGCGCAGGGCGTGATTTCCTATCCGAATTACCAAGTGGTCGTGGCCAAACGCGGCGACACTATGGCCTCTGTGGCCGCGCGTGTTGGCCTGCCCGCCGCTGAATTGGCCCGCTACAACGGCATCAGCGACGACGTCACCCTGCGCCCCGGCGAAGTGATCGCCCTGCCCCGCCGTGTCGGCGAAGGCCAGTCCGCCGTGACCCCAACCGGCACCATCGCCACGGGCGAGCGCATCGACATTGCGGCTTTGGCAGATGAGGCCATCACCGATGCCGAAACCAAAACATCCCCCACGCCGATTGCGCAGAGCACCCCCTCCGAACCAGTGGCTGGTATGGAACCGATCCGGCACCAAGTTCAGCGCGGCGAAACCGCCTATTCCATCGCCCGCAAATATGGCGTGTCGGTGCGCGCGTTGGCCGATTGGAATGGGCTTGGCTCAGACCTTGCCGTCACGGAGGGCCGCTACCTTTTGATCCCGGTCAAAACCTCTGATGGCGTCTCCGCAGCCGCCACCACGACCGAACCCGGCAAAGGGTCGGCCACCCCCACGCCGCCTTCGGCCGCAGCCCCCTGCCCGATCCAGACTTGGCCAAACCGGCCCCTGCGGTCACCAAACCGGCAGCGGACCTTGGCGCGACCCAGACCTCGACATCCGAAATGGCCAAACCGGTTTCCGGTGCGATCATCCGTGATTACGACAAGACCAAATCGAAATTCATCCTGTTTTCCGCCCCCGCAGGCACGCCCGTAAAAGCGGCCAAGGACGGCACGGTCAAATTGATCTCGACCAACGCCGATGGGGTAAAAATCATGGTGGTCGATCACGGCGATGGCCTTCAAACCGCCTATAGCTTTATCGACAGCATTTCGGTGAAAAAAGGCGACAGCGTCAAACGCGGTCAAACCATCGCCAAGGTGACAGCCAACGAGTTTAACGCATTGCAATTCATGGTCTTTAAGGGCACGCAAACCGTTGATCCGACGCCCTATCTGAACTGACCGGGTGAGCGTTTCTCACCGTGCATAAACCAAACAGGCCGCGCAGAGAGAGGCGCGGCCCGTTTCGCTTAGGCCCAAACGGCAGCACCGATGCCCCATGCGTATTCCCGAGAGGTAAAGGCTCGCTTACCCAAGCGCAACGCCTGTGCGCCCGGCCAAATCGGTGAAATACTGCCACGCCACCCGACCAGAGCGCGCGCCGCGCGTGGCTTGCCATTCAACGGCCTCTGCGCGCAGCGTATCGTCGTCAATCTCGACCCCATAGGCATCGCAATAGCCCCGGATCATCGTCAAATATTCATCCTGCGAACAGGGATGGAAGCCCAGCCAGAGACCAAAGCGATCCGAAAGCGAGACCTTTTCCTCCACGGCCTCTGAGGGGTTGATGGCCGAAGAGCGTTCGTTTTCAATCATATCGCGCGGCATCAGGTGGCGGCGATTAGAGGTGGCATAGAACAACACATTGTCCGGGCGGCCCTCAATGCCACCATCCAACACGGCTTTGAGCGATTTGTAATGCTCATCATCATGACTAAAGGACAGATCGTCACAAAACAGCAAAAACCGATGCTCAGAGCCGCGCAAAAGCGCCAGCAACCGCGAGACAGAGCCAAGATCTTCGCGCTGCATTTCGACGATTTTAAGGTCCAATCCACCAGCCACCACAGCCGCATGAACCGACTTCACCAGCGAAGATTTCCCCATCCCCCGTGCGCCCCACAACAGCGCGTTGTTGGCCGATAGGCCGCGCGCGAATTGGCGGGTGTTCTCAAGCAAAGTGTCACGCGGCCGATCCACGCCGACGAGCAGCGACAAATCGACCCGCGACACGTTTTGAACCGGCATCAACGCGTCCGGTTCTGTGTGCCAAACATAGGCATCGGCCGTTTCGAAATCCGGGGCGGCCAAGGGCGCGGGGGCCATGCGCTCCAAGGCCTCCGCAATCCGTTTGAGGGTCTTTTTGCTCATGGAAACCTCATTTATTTATCGTCGTCAAACTCGCCGAACAGATCTTCATCCTCGTCCAACACGCCTGCGGCGCGCAGCTCTTCGGTGCGTTTCTTTTCAACACGGGCGACGAGGAAGATGGAGATTTCGTAAAGCCCGTAGACCACGACGAACAAGATCAATTGCGTCGTCACATCCGGCGGCGTGACCAAGGCGGCAACGGTCAAAATGCCCACGACCGCATATTTGCGGGTCGAACGCAGGCCGTGCGCCGTGGCCAATCCGGCCTTGCCCATCAGGGTCAACAGCACCGGAAGCTGAAAACACAGCCCAAAGGCCACGATCATTTTCAACGTGATATCAAGGCTCTCATTCACCTTACCGTTGAAGACGATGTCGATGCCTGTGTCCTTGGTCGCGGTCGCCACATCGCCACCATTGGCCACAAGCGCGCCAACAAAGGAGGGCAGATCGGCAAAGCCCAAAAAGAACGTCATCGCCAGCGGCACAACCACATATTGCGCGAAGGCTGCGCCCATGAGGAACAACACCGGGGAGGCGATGAGAAAAGGCAAAAACGCATTCTTTTCATTGCGATACAGCCCCGGCGCGACAAAGCGCCAAAGTTGATAGGCGATCACCGGGAAAGACAGCGCCAACCCGCCAACCATGGAGATACGGATCAGGGTAAAGAAATATTCCTGTGGTGCTGTGTATTGCATCACCGGGTTCGGATTGCCCAAGGCGCGCATGGATTTTTCGATCGGGATCAGCAGGAAATCAAGGATCGGACTGGCCACGGCAAAACAGATCACCATGCCAACGACAAAGGCCAAAGCCGCCCGGATCAACCGGGTGCGCAACTCGGCCAGATGTTCGATCAACGGTGCGGAGCTGTCTTCGATATCGCTGTCAGTGTGGCTCATGCCTCGCCCTCATTCGATGCGGTCGTCTTGGCCGGCTTGGCGGTTTTGGCCGCGGCTTTTTTAGGGGCGGCTTTGGAGGTCGCTGGCTTTTTTGCTGTTGCGGGTTTGGCCGCAGTTGGCTTGGCCGTCCCTTTGGCCGCCGTCGCCTTAGCTGTTGGCTTCTTCGCGGCGGGTTTCTTTGCGGCGGGTGTCTTCGTTGCCGCTGTCTTCGTTGCCGGTGTCTTCGTTGCCGGTGTCTTCACCGCAGCCGCGGTCACGGGAGCCGCAACAGCCTTTGCCTCAGCCGCCTCAGCCGCTTTGCGTTCGGTCGCTTTCTTTGCCGCATTCTCCGAGATTTTCTTGGCCATATCGGCCCGTTCGGGGCTGAGTTCATCCTTTTGCAACGCCGTCGTTTTTGGCGCAGCCTTGCCATCGGAGGCCTTCATCGGGTCCCATTTTTCAAAGGTCGATGCCGCCTCATTGAGCTTGTCCAACCCGAATTTCTTTGGGTTTGTCGCACCTTTGAAGGCGTCCGACGCCTCTTTGAGCCCAGTCTCATCGGCAGCACTTTCCATCGCCCGCGAAAACTCCCGCGCCATGGATTTGGCCCGCGCCGTGAACCGTCCGAGCGTTCGGAACATCCCCGGCAGGTCCTTTGGGCCGACGACGATCAACGCCACGACCCCGATGACCAAAAGTTCTGACATGCCCATGTCAAAGAAGAGCGGAATGGACGGCATCACGATAGCACTCATGCGCACACGCCTTTTTCACAAAAACCCAAAAGAAGCGGATCGTCCTGGCGCACACGCGCGACCCAGATCCGGCGAAGGCGAGACAGGTCTCGCCCAAAGACAGGGCTTAGACCTTGTCTTTTTCTTCTTCGGGCGTGACGTCTTTGGCGACCTGTGCGGCCTCGTCTTCGATCTCTTTGGTGCCTTCAGAGACGCCTTTTTTGAAAGACGTGATGCCTTTGCCGACTTCGCCCATCAGGCCGGAAATCTTGCCTCGGCCAAACAGGACCAAAACGACGACAGCGATAAGCAGGAGGCCGGGAAGGCCGATATTGTTGAGCATGTGGTTCTCCATCGGTGCGGGCGATGCGCCCGGTGATCAAATCTCGCGAGGATTAGGATTAGGCAGCTCTGCGGCCGAGGAAAAGGCCAAAACGACGGATTCCCCCCCGATGCACAACATTGGCGCGGTGGGCGGGGGTGGAAAAACGCTACTGACAGGTTTATGTCAGTTGAAACAGCCCATGGTGACGGTGTTGAAACTCGAATCGGAGACATCATGTCTGATATTCAAATCATTGAAACTGTTACCTTCCGCACCCTTGCCGGGGTGAGCGACACCGCTCTCACAACGGTGGCCAAGGGCCTGGACGTCTATCTGGATCGGTGCGAGGGCTTTCGCGCCCGCACCCTGTACAAAGATGCAGGCGGGCTTTGGCATGAACACTATGTCTGGGCCAATGAGGCGGCTGCCAAGGCGGCGGATGCCGGATTTATGGCCGCCCCTGAGGCACAGGCGTTCATGGCGCTGGTGGACCGTGACACGGTGATCATGGGCCACGCCCCGATCACCCTTGCGCGCATCTCCTCGCCTGAGGCGGCATAAACATGGCAGGCGGTCGCAAACAAACCGGTATCCGGCGCAGCGACCGCCTGTTTGATCTCATTCAAATTCTACGCGACGGACAGCTCCACAAAGGCCATGAATTGGCCGCAAAACTTGAGGTCTCTGAACGCACGATTTGGCGCGACATGGCCACGCTGCGCGCCTCGGGTGTGCCCGTCGAAGGCGAGCGCGGTGTGGGCTACATGGTCACCTCTCCGATCACCTTGCCGCCGATGAACCTAAGCATGGGAGAATTGGAGGCGCTGCATTTGGCAGTGGCGATTTTGAGCGAGGCGACCGACCCGGAACTGGCGCGAAACGCCCAAAGCCTTGCGGCCAAGATCGACGCCGTATTGCCCGAAAACTCCGGCCCGCCCAGTGCGGGTTGGGGCTTTGCCGTGTTTCCCTTTGCCGATGCCGCCGCCGGATTTCGCCATATGCCCGGATTGCGTGAGGCGGTGCGGGAGAAAAAGCGGCTGCGGATCACCTACAACGCCCTTGACGATCAGACCAGCACCCGCGTCATCCGCCCGCTTCAGCTTGAATATTGGGGCCGGGTTTGGACCCTGTCGGCGTGGTGTGAAACGCGGCAGGATTTTCGGGTGTTTCGGGTGGATCGGATTGAACGGGTGATCGACACCGGCGCGCGGTTCGTCGATGAGCCGGGGAAAACGCTTGCAGCGTTTATCGCCCTGCAAAAGGCCAAATGTTAACCAAATATTAGGAGGCGACCGGGAAGACGAAACACCGATCCCGGCGCATCATCAGCCACATCGGCGTGCCCGGTTTGGGCAAAAACACCGAGGGCACCGTGGCTTTCAACATCGAGCCGTCAAAATCCATCCGAAATTCCACAAGGCTCTCCCGCCCCATGAACCGAGCACGTTCGACAATGGCGCGCGCGGGTGCGCCGTCTTGTGGCGTGGGATTGGGGCCGCGCCCGTCGCGATCAAAGTCGATGCGCAGGTGTTGTGGCCGAATGACAATCTCAACCTCTGTGCCATCCGGGCGCGGTGGACACAGGAATTCGCCAAAGGCGGTGGTCACGGCCATATTGCGCACCTTGCCGTGGATCACATTGATGTCGCTAAAAAACGCGGCCGCCTGACGGTCGACCGGAGCGTTGTAAATATTATAGGGCGCGCCTTGCTGGACGATCTTGCCGTCCCGCATCAGGGCGATTTCATCGGCCATCCGCATCGCCTCATGTGGCTCGTGGGTGACCAGAAGCACCGCGGTGTTTTCGGCCTTGAGAACATCCAGAGTGCTGTCGCGGATCTCGTCTTTGAGGCGCTCATCAAGGCCGGAAAACGGCTCATCCATCAACATGATCGACGGGCGTGGCGCCAGCGCCCGCGCCAAGGCGATCCGTTGCTGTTCGCCCCCGATAATTCATGTGGGTATTTGTCGATCGCGCGCAAAAGATCGACCTTTTCAAGCAATTCACGCACCCGCGCTCTTTTGCTCGATTTGTCGCCTTTTAACCCAAAGGCGATGTTGTCTTTGACCGACAAATGCGGGAAAAGTGCAAAGTCTTGGAACATCAAACCGATAGAACGCCGCTCGGGCGGCACTCGAAACCGGGTGTCACAGACCAAGTTCCCATCGACATAAATTTCGCCCGTATTCTGCATATCGACCCCCGCGATGATCCGCAGCGTCGTCGATTTGCCGCACCCAGAGGGGCCCAAAAGACAGGTCACCTGCCCCGGCATAACCGTGAGCGACACGTCAGACACCACCTCGCGCCCCTCAAAGGTGCGGGTGATGTTGCGGATTTCTAACCGGGGGGTGGTCACGGGATCAGTCACAGGGTCAATTGCGCATTTTGGGTTTGTCTGACGAAAATTCTAAGATTCTCTATCAGCCCAAACCCGCCTTAGCAACAGGAGGACGCGGGGGCCTCCGCATCGCTTGCGGCCAAACTGTCAAACGGACTTGTCCCGCCACATCCCGCAAACAGGCCGAAATGGGTTGAAAAATCGCCAATAAAGTCAAAATGTGGCGCAAATCGCGTGTCTTTGAGCATTTTGAACGTGTTGCCACAGACCGGAAACACCCGCCCTGTGTCCATCACATGCCCCGCATCCAACGCAAAGCCGTGTGGCGCACCGGGCACAGTGCCTTTGTAGATCACCGCCTGACCATAGTCCTCGCACTCCGGCTCCAAGTCGAGTTTGAACAGGCGGTAGGTGGCGGACATGAATTGAATAGGCGCAACTTTCGCCCCCAATTCCGCATTTTCCACCGTCAAAGCCCGATGGGAGACCCGGCGCGGATCGGCAAACCCGGCAGCCCGGGCCATATGTTCGAAATCAGTCCAATAGAGCGCGCCGGAGAGGCATTCGCCATACAGCACCGGATCGGCCCGCAGCGCCTCAGGCACGCGACGGTCGGCATAAACGTCGGAAAAATACATCTCCCCGCCCGGCTTCAACAACCGATAGGCCTCACGCAGCACGGCGGGTTTATCCATCGTAAGGTTCAACACGCAATTGGAAACGATGATGTCAAAAGACCCCGCGTCCAGCGGCAACGCCTCAAGTTTTTCGATATAGCCCTCATAAAACGCCACGTTTGAGGCGGCATAGCCAAAGGCCTTGGCGTGATAGTCCTGATGGGCACGGGCCACGGCCAATTGTTCTTCGGTCATATCAACACCGGCGACAAACCCGGCCTCGCCCACCATCTGAGCCAGCGCATAGACATCGCGCCCGGCGCCACAGCCGAGATCCAAAACCCGTGTGCCTTCAAGCACATCCGGGGCAATCAGACCGCAACCATAATAGCGCGTGAGCACATCGTCATGAATGTTGGACAGCGCCTTTTTGAGCGTGTCGGGCATGTCCCCCGCCGTACAACAGGCGTTGGTTTTCAAATCCGAACTGCCCTGAAGCACCTTGCCGTAATAGTCCTGAACATCTGCGTGGCTCATGCTGGTCTCCCCTATTGTCGTGCGCCTAGAGTTCTTGGCTCACGGTGAAGCGCAAGTGAAAACGCCACAAATGCCAAAGCCGTGATGCCCGCCGCCCAGAGTGCGGGCGGCGAAGCGGGTCACATCGTGGTTGTCGTGGCCCCGCCATCCAGGAGGATGTTTTGGCCGACCATAAAGCCCGCAAATTGCGAACACATGAACGCGCAGGTGGCCCCGAATTCCTCCGCCGTACCGTAGCGTCCTGCGGGAATGGCCGCTTCTTTTTCCGCACGGATCTCGGCTGCGGGTTTGCCTGAGGCATCCGAGGCGGCTTTGTCCAAGGATACCGTGCGATCAGTGGCGTGCAACCCCGGCAAGAGGTTGTTCATGATGACGCCCTTGGCCGCAACTTGCCGCGATGTCCCCGCAACATAGCCGGTCAAGCCGGTGCGGGCGGCATTGGACAGGCCCAGCACCGCAATCGGTGCTTTGACGGAAACCGAGGTGATATTGACCACCCGGCCCCAGCCCCGGTCGATCATCCCCGGCACCAAGGCTTTGATCAACGCAATCGGCGTCAACATATTGGAGTCCAATGCCTTTATGAAATCCTCTCGCTCCCAATCGGTCCACATCCCCGGCGGTGGGCCGCCCGCATTGGTGACAAGAATATCGACCTCCCCTGCCGCCTTGAGCACAGCGGCACGGCCCTCCTCAGAGGTCACATCGGCAGTGACCGTGGTGACCGAAACGCCGAACTCTGTGCGGATTGCCGCGGCGGCCAATTCAAGCGCCTCGCACCCGCGCGCATTCATCACCAAATCCACCCCCGCCTCGGCCAAGGCACGAGCACAGCCCAGACCAAGCCCTTTGGAGGAAGCACAGACCAAGGCCCGCTTTCCACTGATCCCAAGATCCATCGTTATCTTCCCTTCGTGATCGTCGCATTGGTTTCGTCGCGTGTTAATTTGTTTTAGGGCTGCCCCCGCCTGATGTCACCTTTCATTGCTCTCTTAAACCGCAGTGCAGGCACGAAAGAGTGTGTTTTTCATCATGCTCAAACTCAACGCGCAACCGATTGATTTGCGGTCAACCTCTCACCAAAATGGCACGATTTTCGCCCAAATTCCCACACATTGAACCAGTCCTGACAAATTCCTGCCACTGTTTCCAAATACCTTGAACCCGTGTTGTTGAGTATTGGAGTAACGAGGATGCGGAGTCGAACAGTGTACAAACAAGGCGTTTCCAGACATACTTCTTGCTGGATGGTGTTGGACCAGAGCGGATTCGATATGGGCCTGTTACGCGGGCCAAATGTGGAGCTTTCTATCCGTAAATCTGTCAAAGACTGTGGTCGGGGGTAATGATGAACACGCAGACGAGAGGCAAGACACAAAACCACGTGGCTCCGACCGGCCCTGTGCACACGCTCCCGGTGTATCGCGCCGCCGATTTTTGCGTCACAAATGGCATCAACCTTGGCGATCCCATTGGGCATGCTGACGAAATTGAACTGGCCGATGCCTATTGCCTGAAAAAGCCTACCAAGCGCGCGCGCCTGTCCATTGTCGCGGATGAATCGGGTTTGAACATCGCCGCCAATTCCCAATTGGGTCGCACTGGCGCCGAGCTTCACCTCGATTGCGTGGCAACGTTTATGGGCGGATCAGGTGCGACCGTCGAGGCGCTGATTCTGATTGAAACCGATACAACGGGCCTGATCGAAGACACCTATCTGTTGCCCTTTGCCCCGATTGTTCCTGAAATCGAATATGTGCTGGTCAAGATCGACCGCGACAGCACTCGGGCGCGTCTGGCAGAAGTCGCCTGTGTTGCCTTTACCCGTGGCACTCGGATCACCTTGGCCAATGGGTTGCAAAAGCCGATTGAAGAGCTGGCGGTTGGAGACCGGGTTTTGACCCGCGACCACGGCCCCCAAGACGTTCGTTGGATCGGTCAACAAACCGTCCGCGCCACCGGAGCTTTCGCCCCAATCGTCATCAAACAGGGCGCGTTGAACAATGAACATGACCTGATCGTCTCACCCAACCACCGGATTTTCATCTATCAACGCCGCGACCATGCCCGCGCAGGACGAGCCGAAGTCCTTGTTAAAGCAAAGCTTTTGGTCAATGGCGTCAATGTGATCCAATCTGAAGGCGGGTTTGTGGATTATTTTCAACTGTTGTTTGACAGTCATGAAATCATCTACGCCGAAGGCATCGCCGCCGAGAGCATGTTTGTCGATGGTCATGTGCGCTCATCCTTACCCACAGACATTCAGGCCCGGATCAGCACCAGCCATGCTTTCGCTGAAACACCACGCGCGTTTGAATTGCACGATGGTATGTTGGAGCCCGCTGTTGCGGCAGATCTTTTGCGCTCTGCTTCGGCGAATTGAGTATTTAGACTGGAATGAAGACAAAAGGCGCTCCCGAATGGGGGCGTTTTTCGTTTGGGTCATGACGTTGCGCGCGGGATCACCGCTTGGCCTGATGGAGAACCGGCTCGCCAAGATTTGAGAGGCGACAGACGACATATCCCCATTGCCGCCTCGCCCCTGCCCCGCTATATCCGCAGCCATGTCAAACGCCACACACACCGCCCTTGTTTTGCCTGACGAAATTGCGCGCCGGCGCACCTTCGCCATTATTTCTCACCCGGACGCCGGTAAAACGACGTTGACGGAGAAGTTCCTGTTGTACGGGGGCGCGATCCAGATGGCCGGTCAAGTGCGGGCCAAAGGCGAAGCACGGCGGACCCGGTCGGACTTTATGCAGATGGAAAAGGACCGCGGGATTTCCGTGTCCGCCTCGGCCATGTCCTTTGATTTTGACGGTCATCGCTTCAATCTTGTTGACACGCCCGGCCACTCGGATTTTTCCGAAGACACCTATCGCACGCTGACGGCGGTGGATGCGGCTGTGATGGTGATTGATGGGGCGAAGGGTGTTGAAAGTCAGACGCGCAAGCTGTTTGAAGTCTGCCGGATGCGCGACCTGCCGATCCTGACCTTCTGTAACAAAATGGACCGTGAAAGCCGGGACACTTTTGATATTATTGATGAAATCCAAGAGAACCTGGCGATTGACGTGACCCCGGCAAGCTGGCCCATTGGTGTGGGCCGCGACTTTGTGGGCTGTTACGATGTGATCAATGATCGTCTTGAATTGATGGACCGCGCGGACCGCAACAAGATCTCGGGCAGCATCAAAATCAACGGCTTGGACGATCCGAAACTGGCCGAACATGTGCCTGCGCATCTGTTGGAACAGCTCAAAGAAGAGTTGGAAATGGCGCGCGCATTATTGCCCGCTTTTGACCGTCAGGCGTTTTTGGACGGCACCATGACACCGATTTGGTTTGGCTCCGCGATCAACTCCTTTGGCGTGCAAGAATTGATGTCCGGGATCGCCAAATTTGGCCCCGAACCTCAGGTGCAAAAGGCCAGTCCGCGCCCGATCAGCCCGGATGAGACCAAGGTCATGGGCTATGTGTTCAAGGTGCAGGCCAATATGGACCCGAAACACCGCGACCGCGTGGCTTTTGTACGCTTGGCGTCGGGACATTTCAAACGCGGTATGAAATTGACCCATGTGCGCACGAAAAAGCCGATGGCGATCTCGAACCCGGTGCTGTTTTTGGCCTCCGACCGCGAATTGGCCGAAGAAGCCTGGGCCGGCGACATCATGGGCATCCCGAACCACGGCCAATTGCGCATCGGCGACACGTTGACCGAGGGCGAAGACATCCGCGTCACCGGCATCCCGAGCTTTGCGCCTGAGCTGTTGCAAACCGTGCGCGCTGGCGACCCGATGAAAGCCAAGCATTTGGAAAAAGCCTTGATGCAATTTGCCGAAGAGGGGGCGGCGAAAGTGTTCAAACCCGCCATCGGCTCGGGCTTTATCGTCGGTGTGGTCGGAGCCTTGCAGTTTGAGGTTTTGGCCAGCCGCATCGAGTTGGAATACGGGCTTCCCGTGCGCTTTGATGCGTCACAATTCACCTCGGCGCGTTGGGTCACCGGGCCAAAGGCGGAGATGGACAAATTCATCAACACCAACAAGCAACACATCTCTTATGACCATGATGGCGACCCGGTGTTCTTAACGCGTCTGCAATGGGACATCGACCGGATCGTGCGCGATTACCCCACGCTGACCCTGTCCGCGACCAAGGAAATGATGGTCTGACGGCTGTTTAAAATTATACAAATCGAACTAAAAAGACTGACCACAGTGATGCGGTCAGTCTTTTCTTTTCATAATCGAACATTCTTCTGCAAAGCCTGCTTTATGCGATCGTCAGGTCCATACTGATCTCACAGTCCAGAACCTTGGACACCGGACAGCCGGTTTCAGCCGCCTTTGCCGCCTCTTCGATCAGAGCCTTGTCACCCTCAGCTCGAATGGAGACCGTCAAATGAGCCTTCACAATCTTCGGCCCCCCCTCCATCGACAGATGAATAGTGGAGGTGGTTTCGATCTGATCGGCGATAAGGCCGCGTTCCGCCAATTGCCCCGACAGCGCCATCGAGAAACAGCCCGCATGCGCCGCGCCGATCAACTCTTCGGGGTTGGTGCCTGCGCCGTCCTCAAAGCGGGTGTTGAAACCATAGCGCGCATCGGAGAGCACGCCGCTTTGCGTCGACACAAGCCCCTTTCCCTCTTTCAGATCGCCACTCCATTTCGCAGATCCATGCTTTTTAATCATTGTGCATCTCCTTCTTGGTTTCCTCTGGCTCCACTGTGCCAGACACCCCAAGCGTTTCACAGGTTCAATCCGCGAGCAAATCGCAGCATTCCTTGACCTTTTCGTGATTGAAGCGTATGAGGCGTCCCACAGACGTCTCGGCAATATGGCCGAACGGGCCGCGCGGGATTTGCGGCCGAAAAAACAGCCGCAACATCGCGAAAGGCACGACTTGACCAAATTTTCCGACTTAAACCTTGCTCCCAAAGTACTCAAAGCCGTCGAGGACGCTGGTTACGAATCTCCGACCCCGATTCAGGCCGGTGCGATTCCCCCCGCCCTTGAGGGCCGAGATGTCTTGGGCATCGCCCAGACCGGGACGGGCAAAACCGCCTCTTTCGTACTCCCAATGATCACGCTGTTGAGCCGTGGCCGGGCCCGCGCCCGGATGCCGCGCTCTCTCGTGCTCTGCCCGACCCGCGAATTGGCGGCACAGGTGGCGGAAAACTTCGACACCTATACCAAATACATGAAGCTGACCAAAGCTCTGTTGATCGGTGGCGTGTCGTTCAAAGAACAAGACATCCTGATCGACAAGGGCGTCGATGTTTTGATTGCTACTCCGGGTCGGTTGCTTGATCATTTCGAACGCGGCAAATTGATCCTCTCTGACGTCAAAGTCATGGTGGTGGACGAGGCCGACCGAATGCTCGACATGGGGTTCATCCCCGACATTGAACGCATCTTTGGCCTCACCCCGTTCACGCGCCAAACCCTATTTTTCTCGGCCACAATGGCGCCGGAAATCGAGCGGATCACCAACACCTTCCTGTCGGCCCCGGCCCGCATCGAAGTGGCACGCCAGGCCAGCTCTGGCGAGAACATCGAACAGCATGTGGTGATGTTCAAAGGCTCGCGCCGCGACCGGGCCTCCTCGGAAAAGCGTCAACTTTTGCGCACGCTGATCGACCTTGAGGGTGAAAAACTCGACAATGCGATCGTGTTTTGCAACCGTAAAACCGATGTCGACATCGTTTCGCAATCGCTGAAAAAATATGGCTATGACGCGGCTCCGATCCATGGCGATCTGGAGCAAAGTCAGCGCAATGCAACGCTTGAGGGCTTTCGCGGTGGCAAATTGAAAATCCTCGTGGCCTCCGATGTCGCCGCGCGCGGTTTGGATGTGCCCTCCGTGACCCATGTGTTTAACTTTGACGTGCCAAGCCACGCCGAAGACTATGTCCACCGGATCGGGCGCACCGGACGTGCGGGCCGCGATGGGAAGACGATCATGCTCTGTGAGCCGCGCGACGAAAAGAATTTCGCGGATGTCGAGCGCCTCATCGGCAAAGAGATCCCGCGTTTGGACAATCCTCTGGGAACCGTTGCCGAGGCGGAGACCTCGACGCTGGACCAAGCCCCGGCAGAGGCCAAATCTGAGGACAAACCGAAACGCACCCGCTCGCGCAGCAGCAGAAGCCGCAAGGCCGACAAGCCGGAGACTGCGGCGGTTGAGGCGACAGAGGCGAAGGCCCCTGTGAGCCCCGTACAGGAGTCCCCTGAAGCCGCCGTAGAGGAAAAGCCAGCACCGCGTGCCAGAGAGCCGCGCGCGCCGCGTGAACCTCGTGAGCAACGCGAGTCTTCGCGTTCGTCGCAGGCCGCCTCTGACAGCAAATCATCTGACAACCGGGACCGCAGCAGCAATTCGCGTAGCCGTGGCCGTCGCGACGATGATAAAAAGGTTGTGGGCCTGGGCGATCACCTACCCTCTTTCATCGCCTTGAGCTTTGACGAGCGCAGTGCCAGCTAAGGCGTAAACACGGACCATGACACGATAAAAAAACCCGCGCCAAAGCGCGGGTTTTTCTTTTACGTCACAAAGCCTTTTATCCCTCGGCAAGATACCCGGCCTGCTGCGCATTCAGGTACCGAGCCGCAATCCGCGCATTGCTTTCGCAATACTCGGCGCGGATGGTGCGCGCGAGAGCGGCCCCAATGAAACGATCCGGTGCGGCGGTCATAAAGGCGCACAGATATTGCCGCCGTTCCAAAAACAGCCTCCCAAGGCGCAAGATTCTTTTCAAAATCAAACCCGTCTTGTCGCGCCTTAAAATAGGCGGCGACATCGCGGATCGCTGTGTGTCGCGGTGAAAGTCGGGCGCGCTGAAACTGTCGAAAGGCACTCTCGACCAAGGGAACTTGCGGACGGATATAATAGACAATCCGCGTATCGAACGGATCAAACAACGCCTGTAGAGCGGTCACTTTTGCCATAGGCGCGGCGCAAAGTGTTTCCGACGAGAGGATAACCGGGCGCCCGCTGGAGTGCGCCTCAATCTCTGCAACTGACGCCATCAGTGCCTGCATCTGTGGCGCATTATATGTGTCTCCTTTGAGCGGAAACAAGAGATTGTGCACCCCATCGGGGTTTCGCCCCGTCGATGGATAGAAATACCCGGCCTGCGCCCCTTCCCCCGCCAAAAGAGCGGATTGAAGGGCGGAGGTGCCGGTTTTCCCATGACCAATATGCAGGCCACAGTCTTTGACGCATGTTCAGTTGGACAGGCGAGAGATCACGATTTGGACCTCTGGCTTTTTGCCGGTCTCTTCATGGGTCGATTTGCGAATGATGCGGCGCATCTCTTCTTCGAGTTTGCTGTCATCCGAAAGCGTCTTGGGTTTGGCCCGCATCAGGAATTGGTTCACATCCTCTTCCAACACATCCACAAGTGGCGCACGCGACCGACCGACCTCAGGCAGGCCACGCACTTCGCACCAACAATCCCCCAAAGGCTCGTTGTCCTCAATGATCACTGTGGCCACGATCAACCCATTGAGCGCCATGCGAATACGGTCACGCACGATGCCATCCATTGCACCGATCTGGATCGAGCCATCAAGATAGGTCCGCCCGGTTTCGACATATTCGACCACGCGCGGCGCATTGCCCGCGAGGTCAAGACAGACGCCATTTGGCGCAATCACGGCTTTAAACCCGTTGGATTCCGCAAGTTTCGCATGTTCGCGCAGGTGACGGTGCTCGCCGTGCATCGGGATCACGACCTGCGGTTTGACAACGTCATGCAGGGTCGCCAGATCAGGGCGGTTGGCGTGGCCAGAGACGTGGAACAAACCATCCTGATCGGAGATCACGTTCACATCCATTTCAGAAAACGCGTTGACGATCCGCCCGACAGAAACCTCATTACCGGGAATGGTTTTCGACGAGAAAATCATCGTGTCCCCGGCGGCGAATTTCAGGCCAAGGTATTTGCCGCGCGACAATTGTGCGGTGGCCGCACGATGTTCGCCCTGCGACCCAGTGGTCAAGAGCATCAGGTTTTCACGCGGAATGTCGGTGGCGTTTTCCGGCGACACCGTGGCGGGGAAATCGGAAATGATCCCGGTTTCGATTGCCGCGGTGATCATCCGGCGCATCGCGCGGCCCAAAAGCACAACCGAGCGCCCCGCTTTCGCGCCCGCCACGGCCAAGGTTTTGACCCGAGCGATGTTGGAGGCAAATGTGGTGGCGGCGACCATGCCGTCAAGACCCGCAATCAGCTCTGTGAGCGGGCCGATGACTTCGGATTCGGAGCGGCCCGGATTGGGCGAAAACACATTGGTGGAATCGCAAACCATGGCTTTGACGCCGTCTTTGGACACCTCTTCCCACAGCGCACGATCAAAGGCCTCGCCCACAACAGGCGTCTCATCAAGTTTGAAATCGCCAGTGTGGATGATCCGGCCCGCAGGCGTGTCGATGACCAAGGCCGAGCTTTCGGGGATCGAATGCGAGATCGGCAGGAAGCCGACCGTAAAGGCCCCGACGGTGGTCGTGTCCGGCCATTTCGAGACGGTTTTGATTTGCAACTCATCATGACCGTGCTCTTCGAATTTCAGCCGCGCCAGGTGGGCGGTGAAGGCACGCGCATAGATCGGCGCGCCGAGACGGGGCCAAAGATGGCCCACCGCGCCGACATGATCTTCGTGCGCATGGGTGATGAAAATCGCGTCAATGCGGTCCTTGCGCTCCACCAGCCAAGCAATATCGGCAAAGATAAGATCGACACCGGGAGTGCCATCCATTGAGGGGAACGTCACGCCGAGATCGACGACAATATAGCGTTCGCTGCCCGCCGGGCCGTAGCCGTAAACATAGCAATTCATGCCGATTTCACCGGCGCCGCCTAACGGGAGGTAAAGAAGTCTATCGCTCATATGTTGCCCTGATCCTTATTATATTGGTGAATGACCACGAGGCCGCGAATGGTCAGGAATTCGTCAAATGCGTCAAAGAGTTTGTGGCCCTGATTGAACAAAGGCGCAAGGCCTCCGGTGGCGATGACTTGCATCGGGCGGGCATATTCGTCCTTGATCCGGTTGCAGGTTTCGCGCACGAGACCGACATAGCCCCAAAACACCCCAGATTGCATACAGGCGACGGTGTTGGTGCCGATCACCTTATCCGGCATGGTCACGTCCACATGCGGCAAAGCTGCGGCTTTGAGGTGCAGAGATTCAAGCGAGGTGTTGACCCCCGGAGAGATCACGCCGCCAACATAAGCCCCATCTTCGGCCACGACATCAAAGGTGGTGGCGGTGCCGAAATCAACGACAATCAGATCGCCGCCGAATGTGTCAAACGCCGCCGCAGTATTGACCAAACGATCGGGGCCGACCGTCGTTCCCTCATCCACACGCGGCATGTGGGGCAAGAGACATTCGGGTTTGCCGACCACAAGCGGACGACAGTCAAAGTAGCGATTGGCCAGAACCCGCAGATTAAACACCACCCGCGGCACGGTGGAGGAGATGATCACCTCGGTGATATTGGCTTCGATCTTTTGAAAATTCATCAAGGACGAGAGCCAGACGTAATATTGATCAGCTGTGCGTTGATGTTCGGTCGAGGTGCGCCATGTGGCGATGAAATCCGTGCCATTCCAGATGGAAAAGACAGTGTTGGTGTTGCCGGTGTCGATACAAAGAAGCATTTAAAAATAAACCTCAGCGGCGGGGATGGTGAGTTTTCCCGAGGATGTGGCAAGCACAAGATTGCCAAAGGCATCCACGGTTTCAAACGTGCCATGATGTTCTTCGCGCATGGTACGGGCGCGGATCGGTTGGCCCAAACGCGCAGCCCGCGCGAGCCATGCCGTGCGGATCGGCGCGAAACCATAGGTGACAAATTGCGCCTCCCAATGGGCGTAGGCCGGAGCGAGCAAGTCCAGGAATTCTTCGGGCGCAACCAGCGCCCCGGTTTCATCGGCCAAAGAGACCGGGGCCACGGCCCCCTCCTCAAGCTGTGCCGGAACCGGAGCTGCAACAAGGTTGACGCCAATGCCAATGGCCAAATGCGCAGGCCCGCGTTCCAAAAGGATACCCGCGACCTTGCCGCCATTGAGCAAGACGTCATTGGGCCATTTCAGTGAAAACGGATCGGTCCGCCCGGTGGCGGCGACAAACGCGTCATAGAGCGCAAGCGAGGCCACAAAGGAGCGCAGCGCCACCAGTTCTGGCCGCTCTGTTGGGAACATCAACAAGGTGGCGGCAAAATTGCCCTCAGGCATTGCCCAAGCCCGGCCCCGCCGACCATGCGCCGCCGTTTGCGAGAGGGCCAATATCCATTGCGCGAATGTGGAAGAGGCCGCGACACGCGCGGCCTCCGACATGGTGCTGTCCACCGAGGGCAGGACGCTGCGCCCTACCCCTTCGGGCCATTGGTGCAGATTATTTGACAAGGGCTTCGGCCGCGAGCGCTGCCATGCCATCGACGCCAAACATATTGACGATCCCGACCAACATGATCAGCGCGGAGAGGGTCAAAAGCGCAAAAGTCACCGGCGAAGAGACTTTGTCCAAAGGATCGGTCTCAGCGCCAAAGTACATGTAGTAGACGATGCGCAGGTAGTAGAATGCACCGATCACGGAGGCGATCACACCGAAGACAGCAAGATAGACCAAACCCGCGCCCCAAGCGGCCTGAAGCACGGCCAGTTTCCCGAAGAATCCAAGCATCGGCGGCACACCCGCGAGCGAGAACATCAGAACCAGCAAAGCCAGAGCCTTGGCCGGGGAATTGCGCCAGTACAGGTTCAGAGAGGCGATGTCAGTGACCGGCTGACCATCGCGTTCCATCGTCATGATAAAGGCGAAGGTGCCGATGTTCATCGTGACATAGATCGCCATGTAGATCAGCGCCGATTGCACGCCCTCGGCATTGCCCGCAGCCAAGCCCATGAGGGCAAAGCCCATGTGGGAGATCGACGAATAGGCCATCAGGCGTTTGATATTGGTTTGACCGATCCCGGCAATCGCACCGAGGAACATGGAAGCCACGGCGATCACCGCAAGCACCTGTTGCCAGTCGCCGGTGATGCCCCCAAAGGCGTCATGCAACACGCGGGCAAAAAGCCCCATCGCGGCCAATTTCGGCGCGGTGGCGAAAAACGCGGTGGTCGGTGTTGGCGCGCCTTCATAGACGTCCGGGGTCCACATGTGGAACGGCACGGCGGAGACTTTGAACGCCAGACCCGTCATGATGAAGACGAGGCCAAACAGCACCCCGATCGGCGCGTCAACGGAGACGACCGAGAGGATACCGGCGAAAGAGGTGGTGCCCGCAAAGCCGTAAACCAAAGACGACCCGTAGAGCAAAAGCCCGGATGAGAGCGAGCCCAGCACGAAATATTTCAAACCGGCCTCGGTCGATTTCACGCTGTCACGGCGGAAAGATGCGATGACGTACAAGGACAGCGACATCAGCTCCAAGCCCAGATAGAGCGACATCAAATCGCCGGCTGAGACCATCACCATCATGCCGATCGTGGAGAACAACACGAGGATCGGGTATTCGAACTTGGCGAAACCGCGTTTGTCGAGGAAGTCGTAGGACATCACCAGAACGGCGGCCCCGGCCAAAAGAATGCCAACCTTGCCAAAACGCGAGAAGGCATCATCAATAAACAGGCCGTGGAAGGCATCCACCGACCCGCCGCCGCCCAAACCGATGAGCAAAGCGACGACGACAAACACCGCAGCCGTCACCCAAGTGATCGCGCCTGCGAGTTTGTCCTTGCCGGTGTAGACCGCGAAGAGGAGCGCGAGCATGCCGTAAATGGCAAGCAAGATTTCCGGGAGGACGATGGAGAAATCGTTGGAGGTCATGGTCCTGATCCCTTAGTGGCTTGCCGCTTCGACGACCAGATCGGTCGGCAGAGCTGCGTGATAATTGTCGATGAGGGCGGCAACCGACGGGCTGATGATATCGGTCACCAACGAGGGGTAGACACCCAAGAGAAGGGTCATGGCGATCAGCGGCGCAAAGATCCACTTTTCACGCGCGCTCAGATCGGTGATCGCCTTGAGGCTTTCTTTGATCAGATCGCCCAAGACCACGCGGCGGTAAAGCCAAAGCGCGTAAGCGGCGGAGAAGATCACGCCCGAGGTCGCGACCAAAGCGATCCAGGTGTTGGCCTGATACATCCCGACGAGGGTGAGGAATTCCCCGACAAAGCCCGACGTGCCCGGCAAGCCGACGTTGGCCATGGTGAAGAACATGAACACCAGCGCATAGGCGGGCATCCGGTTCACCAGACCACCAAAGGCGTCGATGTCGCGGGTGTGCATCCGGTCGTAGATCACGCCAACGCAAAGGAAGAGCGCGCCGGAAACAAAGCCGTGCGAGATCATTTGGAAGATCGCACCGTCGAGGCCTTGTTGGTTCAGCGAGAAGATACCGGCCGTGACATAGCCCATATGCGCGACCGAAGAATACGCGATGAGTTTCTTCATGTCCTCTTGCACAAGGGCCACGAGCGAGGCGTAGACAATTGCGATCACCGAGAGGACCATGACGAAATCAGCCAAGTTGGCGGAGGCCACCGGGAACATCGGGATCGAGAACCGCAGGAAGCCGTAACCACCCATTTTCAAAAGGATCGCGGCCAGAACCACGGAACCCGCCGTCGGTGCCTGAACGTGGGCATCGGGCAACCAGGTGTGCACCGGCCACATCGGCATTTTCACCGCGAAAGAGGCGAAGAAGGCCAAGAAGGCAAGGGTTTGGAAGCCGCCAACGATGTTAAAGCCCAGCACCTTGATCGTCTCGGAGGAGAAATCATGGGCCAGCAACTGCACGATGTCGGTGGTGCCTGCGTCGATATACATCGCGACCATCGCCACCAACATCAGGACGGACCCCAAGAAGGTGTAGAGGAAGAATTTGAACGCCGCATAGATGCGGTTTTTGCCGCCCCAGATGCCGATGATCAGGAACATCGGGATCAGACCGCCCTCAAAGAACAGGTAGAACAGCATCAGGTCGAGCGCACAGAACACGCCGAGCATGAGCGTTTCCAACAACAGAAACGCGATCATGTATTCTTTGACGCGCAGCTTGACGTCCCACGCGGACCAGATCGCCAAAGGCATCAAAGCGGTGGTGAGCATGACGAACAGAACCGAAATCCCGTCCACGCCCATTTTGTAGTTCATCCCCATGATCCAGCTGTGTTCTTCGACCATCTGGAACCCAGTGTCCGAGGCATCAAAGCCAAAGAGAATAAAGAGCGAGATCACAAAGGTGATGACGGTCGCAAACAAGGCAAGACGTTTGGCATTGAGTTGCGCCACCGCATCATCGCCCCGCAGAAACAGCGCCAGAACAAGAGCCGCCACAGTGGGCAGGAAGGTGACAAAGGAAAGGACGTTATCCATTAGTGTGTCCCTCCGTTGATCGACATCCAGGTAATCAAGATCACAATCCCCAAGACCATGCTAAATGCATAGGTAAAGATAAAGCCCGACTGCGCCCGGCCAGCAAGGCGGGTGAAGAAGGGCACGATGCCCATGGCGACGCCGTTGATCGCACCGTCGATGGTGTCCTCGTCGCCGCGTTTCCAAAAGAACCGACCCAGCGCCAAAAGCGGACGCACGATGAGCGCGTCATAGATCTCGTCAAAATACCATTTGTTCAACAAGAACCGGTAAGCGACGGGTTGGCTGTCGGCCAGACGTTTCGGCAGGCTCGGGCTTTTGATGTAGAAGATCCAAGCGGTGATGAACCCGATGAGCATGGCGATAAAGGGCGAGATCTTGACCCAAGTCGGCGCGTGGTGCGCGTCATCAAGCACGGTGTTCTCAGGGCCCACAAAGATCGCGCCTTGCGGAGCCATCGCCATGTCGCCGTGACCGGCCTCAGCCGCAACCATCGCATCGCCATTCGCATCCGCGTGGGTCGTGGTCGCCGCCTCGCCATGTGCCGGCGCGGCTTCGCCCTCGGCCATGACCTCTTCATGATGCATGGGAAGACCGAAGAATTCGGTGAATTTCTCATGATCGCCAAAGAAGCTATTATACCAGATCATCCCACCAAACACCGCACCGAGCGCCAAGACGCCAAGCGGCACCAGCATGACAAGCGGGCTTTCATGCGCATGATCATGGGCATGATGATCGCCACGGGCTTTGCCGTAGAAGGTCATGAAAATCAGGCGCCACGAGTAGAAGGAGGTGAACAAGGCCGCGATGACCAGCATCCAGAAGGCATAACCAACCCCGGAGGCATAGGCGCTTTCGATGATGGCGTCTTTCGAGAGGAAGCCCGCAAACCCGAAATGTGTGAGCGGAATGCCAACGCCGGTGATCGCCAGCGTGCCGATGATCATCATCCAGAAGGTGAACGGGATCTTTTTACGAAGGCCACCATAGTTGCGCATGTCTTGTTCATGGTGCATCGCGTGGATCACCGAGCCCGCCGACAAGAACAACATCGCTTTAAAGAAAGCGTGGGTCAAAAGGTGGAACATCGCCGGACCGTAGGCGCCGACACCCGCGGCCACGAACATGTAGCCGAGCTGCGAACAGGTCGAATAGGCGATGACGCGTTTGATGTCATTTTGCACAAGGCCAACGGTGGCGGCGAAGAACGCCGTGGTGGCCCCGATGTAGATGATGAACATCTGCGCTTGCGGTGCGTATTCAAAGATCGGCGACATGCGGCAGACCAGGAACACACCGGCGGTGACCATCGTCGCGGCGTGGATCAGCGCCGACACTGGGGTCGGGCCTTCCATCGCGTCCGGCAACCATGTGTGCAAGAACAACTGCGCCGATTTGCCCATCGCGCCGACGAACAACAAGAAACCAATCAAGTTGGCCGCGTTCCATTCGGTCCAGAGGAAATGCAATTGCGTTTGGGCCAACATCGGACCGGCGGCAAAGACATCATCCAAACGAATGCTGTCGGTGAGAAAGAACAGACCAAAGATGCCAAGAGAGAAGCCAAAGTCACCCACACGGTTGACAATAAAGGCTTTCATCGACGCGGCACCGGCAGAGGGCTTTTTGAAATAGAAGCCAATCAACAGGTAAGAGGCGAGACCCACGCCTTCCCAGCCAAAGAACATTTGGGCAAGGTTGTCAGCGGTCACCAGCATCAACATGGCGAAGGTGAAGAACGAGAGATAGGCAAAGAACCGGGCGCGGTAGGGCTCACTGTCTTTGAAATTCTCGTCATGGGCCATGTAGCCGAAGGAATAGAGGTGCACGAGAGCGGACACCGTGTTGACGACAATCAACATGATCGCGGTGAGACGATCAACGCGAATGCCCCAATCGACCGACAGTGCCCCGCTTTCGATCCAACGCAGGATCGTGATATGATGGGTCTCGCCATCTTGGCCAAGGAACACGACCCAAGACAGCAAAGCCGCCAAGAACAAAAGACCCGTGGTCAGATATTGCGCGCTCTTTTCGCCAATCACACGCCAGCCAAAGCCCGCGATGATCGCGCCCACAAGAGGCGCAAAAAGGATGATCGTTTCCATGGCCTTTACCCTTTCATCACGTTGACGTCTTCGACGTCGATCGTGCCGCGGTTGCGGAAGAAGCTCACAAGAATGGCCAACCCGATCGCCGCTTCAGCAGCGGCCACGGTGAGCACCAGCATCGTGAAAATCTGCCCCGTCAAATCCCCAAGATACGAGGAGAAAGCGACAAGGTTGATATTGACCGACAGCAGGATCATCTCGATGGACATCAAAATGATGATGACGTTCTTTCGGTTCAAAAAGAGCCCGAAAATGCCGATGACAAACAGCGCCGCTGCGACTGTCAGGTAATGTTCAAGTCCGACCATGCCGTCCCTCAGTTCTTTCTCTCACGCCGCATTCGCGGCCTTTGGTTCGGGGCACGCAACACACGGCCGCGCCCCTCGTAATTTCGTCAGGCAGGATTTAAAGCCCCTGCCCCGGTTTGACGTCCTTGAGTTCCATGGCTTTGCCCGGATCGCGGTACATCTGTTGCAACACGTTTTGGCGTTTGACATCTGAGCGGTGGCGCAGCGTCAACACGATGGCCCCGATCATCGAGACCAAAAGCACCAGACCCGCAAGTTGGAACAACATCAGATATTGGTCATACATCAACAGGCCCAAAGCGGCGGTGTTGTGGATCTCGGCCGCGTCCGGGGTGACCGACTGGCGCAATGCTTGCGCACCCTCGGAGGTGGTCCAATCGCCAAAGGCAATGCCCATCTGCAACAGCAACACCACACCGATCAGCAAAGCGAAGGGCAGATATTTCGCCATCCCGGCTTTCAACTCGGCAAAGTCCACGTCCAACATCATCACCACGAAGAGGAACAGAACCATGACGGCCCCGACATAAACGATGATCAACAACATCGCGACAAATTCCGCGCCCAAGAGCACGAAAAGTCCGGAGGCGGACAAAAACGTCAGGATCAGCCAAAGCACGGAATGCACTGGGTTTTTGGAAACCACAGTGAAAAGCCCGGCCACCAACATCACGATGGCGAAGGTGTAAAAAGCGAAATCTACGACAGTCATTCACTGCCCTCCTGCGTCTCGGAGAAGACGGCCTGCGCCAACTCCAGTGCCTTTGACATTGCGGGCACACCGCCCAACATCGACATTTGATAGATCACTTCCGCGATCTCCTTTTGCGTGGCCCCAGCCTCAAGGGCGTGGCGGACCGTCATTTTAAACGGCGCTTCGGCCTGAGCCCCTAAAACGGTTTGCCCGGCGAGCACGACGAGCAAACGGGTTTTGGCATCCAAACCGTCCTTGTTGAACGCATTGCCCCAAAACATGTCCATTTGCTCTTTGGTCATTGTCGGAAACAATTTGTCTAACGCGGGCATTTGGAAATTTTCCAACGCCGGATTGAAAGACGCGGCCATCTTTTGGCTCTGCGCCATCATCTCCGCGAAAAGCTTGGTAAAATCGGTCATACCGCCTCCTCTGTCTCAAAGACATTCATGGCAGCGTTGAGCGCATTAAACATTGCGGGCATGCCACCGTAGAGCGACATTTGATATATCGCCTCACAGATTTCTTCGCGCGACAGGCCCAATTTACGGGCCGCAGCCACATGAATTTTCAACTGAGGTGCCGTCTGCCCCCCCAAAGCGGTGAGGGCAGAAATGGTCAAAAGTTCCCGTGTCTTTTCATCCAAAACGCCACGCGGGTAGATCCGGCCGTTCATCTCGACCAGATCACGCGACAGCCCCGGAAGGAGCGCATCGTAGCGCGCAGCCAAAGCCTCTTCCATGCCGGGGTTTGTGGCCTCGGTGAAAGATTTGCCTTTGGCGTAGGCGTCCATATGCGACACGTCTGTGTTCATCGGTAAGGCGCATCGAGTTCGAGGTTACGAGCAATTTCCGCTTCCCACACCGCGCCGTTTTCAAGCAGTTTTTCTTTGTCGTAAAACAGCTCTTCGCGGGTCTCGGTGGCGAATTCGAAATTCGGACCTTCGACGATGGCATCGACCGGACAGGCTTCTTGGCAGAACCCGCAGTAGATGCATTTCGTCATGTCGATGTCGTAACGCGTGGTGCGGCGCGAGCCATCCTCACGCGGTTCGGCATCAATGGTGATCGCCTGCGCCGGGCAGATCGCTTCGCACAGTTTACAAGCAATGCAACGCTCTTCGCCATTCGGATAGCGACGCAACGCATGTTCACCCCGGAAACGCGGGCTCAGAGGCCCCTTTTCATGCGGGTAGTTGATCGTCGCTTTCGGCGCAAAGAAATACCGCAACCCGATTTTGAAACCGGCAATGATGTCGGTCATCAGGAAGTATTTCACAGCGCGGCTGTAATCGAACGGAGTGTCGGTTTGAGCCATGATCAGCCTCCAATCGCCCAGCGGGCATAGAACCCACCGAAGACTTCGAATTTTGCGAGGAATGCCACCAGAACGACCCAGAACAGCGACAGCGGCAGGAAGACTTTCCAACCAATGCGCATCAACTGGTCATAGCGGTAACGCGGCACGATGGCTTTGACCATCGAGAAGATGAAGAAGAAGAACAGCATCTTGCCAACGAGCCAAAGGATACCGTCGGGCAAGAATTCAACCGGAGAATTCCAGCCGCCGAAGAACAGGATCGACACGAGCGCGCACATCAGCACCACGGCCATCAATTCGCCCATCATGAACAACAGGAACGGCGTGGAGGAATATTCAACCTGATAACCAGCCACGAGTTCCGATTCCGCTTCGGGCAAATCGAACGGCGGGCGGTTGGTTTCGGCCAAGGCGGACACGAAGAACAACACCACCATCGGGAAATGCGGCAACCAGTACCAAGACAAAATCCCGGCCCCGTCTTGCGCGGCCACGATGTCACCAAAGTTCATCGAGCCGGTAGAGATCACCACGCCGATGATGATCAAACCGATGGAGACCTCATAGGAAATCATCTGAGCCGCAGAGCGCAGTGCGCCCAAGAAGGGGTATTTCGAGTTCGACGCCCAGCCCCCCATGATCACGCCGTAAACCTCAAGCGAAGAAATGGCGAAGATATAAAGGATTGCGACGTTCAAATCGGCAATCACCCAACCGTCATTCCATGGGATCGCAACCCAGGCGATACAGGCGGTGACAAAGGTGATCATCGGCGCGAGGTAAAAGACAAATTTGTCTGCCCCCGCAGGCACAACCACCTCTTTCACGATGTATTTGATAAAGTCCGCAAAGGACTGCAACAAACCAAAGACGCCCACGATATTGGGGCCCTTGCGCATCTGGACAGCCGCCCAGATTTTACGGTCGCCATACATCAAGAAGGCGAGCGCAACGAACAAAGGCACCAAGACCAACAGACATTGTCCGAGGACCAGGAGCGCAATGCCCAGATTTGTTGTCGTGAAAAATTCGACCATGTCTTAGCCTCTCACACCATCGGTATTCTATTTTCCCGACAGTTTGCCACCACGACCTCAGCGTCGAGTTTGCTTACACCATCGGGGAGCGCTGGCGAGATGGTGTAAACAGCATCCGCGCGCCAAATTCCAGCCTCTTGTGCGACATTCGTGCGCACATGTCGTGCAAATCCGAAACCACGGATCAGCGTATATTGTGCGGCGGCGCATTCTGCATAAGCCACCACACTTTTTTCGCCCTCATTGCCCCGAAAGGATACAAGGAAATTGACCAGATCACCGTCCAAAAGACGGGTCTCCACGCCAAGATAGTCACGCGCCTGTGCCGCACGACCCACCTGTGCGTTCGGGGTCGCGGGTGCCGCCATCGCACAGCCCGCAAGCGGGATGAGCGCAGCCAGCGCCAGCGCCTGAACGGCGGTGGGATATGCGGCGGGTGCACTCATTATTCCGCAGCCATCGCCGTGTCTTTGCGGGCTTTCGCCTGCGCCGACAATTCCGCCATCAAGGCAGAGGCCCGTGCGATCGGGTTGGTCAGGTAGAAATCTTTGACCGCATTGCGGAACGTCGCGGTGCCAAGTTTTTTGGCGGCCAAAGGCGACCATGCATTGTCAGCCACCTCGTCGATCCCGGCCAAATGCGGCACCTCAGCGATCAAAGCATTGCGCAACTGCGCCAGTGAGTCGTAGCCCAATTTGGCCCCGACGTCTGCCGAGAGTGCCCGGATGATCGCCCAGTTTTCTTTCGCCTCGCCCGGAGGGAAAGCGGCGCGCAGCGCAAGCTGCGGACGGCCTTCGGTGTTCACGAACACGCCGTTTTCTTCGGTGTAGGCCGCGCCCGGCAGGATCACGTCAGCGCGGTGTGCACCACGGTCGCCATGTGAGCCTTGGTAAATCACAAACGCGCCCTCGCCGACTTCGACCTCATCCGCGCCCAAATTGTAGATCGCTTCTGCCCCGTCGAGTGCCGCCGCAAGGCCGCCCTCGGTTGTGGCATTGACATCCATCGCACCGACGCGCGAGGCAGCGGTGTGCAGGATCATCAGCTTGGATTTGGTCGCTTCTGCGAGTTTCATCGCGGCGGCCAAAACCGCCTCGCCATCGGCTTCATTGATCGCGCCTTGGCCGACGATGACCAGCGAGGGCTGATCAAGAACCGCGCCGTATTCTTTGTTCAAAAGACGATCCAAAGCCGCACGATCCGTGCCGACATGGGCATATTTATAGGTGAGATCAACGGCTTCGCCAACCAGACCGATATTGGCCCCATTGGCCCAAGCACGGCGCAGACGCGCGTTCAGCACCGGCGCTTCGTCGCGCGGGTTGGTGCCGATGAGTTGGATGAATTTCGCATCATCAATGTCAGCGATCGTCGCGGTGCCAGCATAGGCGGAGCGATTGCCGCTCGGCAGTTTCGCGCCATCAATGCGGCATTCAATCGACCCACCGAGGCCTTCAATCATCTGTTTGAGCGCGAAAACCGCCTCAACCGGGGCCAAATCGCCCACCAAAGCGGTGACTTTTTTACCCTTGAGACCCGCGGCAGCGGCAGAGAGCGCCTCAGCCCAAGTGGCTTTGCGCAGCTTGCCGTTTTCACGGATGTACGGCGTGTCCAAACGCTGACGACGCAGACCGTCCCAGACGAAACGGGTCTTGTCGGAAATCCACTCCTCATTCACGCCATCATGATTGCGCGGCAGGATGCGCATCACTTCGCGGCCTTTGGTGTCCACCCGGATGTTGGAGCCAAGCGCATCCATCACGTCGATGGTTTCGGTCTTGGTCAATTCCCACGGGCGGGCGGTGAAGGCGTAAGGTTTCGAGGTCAGCGCGCCGACCGGGCACAGATCAATGATGTTGCCCTGAAGGTTCGAAACCAGCGTTTCATTCAGATAAGAGGTAATTTCGGCATCTTCGCCGCGCCCGGTTTGGCCCATCTGGGTGATGCCCGCGACCTCGGTCGTGAAGCGCACACAGCGGGTGCAGGAAATGCAGCGGGTCATTGTGGTCGCGACAAGCGGACCGAGATCCAAATCTTCGGTCGCGCGTTTCGGTTCGCGGTAGCGCGAGAAATCAACACCATAGGCCATGGCTTGGTCCTGCAAATCGCATTCGCCGCCTTGGTCGCAAATCGGACAATCAAGCGGGTGGTTGATCAACAGGAATTCCATCACGCCTTCGCGGGCCTTTTTGACCATCGGCGAATTGGTTTTCACCACGGGCGGCGCGCCCTCCGGTCCCGGACGCAAATCTTTGACCTGCATCGCGCAACTTGCGGCCGGTTTCGGCGGGCCGCCGACCACTTCGACCAGACACATGCGGCAGTTGCCCGCAATAGAGAGCCGTTCGTGGTAGCAAAACCGCGGCACTTCGACACCAGCCTGTTCGCAGGCCTGAAGCAGTGTCAGGCGCGGATCGACCTCGATCTCGGTCCCGTCAATGATGATTTTGCGCGTATCTGCCATGTTCTAATCACCTGTTTTTCATGAGTTTGCCAAGCGCTGTCTTGTCGGCAATCTCAGCTGTTCCAAAGGCACAGAGCGCCTTCGTATTGTTAGGATCGACACCGCGCGCCGACAACATGTCGTCCGCCGCTTGTGCCAGCTGCGCGAGATAGGATTCGTCACGCAGCAAAATGATTTGAGCCGAGCCATACCCGGTCTCGTCGATATAGGCGACCATGTCAGCCGTCTGTTTTTTAAGCTGCGTCTTGCGCGGCGCAATCGTGTCACACTCTGAAATCAAACGGGTCGAAATCAGCGACTGAACCATGATCTCTTTGATCACGGCGTCCTCGGTGATCAGCTTTCCCTGCGCCATAGCGGGCGCGGCCAAAAGCGTCATCGCGACCACAGCGGCGCTATATGTCAAACGCGCGCTCATGATTTATCTTTCAAGAAAGAGCCGATGATCGAGCCGCGTGCGATCTCCGCCGCACCAAAAGCACAAAGCCCCTCCGGTGTCTTGGGATCAAAGCCGGAGGCCCGGATATAGGCCGTACCCAGTTTGCGAATGCGCGCCTCTTCGGCATCGCTATCGACATAGGCGCGAATTTCATCGTCCGAATACCCCAAGGCAGAGGCTTTGTTTTTCAGCCCCCACAGAAAGGACAGGCCTTTCATTTTCTTCACGTCAAGGGTCGGGCATTCATCCGCAACCTCAATCGCGAGCCCGGCCCAAAGCATGTTTTGGTCGATCTCTTTGACCTCCCGCAGAGGTGGCAAATCGGCGGCGGCGACAGGTCCCGAAAGAAGGACCAGTGCAAGGACGATATGTTTGAAAGATGTCATAGGGTTACTCCGCAGCTATGGGCCGACAGCTTTTCGTTTTGAAAAGCGTGGCCTCCGTCAGATACGACCAGCCAAAGGCGTGATCGCTGTCCCCATGTGTGTCTTTGTAGGCAAGGCGTTCGAGCGCCTCATCCAATGTGGGCTGATGCCCTTTCTCGACAAACCACATCACAAAATGCTGCTTGCCCATGATCTCAAACCACTCTTGACGGCGGTCATAAAACTGTTTGTGGACAGTATTAAAGACGAAGTTTTCCAAAGACTGGACATCTTCCCACACGGTCAGGTTGGAAACGAATTGCGCGTCTCCGCCAATGGCGTTTTCGGTGTTGCCAGTGCCCGGTTCGCCCGAGCCCTCCATCATCCACACGAACCCCGGCATGCGTTTGCCAAGCCCGTTGATCCGGTCCAGCGCGCCCATGAACTCCGCCACACGCGGATCATCGGTGGACGCGAGGAGGCGTCCAACGTTGAGTTCTGCGATATGATGGGTGCTGTTCATGGTTGCCCTTCAGTCCGGAATTACTCAGCCGCCATGGCGCCCATGCGCCCGGTTTTCTTGGCTTTGATACGGTCTTCGATCTCTTCACGGTAATGGCGGATGAGACCCTGGATTGGCCAAGCGGCAGCGTCACCCAGCGCACAGATGGTGTGGCCTTCGACCTGTTTGGTCACATCAAGCAACATGTCGATCTCTTCGATCTCCGCATCGCCCGTGACCAAACGATCCATGACGCGCATCATCCAACCGGTGCCTTCGCGGCACGGCGTACATTGGCCACAGCTTTCGTGTTTAAAGAACGACGCCAGACGCCACACGGCTTTGACCACATCGACGGAGTTGTCCATGATGATCATACAGCCGGTGCCGAAGGAGGATTTGTTCTCCCGCATCCAGTCGAAATCCATGATCGCATCTTCCAGTGCCTCTTTTGGCAAGATCGGGCAAGACGCCCCCCCGGAATGATGGCTTTGAGATTGTCCCAGCCGCCGCGAATGCCGCCGCCGTGACGTTCGATCAATTCACGCACTGGCATGGACATGGAGTCCTCGAACACGCAAGGCGTGTTGACGTGGCCGGTGAGGGCAAACAATTTAGTGCCGACGTTGTTCGGACGCCCAAAGGACGAGAACCACTCCGCGCCACGCCGCAGAATAGTCGGGACAACGGCGATGGATTCGACGTTGTTCACCGTGGTCGGGCAACCATAAAGACCCGCACCCGCCGGGAACGGCGGTTTCATCCGCGGCATGCCCTTTTTGCCCTCAAGGCTTTCGAGCAAGGCGGTTTCTTCACCGCAAATATAGGCCCCTGCCCCGTGGTGCAGATAGACGTCGAAATCATAGCCGGATTTGCAGGCGTTGCGCCCGATCAGACCGGCATCATACGCCTCGTCAATCGCCGCCTGAAGTGCTTCTTTTTCGCGGATATATTCACCGCGAATGTAGATGTAAGCGGCACAGGCACCCATGGCGAAACCAGCGATCAGCGCACCTTCGATCAGCGTGTGCGGGTCGTGGCGCATGATCTCGCGGTCTTTACAGGTCGCGGGTTCGGATTCATCGGCGTTGATGACCAGATAGGCCGGACGCCCATCGGTCTCTTTCGGCATAAACGACCATTTCAAACCGGTCGGAAAGCCCGCACCGCCACGACCCCGCAGGCCAGAGGCCTTCATCTGGTCGATGATCCAATCCCGGCCATTGGCCATGATGCCAGCCGTGCCATCCCAGTGGCCGCGCTTTTGCGCACCCGCAAGGCTACGGTCATTCATGCCGTAGAGGTTGGTAAAGATCCGATCCTGATCCTTGAGCATAGCTCTCGTCCCTTCAGTCCTGCTGACGCCGGTCGCGCCAGATCTGATAAATCACCACAAACGCCCAGACAAATGCCGCGAGCGCTGCAAGGTCGAGGAGAAACACGAAACGCGTCTGCATTGCGAGTTTCCCACCCAACCATTGCGCCCCGAGCCACACCAGCATCGTCACAGCGATCACCACGGAGACCATCCGTGCCTTCTTCGCCAATGCTTGGTCCTTATCGGGGGCCATTTTTCTTCCTTAGTAGACGTCGCCCTTTTGGACGCGTTTTGAAAACTCTGTCTCGCCGCCTGCGGCAAGGATTTTGGCCTGTTCGGCCCATTTGCTCAACTGCGCCGCCGAGGTGCCTTTCAGCGCTGCGCCAAGATCTTCGATCTCGGTGGCACTCAGGGCCGCAACTTGGGCGAAGGTCACGATGCCGCGCTCATGCAGCTGCACCTCGATCTTCGGTCCCACGCCTTTGATCTCTTTGAGATCATCCGCGACGTCAACAACCACCGTCTGCGCAACCGGCTCTGCCACAACCTCCGCAACCGGCTCTGCCAGCTCTTCGACCACCTCGGCAGGCTCATCCGCCACAGGCATCGCCCGCTCAGAGATCGCCGCCGCCGCAGAGCGCACTTCGCGCGTATCGGCCGCGTGATGCTCCGTTGCAATCTCAGGTGCCGCAGACATCGGTTCGTCACCAATCGACGTCGTGGCCATCAGGCCAGAAGCCGTCACATCCGCCTCCGGGTGGCCGTTGTCCTCGGAACTCACCGATGCGGTGTCTTCGTACCACCCAATCCACAACAGGATCGCCACCAAAAGAGCCACAAGAACACCAACGATCAAAGAGGCCGGCGTGGAATATCCCGCAAGTCCCAACAGAGCCAAAAAGGCCAAAACACCCACGATGGCTGAGATCAGCGCAATCTTAAGGGTCTTCCCCGAATTCGTCTCAGTCATCGCGTCGCTCCTTTAAATCCCTGTTGATTCAAGACCATGCGGGCCTTTTGGCCTCTGAGGTCAATCGTATTTGGCGCGTTTGGAAAACTCGGTGCTGCCGCCTGCCGCCAAAATCTTGGCTTGATCGACCCAACCGTCACGCGCAATGCGGCCTTTGAATTTCAGGTTTTCATCGACCCATCCAATTTCCTCAGCAGTCCATTTGGCAATTTGGTCGAAGTGCCAGAATCCCATGGCATTCAACGTTTCTTCCAATTTCGGGCCCACACCTTTGAGCATCTTGAGATCATCGGCCCCAGCTTTGCGCGGGGCTTTCATGGTGCGGGGTTTCTTTTGCGCGGGCGCATCTGCCGCAGCGGCGTCAACTTTAGGTGCAACCGCCTTTGGCGCAGCTTTCGGAGCCGCCTTTTTCGCTTCTGCCGCCTGTTGCACGGCGGATTTCGCCGGGGCTGCGGGTTTCGGCGGGGTCGGCTTTGATCCGCCTTTGGAAATCCAAGGCGTCAAAAGCGGCACTTCGGTGCCGTCGATGCGTTTGATCGTATCGCCAATGTCAACCGCACGCTGCACGGAGCCATTATACTGTGCGCCCGTGCCTTTGTACTCAGCCAAGCTCACCAAATCGCCCGCTGGCTCGGATGAAAAACGACCGATTTGCGAGCCCGGAAGCGGCACATTGCCCGCCGCCATATCGTCCAGAAGCTTGGAGAAGGTCTCGGCGGTCAGGTCCTCGTAGTAATCTTTGCCGATCTGGGCCATCGGCGCGTTGGCGCAGGCGCCCAGACATTCGACCTCTTCCCACGAAAACTTGCCATCGGCAGAGACCGTGTGCGGCGTCGGAGAGATTTTCTCTTTGCACACCGAGATGATGTCGCCGGAGCCACAAATCATACAAGTGGTGGTGCCGCAAACCTGAATATGCGCCACTGAGCCGACAGGCGCGAGTTGGAACATGAAATAGAAGGTCGCCACTTCGAGCACGCGGATGTAGGGCATGCCCAACATATCCGCGACCGTTTCCAGCGCCGGTTTGGTCAACCAACCGGTCTGTTCCTGCGCCCGCCACAACAGCGGGATGACCGCAGACGCCTGACGCCCTTCGGGGTATTTTGCGATTTGACCCTCGGCCCAGGCAAGGTTTGCCGGGGTGAATTCGAAAGAGGCCGGTTGTTCATGATAAAGACGGCGCAGCATTAGCGGTCGACCTCCCCAAACACGATGTCCATGGTGGCGATGAGGGCGGAGACGTCGGCCAGTTGGTGACCTTTCGCCATGTGATCCATCGCCTGCAAGTGAAGAAAGCCCGGCGCGCGCAGTTTGGCGCGGTAGGGTTTGTTGGTGCCGTCCGAAACCATATAGACGCCAAATTCGCCTTTGGGCGCTTCGACGGCGGCGTAGACTTCGCCCTCGGGCAATTTGAAACCCTCGGTGTAAAGTTTGAAGTGGTGGATGAGCGCCTCCATCGAGGTTTTCATATCCGCCCGCTTCGGCGGGGTCAGCTTGCCACGGGCCAAGACATCGCCTTGGTTTTCCGGCAAGGCCAACAGAGCCACCGCTTGTTTGATGATCTTGGTCGACTCGTACATTTCCTGCATCCGGCACAGGTAACGGTCATAGCAATCGCCATTGGTGCCGACCGGAATTTGAAAATCGAACTCATCATAGCATTCATAAGGCTGTGCCCGGCGCAAATCCCATGCCATGCCAGAGCCGCGCACCATCACGCCCGAAAAACCCCAATCCAGCGCCTCTTGTTCCGAGATCACACCAATATCCACGGTCCGCTGTTTGAAAATCCGATTTTCAGTCAGCAGATAATGGATGTCGTCCAAGATTTTCGGGAAATGATCCGCCCAGGCGTCGATGTCCGCCAAAAGATCTGGCGGCAGGTCTTGGTGCACACCACCGGGCCGGAAATAGGCCGAGTGCAGACGCGCGCCACAGGCCCGTTCATAGAAAATCATCAACTTTTCGCGCTCTTCAAAGCCCCAAAGCGGCGGCGTCAGAGCCCCCACATCCATCGCGCCTGTGGTGGTGTTCAACAGGTGGTTGAGCACACGGCCGATCTCGGAATAGAGCACGCGGATGAGCGAGGCGCGGCGGGTGATTTCAACGCCCGCGAGTTTCTCGATCGCCAAACACCATGCATGTTCCTGATTCATCGGCGCCACATAGTCGAGGCGGTCGAGATACGGCAGGTTTTGCAAATAGGTGCGGCTTTCCATCAGCTTTTCAGTGCCACGGTGAAGCAGACCGATATGCGGATCGGCGCGTTCCACAATCTCACCATCAAGCTCAAGCACCATTCGCAACACGCCGTGCGCAGCCGGGTGTTGGGGGCCAAAGTTGATGTTGAAATTGCGGATCTTTTGTTCGCCCGGTTGGGCGTCCCGCGAACCATCATCATAGGTATTTTGCCGGATGTCGCCGTCCATCATTCAGATCCTCGCCATATTCGCCTGCCACCGGGAAGGCAGCGGGCCAAATGTCTTTTCCACATAGGCGTATTGCGGGGCCAAAAATTCCGCCGCTTCACGCCGCTGTTTGTCACTCAGTTTCAATTTCACACCCTCATGGGCATGGGGTTCTTGTTCGATCGGAGCGGCAGAGATGCCTAAGAACCGACACAGATCCGTCAGCCCCTGCCCCGTCATCACGTCTTCGGTGAAGCCAATCAGGAGCTTGTCCTCCGGCACCGCCCGTTTCAGTCTTTCCACGATACCGACGTAGTCGCCGCGTGGAGCAATGTGTTTTTCCAGATCGCGATTGACCACACGGTTCATGATCCGCTTGGCCTTGACCGCCACCTCTTCGCCTTGGCGCCGCTGTCGGGCCGCTTGCATCCGCACGTGGCTCCATAGCCGGTCCACAGGATCGCGCATCAGAAACAAAAAGCGCACATCAGGGGTCATATGTGCCATCTGGCGCAAACGGTCTTCGGACAAAAGGCAATAGCCCGGCGTGATGTCCCCCACCAGTTTTTTGCCATCCGCCCCATCGAGCAGATAGAACAGATAGTCTGAGACCCCGTCCTGTCCGCGCTTGAGCACCCGCACCATTTCAGCAACATCATCAAGCTGGCGTTGCAGATTGCCAACTTTCCAAGCGTTGCCATTGGCCTGAGCCACCTCTTGGCGTTCTAGGATCGAGGACCGAAGCCGCGCCAGCACGTCAAATTGATGCTCGTAATCTTCGAAATCCACCGTATCGAAATAGTGGATTTCTTTGATCGACCGCATGTGACAATCCGGGTGATCATGCAGATAGCGGTAAAGCGAGCTTGTGCCCGCTTTGGTCGCACCCACACAAATCAAGATGGCCGGATCGTCGCTCACAGGGCTTACGCTCCCTTCTCGTCACCGGGGAGGATGTATTTGGCCCCTTCCCACGGAGACAGGTTGTCAAACTGGCGGTATTCCTGAACCAAAGACACCGGCTCATAGACCACACGTTTCAACTCGTCGTCATAGCGCACTTCGGTGTAGCCCGTGGTCGGGAAATCCTTGCGCAGCGGGAATCCACGGAACCCGTAATCCGTCAGCAAGCGCCGCAAATCCGGGTGGCCGGAGAAAATAATCCCGAACATATCGAAGACTTCGCGCTCAAACCAACCGGCAGAGGGGTGAACGGTGATGATCGAGGGGATCGTCTCATCTTCGCGCACGGCGGTTTTGATCCGAATGCGGTGGTTTTGGTACATCGACAGGAAATGATAGACCACATCAAACCGCGTGTCGCGGCTTGGGTGATCCACCGCTGTGATATCCACCAGCGTGGAGAATTTACAGGTGCCGTCGAGTTGCAGAAACTCCACGAAATCCACAATCCCCGCCGGGGTCACGGTCACCGTCAGCTCGCCAAACGCCAGCTCGGTCGAAATCACATCGTCCGGGCGTTTGAATTCAATATGGGCGCCGAGTTCTTGAAGGGCTTCGCTCATCATCAATCTCCTTAGCGCGCAATCGTGCCAGTGCGGCGCATTTTGCGTTGCAACTGAAGGATGCCGTACATCAACGCCTCAGCGGTCGGCGGGCAGCCCGGGACATAGATGTCGACAGGCACGATGCGGTCACAGCCACGCACAACCGAATAACTGTAGTGATAATAGCCACCGCCATTGGCACAGGAGCCCATGGAGATCACATAGCGCGGTTCTGGCATCTGGTCATACACCTTGCGCAGGGCCGGAGCCATCTTGTTGGTCAAAGTGCCCGCAACGATCATCAAATCAGACTGACGCGGAGAGGCACGCGGCGCAGTGCCGTAACGCTCAAGATCATACCGCGGCATCGAGGTGTGCATCATCTCAACGGCGCAACAGGCCAAACCGAAGGTCATCCAGTGCAGCGAGCCGGTGCGCGCCCAGTTGATGAGGTCCTCGGTCGAGGTCAACAGAAAGCCTTTGTCCTGAAGCTCTTTGTTCAGCACTTGGGTGGAATTCTCTTTGTCCACACCGGCTGTATTTGCAGAGGTCATCACGCCCATTCCAGCGCCCCTTTCTTCCATTCGTAGGCAAAGCCCACGGTCAGAACGCCCAAGAACACCATCATCGACCAAAACCCGGTCATGCTCAGGTCCTTAAAGGCGACAGCCCAAGGAAAGAGAAAGGCGATTTCGAGGTCGAAAATGATGAACAGGATCGACACGAGGTAGAACCTGACGTCGAACTTCATCCGCGCGTCGTCAAAGGCGTTAAAGCCACATTCATAGGCCGACACCTTTTCCGGGTCCGGGTTGCGTACGGCAATGATGAGGGCGGCGAAGATAAACACAAGACCCAGCGCAATGGCGAGGCCAAGGAAGATGACGATGGGGAGGTAGTCCCGAAGCAAAACGTCCACGTGCGGCTCCTTGATAGGCGCGCGTGCGGGTCTTTGAAACAGAAGCGACCTTGGGCGCGCGGCAATGCTAGCTTGTCGTGGTTTAGCCCTCTGTGGCAGAGGGGTCAACCGAACCGAGGTGGAGAAAGCCCTTTGTTTCGAGGCCGCTGGCAAGTTTTTTTGGCCGAAATGCGACTTGGAGCGGATTGTGCCGTGAAATTCAGCTTTAACGCGATTCGAAGCGCGTTATCTTATCATTTCACTCGGACATGAGGCCTCGCCTGCTCCAGAAGACGCTGGGACTCCCGTCTATATGCTGGGACTCCCGTCTATATATGGTGTGATCGCCTAGGCGCGTTGCGCGACCGTCGCCACCTCATCGCGAATGATCCGCGCCAGCATCGCACAATCCTCAAGCGAAAAGGTCAAAGGCAGACGCATATCGACAATCGCCCGCAGCACCCGGTCACTGTCGGGCAAGGGCTGCGGATCGGCGTAGCGCCATGAATCATAACGCGAGGTAAAGGCCACCGGCTCCGCTGCGCCAAACCATTTCAAATCCACACCGCGCTTGCCGCATCCCGTCACCACCGCTTCGATTTTGGCATCCGACCAATCGAGCAATAAGAACTGAATCGACGAGCCAACAAAGCGTTCTTGTTGCGGTCGCACAATCCGCGTCAGCCCCGGCACGTCCGCCAGCCCCTCCTCAACCACCCGGTAGCGCGCGGTCCAATTGTCCACCTGAGAGGTCAGGTTTTGCAACTGCACCCGCAGGATCGCCGCCCGCAAATGGTCCATCCGGCCCGACACATTCGGCGTGTCATACTTGACCTTTTCGAACATCTCAGGCGGCGGAGCAGCGGTATGTTTGGCGTATAACATGTACGAACCGGACAACATGATGGCCCGTGCGGCCACCTCATCCTCATCGGTGACAAGCAACCCACCCTCCCCCGAATTGATGTGTTTATAGGTCTGGGTCGAATAGCAGCCGATGATCCCGTGCCGCCCCGAGGGCACCCCGTCCCAAGCCGCGCCCATCGTATGTGCGCAATCTTCAATCACCGCCACGCCTGCGCCATTACAAATATACATCAACGCATCCATATCGGCGATGTGACCGCGCATATGCGACAGCATCAGGACCTTGGCCCCGGTTTCCGAGATTTTCACCTGAAGATCATCGAGATCAATCACCAGCCCCTCAGTCACGCCGACAAACACCGGACGCGCCCCGACAGAGGCAATCGCTCCGGGCACAGGGGCCAAGGTGAAGGCATTCGTCAAAACCGGCTCGCCCGGCTGGACCTCTAGCGCACGCAAAGCACAGCCCAACGCATAGCCCCCCGAGGCCACGGCGAGGCAATAGTTCGCCCCCGTGAGGGCGGCGAACTCCTCCTCCAAAAGCGCCACTTCGCCTTTTTCCCCCGGCAAAGTGTTGTAACGATGTAGCCGCCCCGAGCGCATCACTGCCACCGCGGCCGCAATCGCCGCCTCCGGGATCGGCTCTTGTTGTGTGAAATTTCCGGTAAAGACCTCAGATGTCATCCGATCAACTCCTGTGTCACACGGGCCAGATCATCATAATGGTGCAGCAGCGCCTCGGGGGACAAATCACGCACGCCCTCGCCATCCGGGCCAAAGGTCACCAACGCGCAGGGCACGCCCGCCGCCCGCGCCGTTTTGCGGTCCGTGTCGGTATCGCCGACCAAAAAGCTCTGCGCCAAGACCCCTCCCGCCTCTGCCACTGCGGCCAGATAGGGTTTGGGATCGGGCTTTGAAACGCCCACGGTTTTGGCCCCAATCATCGAGGCAAACAAATCGCGCACGCCCAAACGGGTGAGCAACCGATCGGCCAGATCTTCGGGCTTGTTGGTGCAGATGCCCACCGCGTAGCCCTTTGATTTCAAACCCTCAATCGCAGAAACTGCACCGGGATAAAGCTGTGTGTGGACGTCAATCGCCTCGCCATATGCCGCGAGCAAAAGCGGATATTGCGCCATCACGTCGGCCTCGGAAAACCCCGGCTGCACCTTCGAGAACCCAAGCGTCAACATCGCGCGTCCGCCATGAAAGGCGGTGGACGCGTCCGCGACCGGGTCCAACACATCGCCATAACCAAGCCCGCGAAAACAGGCATTGGCGGAGGCGATCAGGTCGGCGGAGGTGTCCGCCAATGTGCCATCGAGATCGAAAATCACCGTGCGCATGGTCTCTCCCTGTGTCTCTTTTGCTCTCGCGATCCCGACCTGTTCACACCATTTTGGCAAACTGTCGCGCATCGCTGTAATGTGACGTCAAAATAAGTGAAGCGGTTTCACCGCAACTGGCCCTTGCGGCCCTGCGCCCCATGGGTAAAACGACAGACAGATAAAGAAAAGAGCAGATCGGGACCGAACACATGGCCACAGCCCTCATTCTATTGGCCGCAGGCCAAGGCACGCGGATGAACTCCGACCTCCCCAAAGTGTTGCACCCCATCGGCAACGCGCCGATGTTTGCCCATGCGCTGGCCTCAGGTTCCGCATTGGACCCCGCACGGACGGTGGTCGTGGTTGGGCACGGCGGCGATCAGGTCGCCCGAGAAGCACATAAAATCAACGAGGACATCCTCATCGCGCGCCAAGACGAACAGCTCGGCACCGCCCATGCGGTATTGCAGGCGAAAGAGGCCTTGGTCGGGTTCGAGGGCGACGTGTTTATCCTCTATGGCGACACGCCGTTTGTCTCGGAAGAAACGATTTTGCGCATGGCGGAGGCGCGCAACAGCCATGACGTGGTGGTGCTGGGCTTTGAAGCCGCAGATCCGGGCCGCTACGGGCG